>JALWTO010000001.1 GCA_027082825.1 Acidilobaceae archaeon
ACTTATTACACTGACATTTTCTGTATTTTCTTATGCTAAGGATGATTATAGAAATTTTCAAGACCAAATCTGATAAAAATATTTAAAAGAAATTTACTAGTTAATAGTTGCTAACTCCCCTGGTAACTTTTTAATCCAAAAGATGTTTTTCAAAGGACTTGTCTATTTCTATGTTTAAAATTTTGAACTTCGGTATTACTGACTTTAATTCAAAGAAGAAGGTTCTTCACTATAAATTTCTCCTAGAACTTAAAAAATGATTTCGGTGCTAGTTATGAGTAGTGTTGAGGATAGAAATTTAGAATCACCGCAGCTTGATGTTGGTCTAAATGACAAAGAAGAAATTGAGATACAAAACGAGATAGATATACTTATAGATTTTATGGCGGTCTCCTCGATAATGTGGGCCCATGAAAGCCCAGAAGTTGCTCTAGAACTTGCTACCTGCGCTCGAGTTACTTTAGACAAATTGCTTGGATTCTGTAGACACAAAAAAACAGTCAAAGAAGATAATATAGGTGGTAAGCCTTGGGACTTTTCAAAAATTCTAGGATCTTTGGGAGGTGAAACATTAGGCGAGATCATATACTGGGCTACTAAGGCCAAGTGCGTTGAAATACCTTCTGATGCCAAAATGCTTCTTGAGGAATTCATGCAATTTGTTGGAATGAAGGTTGAAGGATCATATATAGAAACAGGAGAAAAAGTTTTGAATTACCTGTCAAAGGCTCTTAACAGGACGTTGGCATCACTAGTCATTGCTACAAGAAGACTTCAATAATCTTCAGGTGAATACTTCCTTACAGGTATTGGCTTTTCCAGACACAATAGATTCGATTTGATTTTCTCGAGAAGTCCTCTGGCTGAATCTGTCAGTTTCAAACTCTTTGCCTTATTTATATCAAAGAACCTAGCCTCTATGGCATCACCTCCAGGTCTAAGATCTCCACTAACTCTTTTGAAGAGCACAGTAACAAGTACGTAATGGTATTTAACCAATCCTTTCTTGTCAATAGTTATAGCATCGTCTACATTAACAACTCCAAGAGGCTCACCCATTATTCCTGTTTCCTCTTCAAGCTCCCGCCTAGCTGCATCTAGGATTCCCTCTCCAATTTCTACATGTCCCCCAGGAATACTCCATCTACCTTTACTAGGTGGGTATCCTCTCTTAACTAAAAGAATTTTTCCATTCTCGATAATTAGAGATCCGACACCAACAACAGGTCTTTTAGGATAAAATACAGGCAACAAACCTCACCCAGCCTTATAGACAAATAACTATTACTTTTTTAGTTCTTATCATGGTTTAAGACAAGATATCTCATGAAGTTATATTAAAGCTTATACTATATAGGCTACTAAAATAACTATTGGCAAGATGTATAGACCCAAAACTAAGTACCAAGCTTTCTTTCCTCTTTTCATTAAATCACTAAGTTCTTTAAACGTATCATTACCCCAGAGCTTTAACTTTACTTCACCAGATTTAAAACTAAGTTCACATGATGAAGGAACACAGTTCCTAATAGAGTCTTTGACAAGTTTTAAGAAGTTATCGGACCAAACTAGGGCTCCTTTATTAGATCCATCAGATATACAGCTGTGGTCGTCTATTGTTACCATATGTGCCAATCCACGAAGAGCATTCATGTATCTAGTAGAAGATACTACCTCAATGTTGTTAGAAGGAATCACTACAATAGTCTTGCAGTTATTATCACAACATTGTTTGAAAAGAGCAAACCAGTTTTCACATAAGTTAGCTTCTTTTATAATGTTGTTGTCTACATGAAAGAACTCAAGACAACATCGGGTTTCTGACCTGCATTCTTCAATACCGTTTAAGGCATTTTTAAGAGCCTCCTTTATGTCAAATAAGCTCATCTTATCAGTCTCTATGCAATGTGAATCTACAATTATTGCTTTATCTAGAAACTCTTTGACTGCATCACAAGAAATATCTTCAGAACCTTTTATATTCCATAGCAAAATTAAGGGTTTTTTCTTACAGCCAAATACCAAATAGCTCCAGTCATTATATGAGCCTTGGAAAGGAATAAGAGGTTTACAGCTATTTTCCGAACTTTTAAATATTTTACTAAAAAGATACCTGACATATCTTTTCATATCATTTGAGCTGACAACATTTTTTTCATGACTTCCGCAACCATGTAAGGGAAGTACTTTATAGTCAGTCAGGTTTACTATATATCTTGGAAAATCGCTACTACCAACACCTTTGAAAGGACCATAATGTATGCCAGGTTCTAAGATGGCTTTTACTCTGTTGCCATTTTTAATTAGTAAAGCATTCCAGGTAATATTTTCTTCAGAACCTTTTATAATTTGTTCAAATAGATCGCCTTTATAGTCAGTCACTGCAATTACAGCTGTTCTAACATATTCTAATCCCTTCTTGCTTAAAGAGATATAAAGAACTAGTGGAGGAATCATTGTAGAAATGGTATATAGCACTATTCCATTAAAGTTTATTGGGAATACAAGTAGGGGGAGTGCTGAGATCCAATAGACTAAAAGGCTCGTGATATTTCCTAAACCATAAGCTATCAGAGAAAGCTGAGTAGAAATAAACCAAAAAGGTGCATTTCTTCCAAATTTCCATAATATATCATACAATATAGCCATAGGAAGAATATATAGATAAAAACTCAATAAGGTTTTCATATTACCAGCTGACCTACGGCCAATAATAAATATAACAATATAAGCTATTAATGTTGACGCAATTATTCTCCAGATTTCATGAACAATTATTAAAGAAAACATGTAGAGGGATATGATTAAATAGAGCTTCAGTTTATATGGATTTCCATTACCGTTCTTATTTGTTTTAGTTTTTCTCACCTACACATTCACCTGTTTGTACCAAGATCTTTTAAAATAACAACCTTGATTAAATATGCTCTCTTAGTCAGTCAAAATAAAACAGAGACAGTTAATATAGTTCTAAAAATTCGACTGGAGAGGAGGCTATCTACAGAGTAATAAGTGTTATAGGTGATATTGAGAGAATGGCTTTGAAAACTTACCATTTGGGACAACATACATTAGCTATATGCAATAGTATATCCTTGTGTTCTTATATGGCTGAGGCTGTTCCGTTTTAACATAACTCCTAATCATCTTTGGAGAATTTTAATGTTATGAGTATCACACTAGCTGTATGTACTATCTCAGCTGACGGGGAATGCTTTAGGTTCAAATCCCCGCGGGCCCACCAATAAATATCAGCTCTGCTATCTCTTCGACAGGTTATCCAAGACGATAAAGGGTTAAGAGCCTCGAGTACTGTTTAAACCTACGAGGAGGGAGACTGCAATTGGCCATAGGCAAAGAAGAGCTATTATACAGGGAGCTACGTGAGTTAAGGACTATACTAGAGCGTATTGAGGCCTTATTAGAAGAGCGACTTATTGGCATCGAAGAACCCCTACCAGACGAGGCTGAAGCAATAAGAGAGTATGAGGATGAAAAAATGAAAGGAAAAGTAAAGCTTGTTGATTTAGAGGACGTCCTTAGGGAGCTAAAATGACAAGGTACAGCATCAGCCTTACTAAAAAGGCTTTAAAGCAACTCAGCGAGCTTGATGAGCCCTTTAAAGGTAGGATCCTTGAAGCCCTAGTTATTCTGCGAGACTATGGCTTCTCCGGAAGGCTTGACATTAAGAAGTTGCGTGGTTACAGGAATCATTACAGGATTCGCATAGGTGAGTATAGAGTTCTATTTGAACTAGAAAAACCCAACAAAATAATAGTATACGCAATACTTTCTAGAAAGAAGGCCTATAAGAAATAAAAATAGTTACCATCATGAAAATATCTCTTCATGCATATCTGATGGTGTTTGATATTATCTCTGATATCTTTTGTGATATTAGTTCTGGACTCCATGCATGTCCTTCATATACATTCTTGCACATCTATGTGTTCTCACACTGCAGAGGCCTGAGGGTTCAAATCCCCGCGGGCCCACCACGGCCAAGTCCTCTGATACCTCCTCTCAATCAAATAAACCACCTTCAGAAGCTCCTAACCCCCTACCACTCTCCCTATCTGTCATACGCCCTTCGGGACAAGGAGGCGTATCCCAAAACTTTCACAGATGGAGAAGGCCATTCCGACCGAGACCCACCCTCACTCCTCAGTAATGAGGGACTAGAATTGCTGCCAGATCCTGAAGAAGTCCCTCAAGAGTCTAGGAGGGAGCTGCTTCTCATTTTAGGTAACAAAATCAAGCCTTCAGATTTAGGAGTCTCGCGCTTTTATTTACATAAGATGAGAGCAGGATTAAGGCCGATACCTGACAGCATATTAGAAAAGTTGCAGCGAAAGCCGTGCTGGGCTTGGCCTCTAGAGAGCAAGGCTACAGGCGCTACCTCCTGCTGGAGGAGCTGAGAGAAGCCTCCAGGCTACGCAAACCTACATATGTTCTTGTAGACAGGGCAGAACTGGATGTACAGCAATACAAGCCCCTACCGAAGTTGTTAACTATATTCTAGATAAAGCTGTTCCCATAATAGACGATCGTGTACTTAGAAACTTCGCAGCTCTTGCACTCTTATTTGAAGTAGGAAAGATTTTGAATCCTGAAGCGGCTAAAGAAAGGTTTAACTCACTTATAAAAGCCTTAGAAGTTGATGAAGTTGCTCTTAGAGAGCTTCTGGATGATCTCCACAAGGACGGTGTTACGTCCAGATATCTTGACATGCCAGGAACTCCTCCCTTCATAGTACTGGATCGCGTTAAGTTTGAGGATGCCATAAAGCGCCGCTTAATCGTTTTAGCCGAGAGTTTCATTACCTCATTAATGGGCTGATTTCTTGAGTTAGAGAAGCCTACCGTTCTTTTCTCAAAAACCTTCTCTAACTCCCAGCTCTGGAGTTCAGAACAAATTTTAGAACCCGATTTCACATAAGAACTTCACACTTTAAAGTCTACAGAAATTGGTCGGATTAACTTATGCTCTGTGCTCTAGATTCCAGAGCTGAGAGGAAGGAAAGCGATTTACCTGCTTCTCACCTTACAGTTTACAGCACACAGCTCTTTTTATGTTAATTTATGTTAATGTGGCTTTGAGAGTCGGCAACTATAATCTACAAAACTATTTATATATTATGGAATGCGTGCTATGAGTATAGAGGAGGACAGCAATAGTTTATCAACGGGGTTGTGCGGTAATGGTCCTTGCTGTGGCCGAGCCTTCGAAGATGCTTGGCAGATATGGTGACGAGTTGAAGAAGGTCGCACTCGACTCTAAGGAGCTTGTACGCCAGGTGGTGGGAACTGGCGAAGCGGAGGGCGATGCTCAGGCTGTTGAGAGGGGATTGCGAAGGGCAGCCCACTGGGCCATGAGGCGCGGCTGGAGGGGGCTTCTGAGGCCCAGCGAAGACATTAACTCTATGCTCAGCGCTCTGGCCGATCTGCTACACTTAGCCTACCTGGCCACGGGCTCTGAGGAGGTCTTCGCGGCGGCCACATACGTTCATGCGGGCCGCCTGGCCCTGGAGCTGTGCGACAGGAGCAGGGAAGAATGTCCCGACGTCGTGCGCTCCTACATCCGTGCTGGAGCCCTAATAATTGAGCATCGGTTCGACGATGCATGGGCCGTACTCGGCAGGGCCCTGGCCCGCTCACTGCAAGTACGCCCTACCAGGGATGGCGACGATGTATGGGCCGCGGCGTTTAAGGCGAGCTACCTACTGGAGGAAGCCCCGAGGGTTGACGGCAGGCTCCTGGCCTCCTGGAGGTTCTACGAGCTCCTAGAGACGGAGACTACTACTGGCGATGAGGAGCAGGATGTAGACGTTGAGTGAGGTAGAGCTCGCTAACCGCGTCCTCGTAGATACAAACATACTAGCCTACCTGTTCGCACCCAGTCCTACAAGCGTTGGCTACGAACTACGTGCCCAACTGGCGAGGAGGCTGCTGGCCTATAATGATGTGATGCTTGTTGTTTATGAAGAGCAGCTCTACGAGGTTAAGAGGACCCTAGACGACCTAACAATAAGGAACAAGATAAGAATAGGCACCAAGCTGGGTGCAATAGACACAATATACAGGGACTTCGTGAAGCTCGTGGAGGACCTGCAGTGCGCTGGGAGGGCGATCGTTGCTCCTAGAACGGAGGAGGTAGTCAGGAGAGCTTCCCTGTTCTATGCAGCTCTTGAGCAGAGGTTGGGAAGCAAAAGGCTTAGGAGGATGCGCAGAATAAGTGTCGACCTGAAGATAATTGCTGTTGCCGAGAAGCTCGGCGCCGCAGTACTTACCCGCGATAGAGGCATGTATGACGCCTACCGCGACGCGCTCCACGAGAGAGCTAACGTGGTCTCGCTCTACTACCTAGATGTCGCAGGGAACGAGGCGCATTACCTCGTCTGTGGCGGCAAGCTAGACTTCCTGGAGAGGGCCCTGGACGAGGTGTGCGCAACGATGGGACTCAAAAGGGGTCGTTCGCTTATTGAATGCAAGTCGTGACAGATGCTCAGAACCACTGTGACACAATATATGAATTATTGATGTTATAGGTACTTTGAGGAGTTAGAGAAGCCCTCTGAAGTCTGAGTCGAAACCTTCTCTAACTCTCAGCTCTGAAGCGTCCCCCGAGAACCTCCTTCAGCCGGGGGATCCTGTTGCCCGCAGGGACCAGATGGTGGCAGGTGGAGCCGAGCCCATTCGAGGACATGCCTGAAGGCGAGAGGGACAGGCTCGTCTCCCTCCTGTCGAGGTGGATGGCCTCCCTGAGGGGAAGGGCCTGGATCCACATGCTCGTCGAGGAGGGCTCCCTGAGCCACGAGGACCTCGCAGCGGAGTACAGGGCTCCGAGGTTCTACATAGAGGCCAGGCCCCTCAGGGCGTAACTTAGATACAGCTCGTATTTTGTTCGGAGGATTTAGATAGCTTGTGCTTTATAATTTTTATTTTCATATAAATACTTAAAATGTTATCGATGGTTAAAGATCGTGGTGCGAATTTTGGGATATAGCACAAAAAATAAAGCATTTCAGAAGTTGATTATAATTTCAATATTGGCTTTGTTAATAGTCACACTCTCTAGGTTTGTGGTTGGAGAGATTTTCAATGTCCAGGTACTTGTGGTGGAAGGTTATCACTCAATGATAGACACTGTTCTCTCATTTTTAATACTTGTTGCATTATTTGTTTCACGAAGTGAGTGGAGCAAACGTTATCCTTATGGACTTTATAGATTGGAAGATCTAGTTGCATTTATTTTGGCTCTGATAATATTATTGGAATTTATAAACCAGATACATAACCTAAAGGGAATGCCTCCCACTCTTCCTTTGGTAGGTCTTTTTACTGAGGGTTTTTCTGTGTTGTTATTAGCGGTTTCTGCAATAACAAAACTTAGGGCAGGTAAGTTGATGAATAGCCCTTCTCTTAGTGCAGATGCAGCCCATATGTGGGTTGACGTAACGGAGTCTTTTGCAGTTACTGTTGGTTTAATTCTTTATCGAGTATTTTTAAGCAGCATTATATATAAAATTACAATGGGCCTTGCTCTTCTAGGACTATTAGTTGCAGCTTACGAGGCTGCAAAGGATTCTGTGTTAGCCCTCTTGGATCTTCCAAGAGATCCTGAAATGCTGAAAAAAGCTTGGGGCATATCAGAAACAGTAGTTTCTAACAAGGCTGAGATTACGAATATCAAGATTAGATGGGCAGGGCCAGTAACTTTTATCGAAGTATCAATACGCACATACCCTCTTATAACGATAGATGTGGCATCAAGAATGGCATCAAGAATAGAGAGAAAACTTAAAAAAGAGCTTGCTGGTGTTGAAAACGTCATTGTCAACATTCAGCCTGTAAGAAGAAGTAGCCTAAAGGTCATTGTTCCTGTTGAAAAGCCTTCTCTAAATTCCTTAATTTACAGGCATTTCGGAAAGTCACAGCTTCTTATTTTGGCATATATTGAACATAATAAGATAAAGAAAGTTAAAATACTTAGACGTTCAGAGTTGCTTGGCGAAAATCTAAGTGAAGACAAAGATGTGCTAGCTGGTGCAGATCTGGCAGAGAGTATGCATGAGCAGGGAGTTACGGATGTCATAGTTAATGACATTGGCGAAATAGCCTATGCTTTACTATTACGTCATCGTATATTAATATGGAGAGCAATGAAAGGTTCTGTTCTAGATAATATAAACGCTCTTCTGAGGGGTGATTTGGAGCCTTTAGAGGAACCTACTCGTGAAGCTCCTTGGCGTAGACATTAATTTATCCAAATACGATTAGAATCTTATTCCGGTTTACAAGAAGATCTTAGGCTTGTAAGTATGGCTATAAGCTCCTCAATTTCTAGAACACCTTCGTATTTCTTGGCAAACAAAGTTTTGCCATTCTTTTTGCACACAAAAAGAGTTGTGGGTGATGCATGAATGCTATACTTCTCGAATGTTCTGAGCGCAGCCTTTGAGCTACAATCTAGGGAAAACCATGAGCATAAAACAATCACATATTTTGCGTTCTCGGGTTTTTTCTTAACCAACTTAAACCAGCAGTTGTCATATATTCTACATGCTGGGCATTTAGTATTATCAAAATAAATAACATAAAGCCCATTCCCTTCTGGCTTCCAATAATCATTGTTTATAAGTACGAGTCTCCAAAGGTCTCTTTCAGGAACGTACAGATAGACTCCATGGGGACAGGATCTATCTATGGTCCTAAATTCATCTCCGGCTTTTCCCTTAGTTATCCTGTTTTTCTTTAAGAAAGATTTTAGAATCTTATCTAAAAGTCCCTTCACCTCTTCGTCGCTCATTTTAGACACCTCCTAGTTTAGATACATAAAGATACGTGCTCAGAATGGCACTGGAAACAATCGCTGCATGCATTATAGTACAGTAAAGGCAGAATGCATGGGCAACCTTTGCCTCAAGATAGACTAGATACGGTACTAGGATTGAACCTCCAATACTTAATATTGATATAACCAAAAGAATGCCTGGACGACCCAGAAACGTGTAAAGAAGTGTAATAAAAAGAAGTATGGTAAAGTAGATGAGTGCTGCATGGCTTAGATGAATTCCAAGAACCTTTGCCTGAGGAATGTGATAGACAGCTTTGCAGTTCCAGGTTTTGCCTATCTCACACATAGGTTTCACGGAGCTGTAATCTCTGAGGGCCATTATAGATGAGATTAGGCCTATGAGAGCTATGATTATAAGTGTTATTGAGTATCTCATGTCTCCCTATCCAAATACATTAGATTTCTTTGCTAAAATTATATATTTTATATATAAAAAAATGAAAATTAAAAGAAAGTTACAAAGTGAAAATATTTCTCTCTTTAAATAATTTAATAATCAATTATATAAAATATTGGATAATATCTTAGCATAAAGACTGCTTCTGGAACGTCAGCACATTAGGATACTTTTGAATGGTATTAGACATGTAGATGCCTCCAACTTCATGACAATCAAATCTGCTCTGAAAAAGAATATAATAGGCCACATATCATAATTAAAGTTTAAAGAGATCAGCAGATAGAGAAGACCGATCTCGTTAACGAGATAAATGAGCCAGATCGTTTTTTGCAAAGTGCCTTTAAACAGGCACTTCTAATTATCGGGAAACTTGTCTATGATTTATAATGTATTTAGGTTTTAGCAACTAAGAAAGACATGGATGGTTTTGGCGAGCCTTTAGAGTGGTGCTAGGTTTGTGCGGAAAATATGTATGTCCAAGATGTGGAAGGGAAACAAAGTTCTTAGTTGAGGGATTATGTCCAAGATGTTACGCAGAAGTTAAAGGACCCGAGCTTATTCCTAACGTTGTTGAGGCTGAGGTCTGCAAATACTGTGGCTCTGTAAAGCTAGGTTTTAAATGGGTTCAGACTGAGGGAGGTTTTAAGTCAGTGATAAAAAAAAGTTATCGAAAATAAAGTGAAGAAAGTTGTTGACAAAAAAGGGGTAATGGACAAGATAAAGTTAAGGGATATAGTATTTAAGACTGAACCCAATTGGACAACGAGGCTCATTTTAATTTTTGAAGGAGACATAAGAGGAGAAAAAGTGGAATGGAGAAAGCCAGTTACTATAAAACTTCGCCCATCTATATGTCCGAGATGCACAACCAGAATTAGTGGAGAATATGATACTGTTGTCCAATTGAGAGGTTTTAGATCTGAGGTTCTTGAAAACGAAATTCAAATGGTTATGAGTGATCTAGGGATGATCGATGATCTCATTGACATAATTAGGCATAAAGAGGGAGTTGATGTCTACTTTTCCCATATTGGTGCTGCAAGAAAGTTCATAAAGACGCTTTTAAAGAGATATGAGGCCTCTTGGAAAGGACCTTATAGAGAGATAATAGGAACTACCTCTAGTGGAAAGAATAGGACACGGAATACCTTTATTGTTAGAATAGCAGCTAAGAGAAGGTAGTTGAGTTGTGGCACTTTTCAAGAACTTTCTCAAGCTTCTTTAGCTGTTGGTTCACCAAGCTACTTATCTTTCTTAAAATATCAATCATCTCTATGCTAGGGCAGAGGTCTTCATCAGGATCTATAGGATCTATTCTTTCTAGTACGGCTCTTCTGGCCTCTCCTGCAAGCTCGAGAAGATTCCTTACTATTGCATGGAACGTGTCCAAAGCTGTTATTGCCTCAATGGCACCCTTTCTTGTCAGCTCATAGATTTTCTTCTGTCTTCCTCCTTCTTGTACGATTTTCTCCTTTATAAGTCCCTCATCTTTTAGCTCCTTGAGAATGGGATAGATAGTCCCAGGGCCCCCTTTTATAAGTCCCTGAGTTATATCTTCAAGCCTTTTCAATATTTCGTAACCATGGCTTGGTTTTGTCGCTAGGATCATCAATGTCATAAACCTAACTCTATACTTAAAAGGGTCAACTGCCTTCAGTTCTTTCAACCTTTCTCATCCCCCATCTTTAAAGGCCACCATGCCTTCTTTCCAAGTAGTGCTAGCAGCTGAGGACTCAATATCACCGATGCATTGAAACCAGTGAGTAGGACTCCTAAGGTTAAGGCAATTCCCATCTCAGACAGAGTTGGTATTGATGAAATAGCTATGCTAACGTAAGCGCTAGCCATGGCTGAAGCTAAGCCCATGACAAGTGCTGCTGACTTAGACAAGGCTCTTGCAACTGCCTCACGACTACAGTCTTTTTCGCATTCTTCTCTGGCTCTAGCTAAAAAGAAGCTGTTATAATCCATTCCAACACCCAGTATAGCTGTAAATACAATTATAGGTAGCATCCATATAACTTCCTTGTTTAATAAATGCTGGTAGATTCCTATAGTTGCTGCCAATCCCCAGATAGCACCTAGGATCACACTAGCTATAACGGCTAGTGCTAAAACAGCTCCTCCATAGATGATCCACATAGTCACAAACATAAGGACCAATGCTACTGGGTATACCTTATGGTAGAAGATATTATGGACAAGGTTCATGATATCTAGATAGACAGCTGGCTCTCCTCCAACAAGGCTATTAGGATCTATTTTGTGGGCTACTTCTCTTACATTCTTGGTAGCCTCCATGCCCTGATGGCTCATAGGGTATACTGAAAGTGTAACCTCCAGGACCTTATCTCCTTTGTATTCTTTTGAAATTTCGACTCCTCTTACATAGTGACTTTTTAGAAGGGCTGATTTGAGCTTTGTTGCATAGTTACTGTTAGAAGCTATGACATAGACTGGATAAAGGAACCCGGGATCATAGTTATTCTCTATAGCTTTAAGTGCTTTGTACGATATAGCCTTTGTTGGAAGGTTTAATGCTGGATCATAGCTTCCACTGAACTTGACAACAGGTACTGCTCCTAAGGCAGCTAAAATGATTACAATTGTTAAGATGGCTCCTGCCCTTCTGACCAAAAACTTACTGGGTTTACTGACTGAGGGCTCTTTTCCTTTCTCCTTTTTTCTAGCTTTACTTGGCCACCAGAACCATCTTGTCTCGCCTACATAGGCTAGGAGAGCTGGAATGAAAGTTATACTTGCTGCCATGACAAGGATTATAGCTATTGGTATATTGGTGCCCAATGTCCTAATGAAACCAAAGTTTCTGGCTAGACTCATTGAGCCAAAACCTATTGCAGCTGTTGTAGCACCAGCAATTACAGGTCTCCAACTTCTCCTAAAGGCCTCTGCGGCTGCTTTTCTAGAATCTAGCCTTACAGCCTCTTCCCTGAATCTCTTAGCAACATAACCAGCATAGTCTATACCAAGGCCAAGCCCTGTTGTAAACATTATGACCCTGCTATATGTTGAAACGTCAATTATTCCAAGCTTTGCAAAACCGAAAACCACGCCTAAGGCCGTTATTATTCCCAGGCCTATCCCTACAAATGGTAGGAAAGCTGCAGCTACACTCTCTAATATTAAACCTAATATTATTAGGGTAAAGGCTGAGCTGAACTTGTCTATATTCCGTACATCTTTATCTGAATAGACTTTGCTTTCATAATTCATAACCTCCTCTCCACCATAGATAACAGAAGACCAATAATATCCTTGAGCTCTTAGGTCTTTCTCCATTCTCTTAGATATATTAGAAAGAAGTTGAACAGCAACCTTATCGGAGATGTTCTGTTTCATTGAAACGCTTACTATAAATCCGTTCATGTTCTTTGAAATTAGTAAACCTCTAATCTTGTTCATTATCTTTGGAAAAACACTATTAAGCTCTTTTTCGGTAAATATTTCTATAATCTCTTTTGAAGGGATATGATCAAAGTATGCATTAACAGCCGCTTGGGCTACAGGCAAGATCTCGCTCTTACTTACATTGAACTCCTTTGTAGCCATTGATGCAAGGATTTCTGGTAGCTTCTTTCTTATAGAACTTAAAGGGGCTCCAAGAAGACTTCCATTCTTGAGTGTTTCAATAAACTCTGCTGCCTTCATACCTCCTTCCTTTTCTGCCGTTAGCATCATTATTTTTATGGTCGCCTCCTCAGGGGTTTCAATTTCATTCAGTTGTTTCATGGTCACATTAAGACCAAGAGATCTAATGGTCATATAGGTTGACATTCTTAGTGCGCTCTTTTCTGAAATATTACCAGTAGCATTAGGGTCAACTTTTAAGATTATGGTTGGTATAAGCTCGGTTATGTTTTTTAGTGCAGATCTTTCGCTAGATGGAATTTTTGATATGACATATTTTATTGCAACTTTCACAGCAATATTTTTAGTAAAGTTCTTATTGTATTTGACCACATTGCTTGCGACGATCTCTGCAAGACCTTCAGGCATATTGCTTTTATGAAGATAATAGGCCAATCCCACTACAAGGCTCTTTGTCAGGTTCCTTGGACTGCAGGAACATTCTGTGACATAGGCGGTTGCCAAGGCTTCCATGAGAACTTTTGCTTGAGGGGTCTTAGCAAAGGAGTCTGCTGTAATTAGTGCGGCTTTTACCCTAGCCTTTGGCAGTAAGTCCTCGAGCCTTTCCCAAAGTTCAATTTGAGCCTTCTTACTGACACCACTAATTTTGAGAAGAGCTCTATGGTCACCATCGTGGGAGACCACAGATTTTAAGGCAATATAGGCCGCATTAAGCATGCCCAAAGCAGATTTAGGGGTATATCCTTGATAGAGCTTGTAGGCAAGGTTTAGGGCCTTTGTATTTGTAAAGTTTAGTGGTCCTCCTTGAGATGAAACATACTTATATGTCATAATAACTAAAGGTATAGGAGGGTTACTTACTCCATAAGAGCTAAGGTTTGCCATTTGACTCAAAACTACAGCTATATCCTTTAGTGAGAGCTCTCCAGTCTCATATGCTTGCGTGTAAACTTCTAGAGATGCCTCTGTTCTTATTATGTTAAAATATAGTTTTGCCATTGGTGTTAAGAATGAATTACATGTCGAGTTCAATGCTCTTAGAACTCCTAAAAGGCTTGGGGCTGTTGGACCCAAAGCTGAGCCAGCTTTATAGATACCAGAGTAGACCTTGTCTGCAGAAAGCATCAGCTGAGTGAGACCGTTTACACCACTTAGTGTCCTGTTGTAGGCATTTAGCAGGGTTACGGTTTTGTTCGTAGCATTCATCATTTGTATTATTCCTTTTTCTAAAAAGCTATGTATTTCTTTCTTGGTGTAATTAACTATATCAAACCAAGAAGTGAAGTTAATTTGAGGGTAATCTTTTTTCAGATCATAATACCAAGGATATAGTTTTTGATAAGATTCAAGCGAGGTTCCAACCCCATTAACAACTATTAAGTAGTTTGCGCCGCCTGTTGAATTGCTTATCTTTAATGAGCTAAGTTCATTCATAGCCTTTATACTCTCTACATTCTTTGGGATTAGTTTCTCTACGTTGGTCATAACAACGTTGTTTATTCTCATGGCCATGGGAGCAAATACTAACACAATTATTATCCAAGCTAATATTATTGTCCAAGGTCTTTTCTCTATTGCCTTGGCTATCATGTAATGCCCCTCCACACTCTACAGATATATCTCTCTTATATATAATTTTGTTATTATGTTTTTAAAGAACTAGCTAAATTATAAAGCATTTGAAAATCTTTTTAAATATTAGGGCAAGAGATAAAATGTCTTAACGTTTGAGATATAATATTGAAAACCCTGACTCGAGGTGGTAAATCCTGAGCTTACCTTCTGATATCATAGAGAAGTATAATGGTAAGCCCATCTATAAGCTTATTGAAGAAGGATATTATAAGCCATGGGAGAGACTAAGGGTTCAGCATATAACTGGTTGGAACCTTCATGTTAAAAGTAAAAGCTGGCAAATAGAAGGAATCCTGAGGATGCTCTTTCATGTGCTTGATCCTGAAGTTGCTAAGGATCCTGAACATCTGATAGTTTATGGAGGAACTGGAAGAGCTGCTAGGAACTGGGAAGCTTTTGAGAACATTGTAGATACGCTAATGAATATGGATGAAGACAATACATTAGTTATCCAAAGTGGAAAGCCTGTTGCTGTATTTAGGACCCACAAGTTTGCACCAAGGGTTGTCATGAGTAATGCGATGCTCGTCCCTAAGTGGGCAAACTGGGACTACTTCAGAGAACTTGAGGCTAAAGGCTTGATAATGTATGGTCAAATGACTGCAGGTTGTTGGGCTTACATAGGAACTCAGGGCATTCTACAAGGGACATATGAGACCTTTGCTTTTGCAGCTGAAAAGCATTTCCCAGAGGGAAGTCTTGAGGGAAGGCTGGTACTTTCGGCTGGACTTGGAGAAATGGGAGGTGCACAGCCCCTAGCGGCGACAATGAACGGTGGCGTTGCTATAATAGTTGAAGTTGATAAGAGAATGATAGAGAGGAGAATAAGGCATAAGTACCTTGATGTATGGACTGAGAGCCTTGATAAAGCTCTTGACATGGCACTTAAGGCCAAA
Organism: Acidilobaceae archaeon; assembly: GCA_027082825.1. Classification (GTDB taxonomy): domain Archaea; phylum Thermoproteota; class Thermoprotei_A; order Sulfolobales; family Acidilobaceae; genus JALWTO01. Next base: position 15,397 of record JALWTO010000001.1, read on the forward strand.
GAAAAGAGAGAACCTCTTAGCATAGGTCTCCTTGGTAATGCTGCCGAGGTATTTCCAGAATTTTTAAGGAGGGGAATAATTCCTGACCTTGTAACCGATCAGACTCCAGCGCATGATCCGCTTAGTTATATACCTGAGGGTTTGAGCCTTGAGGAGGCTGACAAGTTAAGGGATGAGAACCCAGAGAGATATAAAGAGCTTGCATTAAAAAGTATGAAAAAACATGTTGAGGCAATGGTTGAGTTCAAGAGAAAAGGCTCAGTAGTGTTTGAATATGGAAATAACATAAGGAAGATGGCCTATGAGGCTGGCTACAAAGATGCTTTTGAGTTTCCAGGATTTGTACATGCATACATAAGGCCTATGTTTGAGGAGGGCCGTGGACCTTTCAGATACACAAGTTTGACAGGAAATCCAAAGGACATAGAGAGGCTTGATGACGAGCTTATAGCAACTTTCAAGGAAAATAAGAGGTTGGTTAGGTGGGTTGAGAAGGCTAGGAAATATGTCAAATTCCAAGGACTTCCAGCAAGGGTTGTCTGGCTGGGATACGGAGAGAGAGCCCGCTTTGGCAAGATTATGAACCAGCTCATAAGGCTTGGTGAGATAGGGCCTATGTGGATTGGGAGAGATCACCTGGATTCTGGAAGTGTTGCAAGTCCCTACAGAGAGACTGAAGGAATGAAAGATGGTAGTGATGCTGTTGGAGATTGGCCAGTATTGAATGCCCTACTTAATGCAGCTGCTGGGGCAACCTGGGTCTGTTTTCATCATGGAGGAGGTGTAGGCATAGGATATTCAATACATGCAGGATTAGGATTGGTTCTTGACGGTTCTCCGGAGAGTGAGCTGAGGGCTGAGAGAGTTTTAACTTCTGATCCCGGAATAGGAGTGGTAAGGCATGCTGATGCTGGATATGAGAAAGCTAAAAAGACTGTATGTGAGAAAGGCATATGGGCTCCTTCTATAAAATGTTAAATAATAAACAAATCATTTCTTTACTCTCTTTACAGCTTTTTCACCAAGAAAATCTAATCGCTATAAACGTTTATCTTTCCATTTTTAGAAATGTAAGTCCCGCAGAACCTGCAGTGGTTTCCATCCATACAGGAACCGCAGACAGGACATCTCCTTTTAGGGTCATTACATCTCTCAGGAGGTTTTAGTCCTGCTTTAAGAAATCGTTTAAGAAGATAGGCATGTTCTTTAGATGGTAATCCTATAGTTGTCAGTTTGGTAAGTTTCTCAATCTCCTTCTCTGAAATTCTTTCTGAGAGTTCTTTTAGTAGCTTAAGGCTCATACTGCCAGAAACTATTGGAATCTTCTCTCTCCATGCAACTCTTTCAAGCATGTTTAGTTCTAGGAAGCGCCTCATTAGATATTTTCCATAAGTCTTATCTCTTAAAGTCTTTATTTTACATGTCAAAGGAACCTCTAATGAAAACTCCCTAACTTCATCAGAATAGAGAGGCCACTCGACTCTTATTCCTAAAGCCTTTCCCATATCCTTAGAGTTGAACCTTGCTTTTCCCTTAGCCATTTCATCCTGCCATACCTTAAGTTCATTATCGCTGAGGCTCTGAAGGAAATTATAGCCCAGAAAGAGTTCATCTCCTCCATCTCCAGTGGCAATGCAATTGCAGCCATTGAACTTGGCGTTTAGAAGACCGATACAGACTGATATGGCTGAGGCTATCTCAATCGGATCAATAGTTTTAAGCTTTGAAATAGATATATCTAGGCAAGATTCAATAACTTTTTTTGACTGTGGAAATAAGTTGTTAACCTTGATGTTAAGCATCTCAGAGATATACGTTATGTATCGATAGTCAGGAGATTCAAGTGGAGTTACAGAAAAAGGCCTTAGTTCTTTCCCAAAGAGTCTTGATGAGAGTAGAATGAAAGTTGTGTCAATTCCTCCACTGAAAAGGAGGCAGTCACACAATGATCTTTCTAAAGCTTTAGCAACCAATCTAGCTAGAATTCTTGAAAAATCTAGGCATGACAAGCATCTCACCAAATTAGAATGCCTTTGAGCATGGAAATAAATTATAGTTATAAAGGGCAGCAAGCTTCATATAGATGATGCATGTCCTCCATTTTTTAGATTCTACGTATACAAATAATTAATTTTAAACAACTTTTATTAATAATATTTAAAGACAAAATCAGTTATGCTTAATATTTGAAGCTCTCATAGAACTGGGTGTGCAGGGATGATCAAAGGAAGACACCACTTCTTGCCTGTTTTCATGGCACTTATGCTCTTAGTTCTTGTTCTTCTATCTCCAATGTCCTATATTGTTTCAGCTTTAGTCTCGAGCTATAGATCTGTATCACTTCTTGTACCAGCAGTAGTTACTCTGAAGAATGGAACCGAGGTAGGGGTGACTACAAGTCTGACCGTAAAGGTCGTTCCTGGAAATGGGATAGTCTACATAGCAACAAATCCTATTGCTGGTACAGATACGGAGGCAACTGCAAGAGTCGCATTTCTGGTTGCCAGCTATTTGGCTGGTGTCGATCCATACAAGTTTAATGTTTACATATCATTTAACACATCATCACTAATGATAGAGGGACCAAGTGCAGGAGTTGCCATGACAGTTGCAATATTGGCTGCGATAAGGGGTGATCATCTGAGAAAGGACGTTATTGCTACTGGTATGGTGAACCCTGATGGAACTGTTGGTCCTGTTGGAGGCCTTTTGGCAAAGCTCAAGGCTGCGGCAAGGAGTGGAGCTAAGTACTTTCTAATTCCTGAGGGACAGAGATACGTATATGAGACTAAAGTAGTTAAGAAACAGGTAGGTCTGGTTGTTATCACCAAGGAAACCAGAGTTCCTGTAGACCTATATAAGCTCGGTAAGAAATTGGGAGTTAATGTCGTAGAGGTTTCAACAATAAGAGAGGCATATTGGTACTTTACAGGAGAAAAGCTACCAACAATGAAGTCCTCAAACGTCTCCTTGCCTCCTTGTCTTGCAGAACGTCTCAGGACCCTAACAAACAGTTATATAAACGCTTCAGAACGTAGCATACAGAATACCTCAAAGCTTCTTAGCTTACTTCCTATCTCAGAGGTTAAGTACATCAGAGAGCTTATTAATTACACAAGAAGCCTCATAAGCTCAAGCAAAAACTATGTAGAAGAGAATTTGACATATGTCGCTGCAAGTAAAACATTCGATGCTGCGATAATATCTTCATATACGCTTTATGCAGCAGAGGCTCTGGCAGGCATAGATCCTAAAGAGATAGTTAATGAGACTCTGGTAAAGACACTGAACATAATTAATGAGACTAAAAAGATTCTTCCATCTCTCCCAAGTAACTATGAGGAGCTTGAGATCTTAGTAGCAGCCTCAACAAGGATAGAGATGGCTAAAGAGGCTATAAGCAAGGCTGAGAACCTTCTCTCTGAGAACGTTATACTGGACAACAGCATTACTGGAGAGTGGGGGGCACTTCATGAGATTGCATATGCATACTGGAGAGCTGTTAGTGCAAGGGACTGGGCTCAAACATTGAGCTGTTTTGTCTATGGAAGGTCATTGAGCTTCTCTTCTCTTAGAAGTGTTGCTGGATTTGCACTTTACTATGCAAGTAGCGTAATAAGCTACGCTACCTCCCTTCTGAAAGAGGTAGGAGTTTCCTCAAGCTTCCTCAACACAGCAACTAGTTACTTTAACAAAGCATACAACCTCTTCTATAATGGAAAGATCTATGCATCCATGGGATACTCCTTGGAGGCCATATCCTATGGGATAATCTCTATAGATTCAACATTCATTTCAAATCTAAGTAGAATAGCTAAGGCTGCTAAGCTTGAGGCCTATGATGCGCTTGCAAGACTTCACTCTAAAGGGCTTATTCCTCCGCTAAGTCTAAGTTATCTGGAATTTGCCGCTGTTGAGAAAGACCCCGTAAACAAGCTATACTTTTATGAGCTCTCAAGCTCCTATATGAAACTTCTTTATTATGCATCTGGATTCAGTCAGGTGGCTGTTCCAGTTCACATAACACAAACTACGACATCAAGTAACTCGACACAAACATCTAAGATCTCTACCACGACTACAAGCCCTATTAAAACGCTCTCAGGGGCTTATATTGCTGAGGCATTTCTCCTACTAATTCTTGGACTAATTATAGGGCTTATAATAGGAAGGATATCAAAATAATATTTTATTGACTAAAAAGTTGAAAAAGGTTATTATTGTTTACCAGAAAGTTCCTCAGACTTTTTAACTATAGGCTTATAACCTAATTCTTCGGCAGCAGATGTGAACCTGTCCTTTAGTTTTTCGAGTACCTGTGGCAATGTAGTGTACTCCATTTCTTCAGGTCCGAGCCTGTGAGGCATGAAAGGTCCATGTCTTCTCAGATAGTCAGCTATCTGCTGTGCAAGCCTTCTTGTCTCATCAAATGCAACATCATCAAAGAGATCAGCAGGTCCTATGAGTTCTCCATTTTTGACCTGGAACCCTAGAGCAACGATCCTTGGCGGTCCATCAAACCTTGTACATTTGGCATCCTTTAGTCCTACAGGCATTAGAGGTCCATGATGGCTTCCTCTCATCCATCCAGCTACTAGATGTGGAAAGCTGAAGGGTTCTAGTATCTCTCCAACTGCTGGAAATCCGCTCTGTGCTCTAACAACCATGACTGGATCATCTTTGCCTACGTACTTACCGGCTATGAGGTTCAGTCTTTCACTACTAACAACAGCTACTATCTCATTGTCTTTCTTCCTATGAACTCTCTTTATTACATATCTTCCTGGAGTTCCTATTAAGGCAAGAAGATCGTAAAGCTCCTCTGGAGCCTTTAGAATAACTCTCCTTCCTTCAAACACATCAAGAACCTCAAAGGCGAAACCGTCATGCATCCTAGGATCTATAACGAGTCCAGCAGTGTTGAACGGATCTGCAAATATCTTGTACAGAGGAAGGTTAAATGCACCGGGTTCAGTCTTGTCGGCCATAAATATAACTATGGGCTCTGCTGGCCTTTCAATGAACTCCATCTCAGCAACTCCTGGGCCCAATCCTCTTATGTTGCCGCTAAAAGCATCACTTAACAGGTCTTGGCCCGCTGCATAAAGTCCTAACTCTTTGGCTATCTTTGTGGCTTCCTTGAATGCGCTCCATGCAAGCTCGTGTATCTCGTTATTATTGACTCCCTTGAAGTGGGCCATTATCAGTTGTAGGTCATCTCCTACATGGGTTACATAGAAGCTCTTTATGATACCTTTTCTCTTTGCCTCAGCCAAAACCCTGCTTGCTGCAAGCATCGTATCAGGATGAACCTTATGATGACCAGCAATGCTTCCTATATCAGCCTTTATAACACTTATAGTTACCTTTTTCTGCTCTGACATAGAATTTCCACCAGAGCTAAATGTTAGCCTTTAGACTATAATAGTATTTCGTATTGAGAGAGAAAAGGTGACACTTTCTCATCATTCATAGTGAACTCCTTTAGCTTTCTGAAGCCTGTCAAGATAGCTTCCTTCTTTGTTTATCCTTGGTCTGTATGTCTGGGGATCTCTTCTCATAGTTATGCTTAGATCCTTTAAAAACATGTTCATTCCTCTTTTTACAGGTAAAGGTTCTCCTGCATGTCCTTTAACTCCAGGCTCTCCCCTAAAAACCATGATCTTATCGCTAACGAAATCCTGGATTATTATATCATGTTCTACAACAAAGGCTGCTGCACCTTTGTTCTCAACTATCCTTCTTATGGCTTTGGCCACAGAGAGTCTCTCTTCAACGTCAAGATGAGCACTAGGTTCATCGAGAAGGTATATCTCTGCGTTGTTGGCTAGTGTTAGGGCTATCGCGAGCTTCTGCATCTCACCCCCACTTAGTTTTCTGGCTTCTCTATCAAAGTATTTGTCAAGTTTGAACTTCTTAACCAGTTCAACATAAAGCCAGGACCCTGGAATCAATGTCTCTGGATTCACCTTCCTAAGGAGGCTCTCTACAGTGGCTTCATCGGGAAACATCTCTGGAGAAATGTATTGAGGCTTGTAGCTAATTGTATAATCGCCAAGCCTAGCAACCCAACCTTCTTTAGGTTCTATTTCACCAGCAAGAACCCTTATGAAGGTAGTCTTTCCTATAGCATTTGGACCGACTATTCCTATAACTTCACCAGCCCATAGCTCACCGGCATTAACACTCAAAATAAAGCCTTCAATCTCTATTCCTATATCTCCCCACTCAACAAGTTTAAAGGACTCTTTCTTTCCAGAGGCCTTAGATCTCTCTCCTTCCTCACCTAATGCCTTCCTGAAGACTATGGGATCCTTTCTTATCCTCATGTTTTCTGCTGGAAGGTATCCTTCGAGAAAGTTGTTTATTCCTGCTCTAGAACCATAAGGCCTTGAAACTATACCATAGACTCCAGGCTCTCCATATATTATGCTAACCTGATCACTTAGGTAGTCGAGCATTGCAAGATCATGCTCTACAACAACATAGTACTTATTCGGCTTGATCTCCCTTCTTATCATTTTCGCAACCCTTACTCTCTCTCTAATGTCAAGATAGCTACTTGGTTCATCGAAGATGTAAATGTCAGCATCTTTGCTCATAACTGCTGCTATCAAGAATTTTTGCATCTCACCTCCACTCAGTTTTCTAATATCCTTATCTAGAGATGGATTCAAACCCAGCTCCTTTGCTATATCCAAGGCTATGCCTCTTTCATCAGCTCTCCTCAAAAGATCTTTGGTCTTACCTTTGATGTGTCTAGGGACAAGGTCTATATACTGGATCTTATGTGCAACCTTTATCCTTCCCGAGCTAAGCTTCTGGAAATATGGTTGGAGTTCGCTTCCTCTGAACCTTCTTATTATCTCATTCCAATCTGGAGGGTCATCATATCGGCCTAGATTGGGCTTTATCTCTCCAGCAAGAATCCTCACGGCAGTTGTTTTTCCTGTACCATTTCTTCCTATTATACCAACAATCTGTCCAGGCTTTGGCATTGGTAGGCTGTAAAGTTTAAATGAGTTCGGTCCATATCTGTGTGTTGCATCTTTCTCAAGCTCCTCAGGAAGGTTGACTATGTAAATAGCCTTAAATGGGCATGCCTTAACGCAGATACCACAGCCTATGCATGCATCCTCATATATTGTTGGCTTTCCCTTAAGCTCGGCCTTAGCCTCTATAGCCACAGATCTTCCAGACTTATTTATTGGACATAATGTTATGCACTCATGATTGCACTTTCTAGGTTTGCAAAGCTCATAATCTACCACAGCTATCCTTGTCATTTTCATCAATCCCTACAGCTGTGAAAAACTTTAGAGAATAAGAGGTTTATAATTAGTTTTAAAAGAAAATTTTACTTCATAAATGAGAACTCATACTTGTCTCCTGGCTTCAATATGACTACTTTGGTTCCTAAATCCTTCTCCTCAACTAGTTTCTTAAACTCCTCAGGTCTTCCATAGAGAACAGGGAAAGTTCCGTAATGCATTGGAATTGCCACCTTAGGTCTCAGAAGCTCCACAGCCTTAGCCGCTTCAATAGGATCCATTGTGAAATGACCTCCTATCGGCAACATAACGATATCGGGTCTGTATATGTCACCAATAAGTGACATCTCAGCCATAATTCCTGTATCTCCAGCATGATATATTGTTCCCTCATTAGATATTACAACAACTCCTGTTGGAACACCTATAGAGCTACTATGATTTGCTGGAGTTAGGGCTACCTTGAGGCCATCAATTACCATGGGACCCCCCATGTTACCTCCTATAGCTCTTTCAGGATCTCCAAGATTCTCAGCTATATGGTTTGCAAGCTCAAATATTGCAGCAACCTTGGCCTTAGGATTGTTCTTAAGTATCTCTACGGTATCTCCTAAATGATCCCCATGATCGTGTGTGACTAGTATCAGGTCTACATCTTTTATATCGCCTGGTTTAACTGGTGAGCCTGGATTTGAAAGATACGGATCTATCAATATCTTCTTTCCATCTACAAAAACCTCGAATGCCGCATGTCCATAATATTTCAGATAGGCCATAGTTCTCCCTCCTTATAACATAAATTTATTGTCGTACACTAAATACTTTAGCTTTGGAACTAAAAAGTTTAGGAATTAGGTGAAGTTGTTTGAAAGATAATATTGATGATGAGGCAATAAAGAAGATACTTCTTGCTGGAAAAATTGCTGGTGAAGCCAGAGAGTACGGGGCTCAAATAGTCAAAGCTGGGAGGAAGACAAGTGAGATATGTAATGCTGTGGAGGATTTTATCAGGGAGAGAGGAGCAGAGCCCGCTTTCCCCTGTAACGTGTCTATAAATGAGATAGCTGCTCACTATACACCAGGGCTTTTTGATGATATGGAGATACCCGAATGTGCTGTCGTTAAGGTGGATGTTGGAGCCCATGTTGACGGGTATATTGGTGATACAGCTGTAACTGTTGATCTCTGTGAAAAATACGAAAAACTACTTGAGGCATCAAGGGAGGCTCTTAATACTGCCCGAAAAGTTTTGAGGAGTGGCATAAACCTCTATGAGCTGGGTAAGGTTATCCAAAATCAGATCAAGAAGAGAGGATATAAGGTAATAAAGAATTTAACTGGACATACGATAGGCAGGTATCTCATACATTCTGGAATAAGTATACCAAACTATGCAGATAGATTATCAATAGTAATCAGGATCTCTCCTAGCACATTGCTAGCTATAGAGCCATTTGCAACTAATGGGAGGGGATTGGTCAAGGAGGGCAGTATAACGAACATATATTCTTATACAGGGAAAAGGCCTAAGGGAGGGTTAAATGATGCTGAAGAAAAAGTTTTAGAGATTATAGAGAGGAGGTTCAGAACTCTCCCCTTTACACCAAGATGGATCCTAAGAGAACTGAAAATAGACAAGGAAACTCTCGAAAGGACAATAAAATCTCTTCAGGCTAGAAAGGCTCTTCATGGTTATCCTGTTCTTGTAGAGGCAGGGAGAGGAATTGTTGCACAGTTTGAGCACAGTTTCCTGGTTCTTAAGGACAGAGTTTTGGTGACGACAGAGGTAAGTAGCAACACGTAATAACTAGCTTGGCCATTAAGTAACTTGATGTGAGGTGAGATTCATGGGCTCTAAGATAAAGGACCTAGAAAAATACTTCAGAGAGGAATCCGAGAAGGAGAAGGAATACGCAAAGGCCTTAGAGGGAACAGCTAAGAAGTCAAACAATCTGATGCTTAAGGTTTTAATGAAGGCAGTCTCCACAGACTCCATGAAGCACTCGAGTCTCTATGAGGCCATGGCAGAAATTCTCGATAATCCACAGCTTATATCTGAGAAGGAGTCTGAAGATGTCATTAAGGAGATAGAAGAACATATAGAAGAGGAAAGAGAGGCAGTTGAGGAACTTAAGAGGCTTCTTGAAGATGAAAGGATAAAGAAGGTTCCCGCGGTTAAGTTCCTGGTAGAGATGTTGCTCAGAGATGAGCTTTATCACCATGCTCTTCTTAAGAGGCTTCATGACGCAGTCATAAAGCCTTCTGTCTTTAACGAGGAACAGTACTGGGAGATGGTATGGAAGGACTCTATGTGGCATGGAGCTCCAGGAGGTTAACCTCCTTTTTCATTCGGTACAAGCATTCATACTTTGTCTTAGAATCAAAGTTCTTTTTTTAAGCTTTAAAAATTGTACTTATATAAGTTTCCTTAGAGGTCAGAATTCTAGAGGAAGGTGCTTGGGATCTGGAGGCTTTTAACCATGGTAGCTCCACAGAGTGGTGGCTTAGCTGGCTGGATATCAGCGATATCACAACTGCTCTTCTTATTATTTTTCGTATTGATCTTCTTAGGGGCAAATCAGAGGTTTCAGGTTTACATGTGGAAAGGTGACATAAAACAGAAGTTGGCAATTATAGAGAGGATGGCCTTAGAGACGAGAGAGAAGACTAAGGAGTTTATAATAAAGAACAAGGGGAAGAATGTGGACAATTTCATAAAGAAGGCCATGGATTTTTTTATAATAAGCCCTGTTGACATAGAGCCAACGGATATAATAAAGAGAATGGACAACCTGTTTAGCAGCAGGAGGTCAAGGTTCAAAGGTCTTTTAAAAGATGTAATGCCAGAAAGCGATGAAAATGTAAGAACTAGGGCCGAATCTGTTGCAGAGATAAGTAGTGCCTTAAACTATTTGGTAAAGGTAATAAAGCATATACTTCTTCTCGAGGAAAAAACAAAGAACTGGATAATGGTTATGCAATTACAGATATTAATGCCTATGCTAGTAAACATAGCTAATGCATATAGAAGGGCAACGGACTACTTCCTTAAGGGTGTCCCAATAGGGGACGGTGCAGGTCCTCTGGTTGCAAGGGACTTGGCTGGACCTAATGTCGAGTGGAGAGAAATAGTTGAAGATACAGTTGTTGCAATGTCAAAGGTTGAAAACAGGACTCTCTATCTGGTAAAGGCAAAGGGACCTGGTTCCAATGTTGGTAGGCCAGGATTTGCTACGGAAGTTCTAATAAAGGAGCTTTCAGAGAACGGTCAGAAGCCTTCACTGCTTGTCACGGTGGATGCTGCACTTAAGCTTGAGAGTGAGGAGACAGGGGAGATTGCAGAGGGGGTTGGAGCTGCAATAGGTGATCCTGGACCAGAGAAGATAAGGTTTGAAAGGATATCCAGCGAATACGAGATACCGCTAAGAGCTGTTGTCATAAAGATGAGTGAGGAGGAGGCGATTACTGGAATGGATAAGAAAATATATGAGGCCACAAAAAAAGCAATAGAGGTGGTTAAAAGGATAATAAGGGAGACTACCAAGGAGGGAGACGTCGTAGTTGTTGCTGGTATAGGAAACTCCATGGGAATACTCTGAGGTGCTGGACTTTGGATTCGGGAATAAACCTATTAAACAATGAGCTCTTTCAGATAGTACTGCTGACAATACTTATGGCGATCTTAGCAGTTTTTTCAGCGAGACAGGCAGCTGTTGCCAGGATGACTGCTCTCCAGAAAAGAGAGGAGAAGATCTACGTTATTGAGGCCTGTGGCAGTAGTGAGAGGAAGAGAGAGTACAAGGAAGGAGATTATGTTGGTAAGGTTGTTGGTGACTGTGAGGGTGGAAATAAAGCAATAATAAAGGCAATATATGTTGAGGGATCTTCGCTTACTGAGAGGTCAAAGAGCAGAGGTCTATTCAAGATATAAGCTATCATCGCCATATGATTGATGGATGGCTTTATTAAAGAATGTTAATTAGAATACATATTAAAAACCTCCCTAGTTGTTAAAATACTTCAGATACTCAAGTAAAGTGAATAGCTCTCAACTCTTGACAAGTTCCTTTAAAACCTTGACATTCCAGGAATGTACACTTCTCCTTCTCTTATCTATACGAAGGCCCAGTCTTTTTGCCCTTTCTAGAGTGAGGCCCGCCTCCTTTAGCTCTCCTATACTGAAACCTCTTCCCTCTCTCATTCCTGGATCGATAGGACCTAGCTTTACAAGCTTGGGTTTTCTGACCAAGGCCTTTAGAGGTTTGATGTTCTCGGGAAGCTCCGACCTCTTCATACCAAATCACCTGTCTTTCCATCAGGATGCTCTGGAACATAAATTCTTAGCGGCCTTTTGATACTACGTTACAAAGAGCCTGTAGCTACATGATTGTGTTTATTTTTATTATTGACAGCTCTCTGAATGTATTGCAGATTTATGGTATATCCAGCGCATAAGACTGCCCATTAGTGCCCGTCTATGTAGCTTCAATTAGTTGCCAAATACATGAGGTAATTGAGGGAGGTCCATGAGTTAGTGTTTAATAGCTCAGATTCTGGCTCTCTCTTTCCAGTTCACCTCGTCTAATCCTCCTCGTAGAGATATTATGTTACTGAGGACGTCCTTATCAGGTATCTTAACCTCTCCTGTGAACGCTAAGCCATGATATAGGTTGGCAATGTCTACAAACATATCATCCTTAAGAGCTCTTCCCATGTCAAGGAGCATAAGAACTGCCGTGGCCTTCGCAAATCTGTTCAAGGCCCACTTTGCTATCCACTCGGCCTCCTGAGGTCTCTCTTCAACTCTCCTTATTGTGTCTTTAATTATGTCAAGCATTTCATCAGCTAGTTTGCTCTCCTCCTGGCTCCTAGCTATCTCCTCCATGTCCTCAATAAACGTCCTATGAGCTCCCTTCTTCCACATAGCCTCAAGCATATCGAGAGCCTGTATGTTGCTGGTTCCCTCCCATATAGGAGTTATCAGGGCCTCTCTGTGCCATCTCTCTACTGGGAACTCATAGAGAAAACCTATACCTCCAAAGATCTCCATGGCTGTTCTGCTGACATCAGCTGCTACGTCTGCGGAGAAGTTCTTTGCTATGTGGGTCATGAATCTGGCATAGTGATATTTGTCTGTGTAAGGCGGCTCATCGTGCCAGGCCTCATCAAATAAGCTTATGGCCTTCATAACTACCGCTAGGCCAGCCTCAGTCTTAAGCTCGGCCTCCAGGAGATCTCTGGCAAGGAGGGGATGATCCTTGATGAGCTTTCCAAAGGCTCTTCTTATGGATGCATATCCATATGCCTCTAGATACGATTTTCTTGCAACTCCCATAGCTCCCATGGAGTTTGCAAGCCTTGAGACCATGAGGTCTTCCATGGTATAGTATATTCCTTTCTCCGGCACCCCTATCAGGTATGCCTCAGTATCGATGAACTCTACTTCCCCTGTGGGTACCGCTGCGGTTCCGCTCTTCCACTTTAGTCTCCTGACTCTGTAGTTTATCTTGTCATCAGAGTTCAGTCTTGGAACTAAGAAAAGGGCAAGACCCTTTGCACTCTGTTTGGCTCCCACAGGTCTAGCTGTGGCTAAGGCCATGTCTGCTATGCCAGCTCCGCTTGCAAAATACTTGTACCCATTAAGTCTCCATCTCCTACTAACCTTCTCTGCCTTTGTTGTGTTTGCCCCTAGGTCACTTCCTCCCTGAACCTCTGTAAACCAGGTAGCTCCCCAAAGAAGGTCTCTTGAAATTCCTGATAGATTCTTATAGTAATCCCTTATCTCCTCATTGCCATACTTAAACAGTGCATAGGCTGTCTGGATAGTTATAGTCAGTATGCACGCAATTCCCGGATCCCCAACTAGGTATATGCCTGCATAGTGGTTCTGCCAGGACCTACCTTCAAAGGGATGCCTATTGATTCCAAACTTAGATACAAGGTCTACGAGAACCTTTCTCTCCATTGGGTCTAGCCAGCTTATGTCAGGGTTCTTCTCTGTAACACTCCAGTTTACGAGCAGGGGGAAGCTCAGCCTGTCGACCCTGTACGCCACCTCATAGACTTCTGTCCCGGTATACCTGCCCAACTCTTTGAGATCAGGATCTTCTCCAATGAAGTACTTAAGCATGAACCTATAGGGTCTGTCAAGAGAGTAATGGTCAAGACCATAGGCTAAGCTTATATGCTCCAGGCTACTTAAGGGCACACCTAACACCCACTACTGACAGTAAAAAGGAAAAATTTAAGGTAAGTACTTGACTTCTCTTTAACAGCCTCCTTATCATATCTCTTAATTTTTCTCTTGTTGGTCTTTTCGATGCTTGTTTGCAGATGTGGCCCCAGAGCTGAGCATTATCTTACATATCGGACATGCAACAGCAATTACCTCAGCACCAATGGAGACGTCTTATATATTCATGCTGTTGAAAGTCAAGGAAAGGATCCATTGCCATCTTGTCGTATAAGAGTGCCCGAAAAATGGACGACTACTAGAATATGAACAGAAGATTCAAAATTTTATTTAAAAATTTTATTGCTTGAAGCTAATTATGGACGAGTTAGAGTATTCAAAACCTAGATGCAGGATCTGTGAAAAGAAAATTTAAGGGAGTAGCTTATATTGTTAGAGATCGAAGATCCTTATGGAAACCCTATTCCTAACGCCTATCTAATTCTATGTGAAGAATGTAAAAAGAAATGGGATAATTTGAAGATATATTTAAATAAGGAACTTGACTTTAAAGAAGAGCTCTTATCAGCTTTAGATAAACTAAATAGAATAAGATCTCCACTAGCTCATGGGGCAAGTAAACATTTAAAACTTCCTAAACTAAAAAATCAAGATTTAATAAAGACCCTAATAGATAAAAAGAAGATTGTTTTAAAATGACTTATCAAATATGTTTTCAAGAGTTGTGACAAATCTTAAGGAGTTACGTTTGCTACATGTGGTAATAGAAAGTTTAAATAAGGAATTAAAAAAGATTATTTAAAATAGGTGTCAAAATGCCTGAAAAGCATATACCAGCAGAAATTTTTGGATTCCCACCATCTAATCAATCTGATAGAGTTAATAAAATTCGTTCTAGCTACTTATGTCCGTTTATAAAAAATAAATGTAAAAAACAAACAAGATTACTAAATTACCCACTGGGTATTTGTAGTGTTTGGCATAAAGGCTCACCGAAAATTATATGTCCACAACGATTTTACTTTGAAGACTTAAAGTTACTAAAAAACATTTCAAAAGATTTTCTAGGCAATGAGTTTAATCTTGTACCTGAAGTAAAGCTAAAAGGATTTGGAAATGTTGATTGGGTTGCTTTTAGAATATCAGAAACGAAGAAAATAGAATTTATAGGTATAGAAGTCATGGCTGACAGTACAACTCAAACGGGTCAGTTGGTAGAAGCATTAAAAGATTTTATGACGAAAAAGATATTAAAACAAAGATACGATTACGGTATGAACACATATAACACAATCAAATTGTCTTTTACTCAAATGTTAAATAAAGGACAGGTATTTGAAAAATGGGGAAAGTATTATGTATGGGTTTTACAAAATGTATTATTCCAAAGTTTAAGGAATAAATTCAATTTGGAGATTGAGGACGGAGTCAAAGAGGATAACAAAATTGTCTTTGCGTGTGTAAATATGAAATTCGACCAGCAAAATAATATTTTTGTTTTAGAGTTGGAAAACTACTATTCAACTTCTATTGACAAATTATTACATGCATATAAAAGAACAGATATTCCGAGTATAGACTTATTTGTCGAAGCTGTATTAAGAAAAGCTGGGTATAATTAACCTAGATATAATGAGTAAAAAACTACCTGAATTTTTTAGTCTTTAACTTTTTTGAGTATAACGATCTCTTCTTTAAGTGGTATCTTATGTAGTGTACTTCTACGTACTCTAAAAAGATCTAAATTTGTTTTAAAGCCAAGATCAGTCCCGATTTCGCGCAATATTTTGCCTACTGGAATTAAAATACCTTTGTAAGTTTGATCGCCTACAACAAAACATGCAATGCCACCTTTTTTAAGTATTTCAATGAGTTCTGATAACACTATATATAAATCACCGAAGTATTCTGTAATCATTTTTGGATAATTCCATCCCCAGTTTTTGTCGGAAAATGCCTTCTCTAATTTTGAAGCAATAAGTTGAATGCTCTCGTATTTTTCAACATATTTACTACTGTTACTCTCTTTATAAATGAGTTTTGTACTACTTTTAATCATTCTCCTTTTTATTTTTTGTAAATCCTTCTCAGACTTGACAAAATCCAATAAATATAATTCAAGTTTTGTTTGTCTAGTGTATTCTAGATCGTTTGGATAAGGTGGTGATGTGAAAACAAAATCTATACTATTAGAATCAATAAAACGTCCCATCTCTTTTGAATCTTTCATAAAAACAGTAGTATCTCCCCATCCAATTTTTGCTTTATTTAAAAGAAAAAGATCTTCGTATATTTCTTGAAGTTTATGTTTAAAGGCATCTTGGAAAGAAGGCCTTTGTCTAAATGGATAGAAAGATGTGCCTGGACAAAAAGCTACATTAGAAGACTCTATCATAGCTTCTATCAAAGCCAACTTTAGAATCTCTCTTACATTTTCATTTTTAACTTCATCTATTCTCTCCTTTGTATATGATACATAGTTTTGCACAATGGGTCTGAGCCATTGATTTAGCTCCATCTTTGGTACTCTCTTAAGAGCCTCTGTCATCAACCTACAGTCTTTCAAGATAGGTGTTAAATGTAAAATCTCACTTAATATTGTTTCTGATTCTCTTTTAAATTCATTTAAGTCTACTTTATCAAACGATGTCTTAGTTTTAGTAACAAAAAATGCCACAGGATTGAGGTCAACACCAATATTAGTAATACCTCTAAATTTAGCTACAACACAAGTTGTTCCACTTCCTACGAAGGGATCCAAAATCCTTTGATTTTTCGAAATTTTAAATAACTCGATATATTTCCATACAAGACTTGGAGGGAAATCCTCTAAATATTCATACCACCTATGTACAGCTTGTACCTTGTTGTTTAAATATTTGATCAACTCTAAATTTGTTACAAGAGGCAGTTGAGGGGGAGTTAGTTTTTCACTAATATTTATATTCTTTACTTTGTCTCTGATACTTTGATAAGAAACGAAAT
>JALWTO010000002.1 GCA_027082825.1 Acidilobaceae archaeon
CCTGATGACTATGCAGGACCTCTATTCTATGGAGGAACGAAGTTCAGCGTATTGCAGTGGAATGTGTTTACTAGCATAACTGCAGCACAGCAGTTCCTAAGCAGCTAAAGAAAATTAATCTAATTTTAAAATGGCTCTTTTTACTGCATCCTTTAGGTCATTGATTTCTATTCCAGCAAATTTAATATTCTTTTTTCTTATTTTACTGCTAATGACTTTAATTATTTCGTCTTTATTGCATTTGAGTTTTTGTATTTCATTGTTTAATCCATCAAGCAGATCGGCATTTGTGAAGAAGTCACCAGTAATTAAGGCTCCTAGGATTTCGTTGTTTGAAAACTTAAGACATACTTTAACAAGTTTACCTCCCGGTCTTTTTTTCTCTCCACATATAATCTTGAAGGTCAAGACCATCACCCTAAGGTTTAGCTATATTGACAAGGGCTCTGACTTCCTCTTCTGGAAAAACTTCTTTAACAAAGCTCAGATATTTTAAATTCCATGAAGTTTTGGAGTATTTTGTTTCATATGCTTCGTTGGCTAATCTCTCTATTTTTTTATCATCATTATATATAAAATGGCTATTAAATCCTAATGCTTTTGAGAATACCTCAGCAAAAGCATTAATCATCTCATCAAATTTTATCTCTTTCTTAAGGACTTCCTTTAATGTGGTAACTGTTCTTTTTCTGCTTGAAATAAACCTTTTATCTGAGGTTTTTTCCTTGCTTATTTTTAAAACTTTTTGGAGAATTGAAAGATTGCTACTAACAAGTAATGCTCCATGAACAAAAAGTTTGTCTCTACTCCACGTAGCTGCCATACCAGAAACTTTCAAACCTGAAATCTCTATATCATTTAGAGGTCTATATTTTGCATCGTTAATACCTATATTTTTAAGTGTATTGACAACTATCTCTCCTACGATCCTGAAGGCATCTTCTACGTCTTTGATACCTAAGGTACCTTTTGGTATTATCACGGAATAGTTAATATTCCCTATATCATGATATACGGCACCTCCTCCAGTAAATCTTCTGACGAGCTTTACTCCAAGCTTTTCAGCTTCTCTAGCATTCACTTCAAGAAGGGCACATTGATGTCTTCCAATAACAATCACTCTATTATTCCTCCAAATTCTTAATGCGGGTTCTTTAAAAACTTTATAAAAAGCCTCTTCAAAAGCAAGGTTATAAAAAGGGTTTCCAGGCCACTCATCAACGAGGATCTTTAGTTTTTTTCCCAAGCTCCTTTTCACCCACTCATCGATTTTATCATATAAGCCCCAGCACTTCCTATCCATGCAACTAGCTCTGCAAAGGCTAGAGCTTCTTTAGCGTTTTTAGCATTATATTCTATGCTGTAGGCGTCTATTCTTCTGGCTCCTGGAATTATTTGAACCATGTCTGCATAGACGGCTTCTCTTAACTCAATCTTGATGTCATATTTTTCAAATGTCAGAGGTTTTAAAAGGCCCTCTTTCATTTTTTTAACAGCTTCCTTTATTCCTTCTTTAAGTAATTTCTCAACACTATTCTTTGTTATATATTCTGAGGCTATCCTGGCATATCCTCTCTTTAATGAGACAAAGATTGTTTCTGGTGTAAACTTCTTTACTTGTTCCTTGAGTCTTTCATCTCCAGCAACAAGGGCAACAGGGATACCAAGTTCCCCTGCATATAGAGCGTTTAGCAGGTATTCACTAGCCTGTATGTCATTGATATAGAGCCTATATATAGTTCTAGAGCTGTATGTGTGATCCAAGAATCCTCCTGGAGTCCCTGCTGCTGCATGATATCCTATGAACATGGCAGCATCGTAACCCTCCTCAAGACCAATCACCATAGAAAATGGCCTAGGGTATCCCTGAATTAGCCTGATATCATCCATAACATCAAGATATTTTATGTTGTTCATGAAGGCATGACTATCGGCAATAACGATTTCTTTGATATTATTATTTTTAAGTTCTTTCGCAACAACATTTGTTATCCAAGTCATTATGTTTCTTGCATCTTCATAGAGGGATAAGCCTGGAGCAACTTGAGAGAGTGAGGAGATTCCTGGAAGTCCTTCAAGGTCTATCGAGACATAAATTTTCATCTAGAACCACCGAGTTTATTGATGAAAAGAGGAATATTTACGTTATTTCTTCTCTCCAAAATGCTTCTTTTTGATGAATATCTTTAGGAATGTTATCATAGGCATTTTAAGCTTACGGTTAAGCAAAATAATGACTTACTAGTCTTTAGAAACCGAAGCTTTTTAATGTTTAAAAG
>JALWTO010000003.1:0-29877 GCA_027082825.1 Acidilobaceae archaeon
CTTCTATAGAACTGACAAGTTCTTTCATACTGAATGGCTCGAAGAGATGATAGAGGAGAGAGAAGTAGTCGGAATAATTATTGTTGAAAGAGACCAAGGTACCATAGGAATACTGAAGGGAGCTCAGCTCCAAGTCCTTGAGGAACTTAGCGATTATGTCCCAGGAAAACATAAAATGGGTGGCCAAAGTCAGAGAAGATTTGACAGAATAATAGAACAAATGGTTGAGAACTTTTTCAAAAGACTTGGTGAACATGCAAACAGACAGCTTCTTCCATATTTAGAAAAAGGAAAGCTCAAAGGACTTATAGTGGCTGGGCCTGGATACGCCAAGAGAGATTTTGTTAAAGGAGGCTACCTTAATTATAGACTTCAAAACCTTGTCTCAAACAAACTTATTGATGTCGCATATCAAAGCGAACAAGGACTTAAAGAGGCTGTTATGAAAGCTGTTGACGTAGTCCAGACACATCTATATAGAGATGCTGTTATGGCACTAGAAGAATTTAAGATAAACTTAGCTAAAAACACTGGAATGTTAGTTTATGGCGAGAATGATGTTAAAAGAGCCTTGGAGATGGGAATGGTTAAGACCTTATTGATTCATGAGAATAGAGAAGATCTCGAGAAATGGAAGGCCTTAGGAGAAGACACAGGAGCTAGAGTTGTTGTCATTCCTTCATCTTTACCAGAGGCTGAATGGTTTAAGAAAGTATTCTCTGGACTCGCTGGGATCCTTCGGTATAAGATCAGATAACTAATAATCCTTTGAGTTAAGCATTCTAATTCTCTCAGTTCCCCCTATATTCTCAATAAATTTCGCAACCGAAGGTGTAACGATATCCTTCCAAGAGTTATTTCCTTCTATGATGAGCTTCCTTATGACCTCACCTCTCCAGCTCTCCCTATTAAAGGAAGGAGGTCTCATGACCTTCAGCCCCACATCTGAAAATATCTTGGTTATTATAGGATTTCTAGTAAGTATATAATCAATTTTTGGTACATAGGAGAGGACATAAACAACGCTTCCAATATTTGTCTCTAGAGTGTGTATTGTAGCTGTAATCATCGAATCCAGAGGAAGCCCTTCATCTCTATATGAAAGTCTTATCATATCTATTCTCTCTCCTGCTGTAAATGGATTCTTGGGTGTGTAACTTTCTGACGCCATTCCGACAAGAAACACCATTTCACTGACCCCTAGTTCTTTATAGGCCCACTTTGCAATCGCCAGATGGCCTCTGTGAAATGGTTGGAACCTTCCATAGAGCAGAGCCCTTATTGTTATGGCAACCACCTCCTTCTTGAAGGATAGAAACTTTAGATTATAGTTTTTCTGTATCAATTTTCATGCTGAGGCTATAGCAGAATAGCTCGACTGTTTAAAAACTCTTATAGATGGTTTCAGGAAAAACGTAATGAACTTATCGATAACATAAATAATAGAATGTTAGGCTCGACGAATAAAACCATGGACTAAACGAGTAGCTCTAAACCCTATTAATAATCTCTCTCCTGAGGCAGCCCTTATGAGAATATATATTGAGATCATCATATATACAACATTTATAATCAGAGAATATATGGCCAGAGCTGAATTTCCTTGAAGAGGTGCCAGTATAGAGACCACAACCGTTGAAACTGGTAGCGAAGCTATAGCATAACCTGCAATACCTCCAGGAAGGCCAGAGAATGACACAAAGTAGGCAATTAAGGCCAAGGGTAAAATAACTGATGAAGATATGCTTTGAGAAGTTCTGGGATCCTTTCCAAACGATCCCAAAAGCATGGCCAATGAGGAGACAAAGAGAAGCACTACTATTAGGGACAATGAAAGAAGGATCATGGTTTCTGGTTTTTCTAATAACCTGAAGGCTGGACCTGAGCTTATTCCTCCTACCCCTCCTATAAGTCTCAGATAAGCTAGCATTGATGACACAAAGACTGCTGCTTCAATAAGACTAACTACGAAAGCCCCAGAGATCTTTGATAATACTATTTGACCTCTAGATATTGGAAGGGAGAATAGGAGTTCTAGGGTCTTCTCTTCTCTTTCAAATGACATACTCAATGCTGAGAGCTGTGCAACTACCATAACTAAGATGAAGAATATCATACCGATAGTTAAAGGGAGCCAAAAAAGACTCTGAGCCTCCTGAGCCCCTACAAGACCTAAAGATGGCAGAAGAACATAACTCTCAGTTCTTATAGGAGATAAAAATAGATTCATAGGAACTCCAAGTGTCTTTGATAGAGCTTTTCCTAATGCAATCCTTAGTGCTTCAGAAAGACCTGCACTTCTCGC
Source organism: Acidilobaceae archaeon (assembly GCA_027082825.1). Lineage (GTDB taxonomy): Archaea > Thermoproteota > Thermoprotei_A > Sulfolobales > Acidilobaceae > JALWTO01. The sequence continues at coordinate 2,306 of JALWTO010000003.1, forward strand.
GGAATAACTAAAAGAAATTCCCTTACTCTTCATATAAATTCTAACACTACCAGGACTGCCCATGCTCACATTTTTTGAAAAACCTTTGGGCACAACTATCACGATACCATAGCCCTGCTTTAAATACAAAATAGGATTTGCCTTTGTAATGTTTATGGTATTTATATTACTCCCCATACCCATCAATGCATTTGCAAAATCTATAGCTAAGTTTCCTCTGTCCTCAAGAATAATAAGTGTCTTAGTTCTTGCTATGGCACTTATCTCTTCTTTAACAGCCTTATGAACTGTATGGGACTCAACCCCTCCTAAGCTCAGAAGTATTATCGGGGTTATTATGAGACTTGCTATAAAAGCCTTATCTCTAACAAGGCTCTTTATCTCCTTAAGTGTAAGTGCTGAAAGACTCATCCTGCAGCACCCTTTCCAACGAAGAACTTGAAAACTTCCTCCAAATTTGATGCTTCACTAAGTTCTTTCAGCTTTTTTGGGGAGCCTTCTGCAAGGAGGTTCCCTTTAAAGATCATTCCAACCCTATCACTAAGGAACTCTATCTCGAGCATATTATGACTACTAAGGAGAACCGTAACTCCATAGTTTTTATTGTAACTTTTTATAACCTCTCTAACCTTGAGGCTCTGAAGTACATCAAGACCTGAAGTAGGCTCATCTAGTATTGCAAGCCTTGGTCTAGCAGCCAGAACTGTTGCTAAAAGAAGCCTTCTTTTCATACCTTTGCTGTATCCCTCTATCTTCCTATCTACCGCATCTCCAAGATCAGCTATCTTCATTGCATTACCAATATATTCCTCTCTATCTCTACTCTCTTTAAACCTTATCCTGGCCATAAGTTCTATAAATTCCCTTCCACTAAGTCTCTTATAACCACCTGCATCTTCAGGAAGGTATGCTATCTGCTTTCTTACTCTAATTGGATCCAAGAGAACATTCATACCAAAGACTCTGACGTTACCTGATGTTGGTCTTAAAAGGGTAGCTATTATCCTAAGTGTAGTGGTTTTCCCTGCCCCATTTGGTCCTATGAGCCCATAGACTTCTCCCTCAAAGACCTTAAAGCTAAGCCCTCTCAACGCAACGATATTTCCTGGATATATCTTAACAAGGTCTCTGACATCAATGGCTATCTCCACAGAACTCCCCAAAGCTATGTATCTATACAGACAAATAAAATTCTAGCTTTAAGATATAAGGTTCTTCCAAACCTTTCCCTTTGATATAACTGCCAGAGTCTTATCGTAACCCCAAGTATATCCTATCCACCTATAATTTTCCATATCCCAGACTATAAGATCTCCAGGGGCTCTCGGAATCAATTGACCTCCTTCTTCTCTTATGTTCCACGCAGCATTGACAGTTGCTGCAGCAAGGGCTTCAAGAGGAGTTAGACCAAGGATGTATGTCGAGATATCCATAGTAGTCTGTTGAAGAGGAGTCATGTTGTTTGGATTGTAGTCCGAACCCACAGCTATAGGCACTCCAAGCCTTTTTAGTTCACCGACCAGTTTCGGCTTCTCAATCTCCATCATGGCTACCATGCTAGTTGGAGTAAAGGTCGCTACAGTACCTGTTACGGCAAATATCCTGGCGTTTTTGGGAGGAGTTTTTTCCAGGTGATCTATCGAATCTAAGTAAACCTTTTCTGCAAGTAATGAACAACCCATATATTCGAGTTGATCTGCATGCATCCTAGCTCTAAGACCTTCCTCTATTCCCCTCCTAAGTATGTGAAGACTTTCATTAACATTAAAGGCCCCTCTGTCACAGAAAACATCTATATACTTAGCAATTTTTCTCTTTGAAACTTCAACTATTATTGAGTCAAATAACTTAATGTAATCACTTCTTTTGTCAAGATATTCCTCTGGAATCACATGGGCCAAAAGGGTTCTAACGACCTTTATGGGCAAATCTTTTGAGGCCCTTTTTGCAGCCTCAAGCATCTTAATTTCATGCTCTGGAAGAAGTCCATATCCACTTTTGGTCTCAACAGTTGTTGTGCCTCCTGATAGCACTAATTCTAACGTCTTTCTGGCCTTATCTATAAGCTCCTCGATGGATGAATTCCTAGTCATTCTTACGGTCCTATATATTCCTCCTCCCCTTTTCAATATCTCTAGATATGTATAGCCCATTAACTTCAGCTCAAACTCATCCTCCCTTGAACCTGCAAAGATCAGATGTGTGTGAGGATCCACAAGGCCTGGGGTAACTAGCCTTCCCTCAGCGTTAATGCAAACGTTGCATTCGTACTTGGACTTAACAATACCCGAAGGGCCTACCTCAACCACATTTCCATCTCTTATGGCTATTGCATAGCTCTCCTTAATTCCAGCAGCCTCTGGAGAAACCCTCCTTAATGGTTTCCTAGGAAAAAGAACTACTTGCCCTATGTTATAAACCAAAACATCAGCCTTTGGCACTAAGGAACACCTCATGAATTGCATGAGCTATTAGGAAGGCTGCAAGTCTGCTCGTCATATCGTTCAGATCATGAGCTGGTGTTATTTCAGTAACATCAATGCCTTTAGGCACTAAAGACCTTGCTGCATATTTGATTATTCTATACGACTCTATAGGAGTCATGCCTAGAGGGGAGGGAGAGTTCACCCCTGGCGCACAGGCCTCACATAAATGATCCATATCTATGCTTATGTAATAATAGTCAGCTCCTACTGCCTTAAGCCTATCGATTGCCTCAAACGCCAGTTCTAGGCTCTCAACTATTTCATCCCTTGTTACGATATCGACCTTCTTTTCCTTGGCCCTCTCAGCCAGGTATCCGGGATTCATGTAGTCTTGAATACCTATGACTGTGGCCCTTACCTTGTCTCCATAGGCTGTTAATAGGTCCCATAACCAGGAACCGCTCGTCATTCCCTCCTCAACCGTTCTCATATCATAATGTGCATCGAGGACGAGGAGGCCCAAAAGCTTGTCCTCCTTTAGCAGGGACTCTAACGTCCACCTGGTTATTGAGTGATCTCCTCCTAAAAATACTGCTAAAGGCCTTTTATAGGCCTCAGAGGCAGCTTCAGCTATTCTAGAAAATGAGATCTTAGGATCTCCAGGAGCTATTGCAACATCTCCTAGGTCCTCAAATTCGACATCTAAAGCCTCCTTTCTTGATGGAGAATAAATGCTCAAAGAGAACAGATACCTCCTTATGATCTGTGGGGCAAACCTTGCTCCTGGCCTTCCTGAGGTGCTCCAGTCCCAAGGAACCCCAACTATTGCAACCTTTCCAGGACTTCCAAACCTTATCTTAACCTGTTTTGAGTCCCTCATTAAGGAGCTTCCAGGGGGAACAAATATCCTTAACAAGGCTACCAACCTCTACTAGCTAAGATCCTTTAAGAGAAATATAAAGAAATAAAAGAAAAACTTAACTTTTACTCGTTATACTCCTTCAAGAACTTATATGCTAGGAGGGAGTGAATTGCTGTCCCCATCCAAAGAACATCCTCATCAACGTCGAACCTAGGGTGATGATGCGGATAAACTATGCCCTTCTTTTCATTTCTTATTCCTAAGACTATGAAGAGTCCGGGAGCCTTTTTTGTGTAGAAGGAGAAGTCCTCAGCGCCCATGGTTTGTTCAGGAACTACGATCTCTCCAAGGGGAGTCAAAACTCTTCTTGCAAACTCAGCTAACCTTTTATCATTAACGGTTGGAGGTATATTCTCCTCAGTAAGCTCAAACTTAGCCTCGCACCTGAGCGCCTTAGCGTATTCTTTCGTTATCTCCTCAAGCCTTTTAACTATGTAATTTCTTACCTCCTCGTTAAAAGTTCTTATAGTACCCCTCATTTCAGCATCCTCAGGTATTACATTAAATGTCGTCCCAGCTCTAACGTAAGTAACACTTACCACTGCTGGCTCAAGAGGATTAACTTCCCTCGAAACGACCTTCTGATAGGCATTTATCAGATCGGCAACAACAACTATAGGGTCTATAGATAGATTTGGCATTGCCGCATGTCCACCCTTACCTTTTATATAAACTCTGAAGGCGTCGGCTGAGGCGAGGAGAGGGCCCTCCCTAATTCCTATTTTTCCGGATGGAAGGCTTGCCCACACATGAATTCCGAAGATGGCGTCAACATCATCTAGATGACCCTCCTCAACTATGAGCTTAGCTCCAAGTCCTCCCTCCTCTGCAGGCTGAAAGATCAGCTTGACAGTGCCGTCAAGCTCATCCCTTATCTTAGCAAGGATCCTTGCAGCCCCAAGAAGCATCGCTGTATGGGCATCGTGTCCACAGGCATGCATCTTTCCAGGAACCCTTGACTTATATGGAACGTCGTTTTCCTCCTGGATAGGGAGGGCGTCCATATCGGCTCTTAACGCAACAACTTTGTCCTTATTTCTTCCCCTAAGTATCCCTATCACTCCAGTCTTCGCAGTCCTAATCGTTTCGTAACCCAAGCTTTTGAGCTCCTTTTCAACAATTCCTGAGGTTCTGACCTCCTCATACTTAAGTTCTGGATGCATGTGAAAGTCTCTTCTCATTTCTATAACGTAGGAGCTCAGCTCCCTAGCCCTAGAAATTATTAGACTTTCAATAGAGGACATAAATATAGTCACCTCAATCTATTATTATGCTAGCTGTCAGATTTTATTTTATTATCTCTTTAAATTCTAGATCACTTTAGAAATAATTAATAAGAAAAATTCAACTAATAAAAAAGTTATTGTTAACATACTATACTTTAGAGAATAATTGTATTCAAGAGGGATCAAAGGTTCTGATTCAAGCCTATGATAATTTATCTTCCAGTCGTTCTGACCCTCCTCAATCATGCTAGCAAGAGCGGGTCCTAACCTTTTCCAACTGCTTTCCCCTTTAAGGGTGCCTAAGGCAAGGGAGCTCATCATATTAGATATTCCAGCAGGAGTTATTCTCCAGAGAAGAAGAGGAAAGATAGATCCTTTCCTAAAACCTAGCCTGTGAAGAATTCTAGATATTTGTATGGGGCTTATAATGGCTAGGAAGAGAAGGGCGATAAATGATATATATGTTGCCCTTAGGTAGATCATTACTGCGTTCTCTACTAAAGCTCCTCTCTGACCTTCAAAGATCCAATATAGATATGCAGTTACCCCATACCAGGTTGCAGGTATGCTTGATAGGATGAATGAAGAGTATGCCCACATCAAACCTAGGCCTAAAGCTCCAAAGATAATGAATAGTGCAAGAGGTATGTAAGGTCTTAAGTAGAAGGACTTGTAAAGAAGTGCTGAAAAGATCAGTAGCAGAAGTTTAAGTACACATGGAGATCTTCTAACCCCCTCTTCTCCTCTATGAAACAAACTTCTGTAAATTAATCCAACCAAAAGCCCTATGAGCTGCAAAGCATCTTTCCCTCCTTTATTTTATACATTCTATCATAGATACCTTCAAGCCTAGGATCATGTGATGCTATGATGATACCTTTTCCGGACGAGGCTATCCTTTCAATGACTTTAAGAAGGGTTTCTAGTGTAAAGGAATCGAGGCCTCCACTAGGCTCATCAAGGAGAAATATATCATAGTCTAACAAATAGGCTGAGACTAATGTGATCCTTCTCCTCTCCCCACTACTAAGTCTTGCAAGAGGTCTATCGAGAAGGTTAACTAAATCAAATTCCTCTAAAAGCTCTCTCATTTCTTGAATTTTCCCCTTAGGAACAGCTGAAAGTTCTTCTCTAGGAGTAGCTCCACTAAAATAAAGAAGAGGATTCTCTGGAACATATATAGGTCTTCCAGATAGCTTTATCTGACCTCTTTTAGGTTTCAAAACTTTAGCCAGAACCTTAAGCAACGTAGTCTTTCCGGAACCGTTAGGGCCTGTTATCCCGAGAATCTCCCCTCTTCTAAGCTCTATGTTTATTCCTTTAAGGATATAATCCTCACCAGGATACTTGAACCATATGTTTGAGGCTTCAAGTATTTTTCCATTCCTTTCTCTAATCTCTTTAATGAGAAAATTTGGGAACGCTAGAGATTCAACAAGGTCTTTATTGTATTTACCCATATACTTGACGTTCCCCTCGTCCAAAACGAGCAAATACGGACCGAGAGGTTCCCAAAACCTCGGATCGTGATCTATTATTATTGCAGCTCTTCCCTCGGAAACCTCCTTTTCCAGAGCCTTCCTAAAGAATCCCCTACCTTCAACATCTATATAGACGCCAGGCTCATCTAGAACAAATAGCCTTGCCCCTCTTTCAAGATTTGAGGCCCATAAAAGTCTCTGGGTTTCCCCAGCACTGAGCCCATAGGTTATATGATCTTTAAGCCTATAGAGACCATACTTTCTAAGGTTTTTCACATCACATCTCTTTCCAACTATTGATAAGCTTAGGCAGAACTCAGCGTAGACTATATGAGCAATGATCCCATACCAAGGATCTTGAGGTATATAGGCAACCTTAGAATATATGTCCTCAGGATTTGACCTTCTAGGATCAATCCCTTCAATGAGAGCCTTACCTTTAAAGAACCCATTAGGTTCAAGCTCTAAGAGGCCTAGAAGAGCCTTTGCCAGCGTAGTTTTCCCGCTTCCAGACCTTCCAGTAATTACTAGTACTTCCCCTCCTTCAAGACTTAAACTAACGTTCTTTATCGAAAAACTCCCCCTGTATCCGGCCTCTTCGATCTTAGCCTCTACCATAAGTTTCTGCATATCCTGCACGCCTCAGCCATGAGGCTATGGGAACAGCTATTGCAGCTCCTATAACAGCCTGACCAACGTTAACAGGTACCTCTATGAATGCTGCACTAGAAGGTCTTCCAGTAAGTGGATTGCTGACAAAGTACTCATAAAGGAAATAACCAGTAACCATTATTAGACCTGAAAGAAGGACTGAGGCTGCCTCTCCACCATGAACGTTTCTTTCTATGCTGTAGAATATTAGAATGCCAAGAACTATAGCGACTCCTATCCAGAGCTCTAGGGGAAGCCTGACTAGGTGGGATTCAAATTCATACTTAAGCCACTTCTCTGGGCCCAGATATGCCTTTCCAGCCCAGTAGAAGGTTGAGAAAGCTAAGAGAAGTGCAGTATAAGATGCTCCAACAGCAGTAGCGGTCCTCTTTCCCTTTCCGATCTTTACCTTCCTGACAAGATAGCCTGCAACATAGCCCTCTGTGAACTTTATAACAAGAGTTGCCGGTGCAAATATTCCATAACCTGTCGAGAGATCAGCTAAGCTCGCTCCAACCCCTCCAGCTATCCCAGCAACTAATGGAGATGAAAGCATAGCGGCTATGTAAATTACTGCTTCTCCAAGATTAAAGTACCCTCCAGTAGCAGGCTGATATATTTGAAGGGCTATTGTAGCAACGTAAACCGCAACTATGTATACTATGATTTCTATTAAAGTTCTGCTTTTCACTTTTAGCCCTGTAATAAAATTTGGTCAAAAAACCAAATTAAAGTTATCTAAAGTTTCACATGATTGTTTTCCAAAGCCCCTTTAAAATGCATGAACCATAGAATCATTCCTGCAGCCAAGAGGATTATTCCAATAATCAAAGAAGTTAAGAGAACAGAGCTTGTTTCAGCCCTTCCTCCCTTACTTCCTGTATAATAGATAAGATTATAGGAGAGATCAAACTTAGGACTTTTCGTAAGGTTCATCACCTCTATGGTATAGTTTCCGGGAGTTAGCTTTACCGTTTTAAAGATTGTGCCAGAGGATATGCACGAGCATATGACCTCTCCTGTTTTTAAGTTATTAACACTCATCTTGATGTTATTTCCTGTTAAGTTGACCTCAAATATTGCCTTGCTTGCATTAGAGGGGACATGTATATTAAAGAAGAGAGGTTCTATTACATAACCAGAGGTTTTAGAGCTACAGGAAACCTTACCTTCAGCCTGATTAGCCTCAAAAAGAATAAGGAAACCTGAAAGCACTGACAAAACAAGACCAGCAGCGATTAATGCAATTCCTAAAGTTTTTCTATCCACTCAGCTGCCACCATAATTAAGCTTTCTGAAAAACTTATTTTAGTCTAAGTCCCTATTGGATACGGTATCCAGAAATGGTCGGAATGAAAGGCGTTATAGAGGCCTATAACTCTGATGGCATTAGAAAGTTCTTTATAACAAAGCCCTCAAGAGCCTTAGCCCTTTATATAATAGGTTCAACTAAGTCCTCTACAATACCAAGAATTAGTATTGCAGGAGCAACACCTCAAGCAACAATGTTTACGCCAGCACTTGATGCTGAGTATTTAGTTTATGGAAGGGCTCTCAGCATGAAAGAGATCCCCATAACCCCGGAGGGCATACCAACCCCAGCCGTGCTAACCAGGGCCATCCTAAATGTTTCTAACTTACCATTCTTTGTTGTCGACTCTGGTTCCTATCTTGAGCCCAAGATACCTAAGATAACCCTCTCTTCAAGGAACATTGGAGGCAGAATAGATATTGAGCAAGCATTACCTGAAGGAACCTCTGAGAAGCTTTTTAATGAGGCTAGAATTATAGGAAGAACTTTGCTTAAGTGCTGCGACATTGCTACAATAGGAGAAAGTATTCCTGGAGGAACTACAACTGCCCTGGGAATAATGGTGTCCTTAGGCTATGAGGCTTGGGATCTGATAAGCAGTGCTGGCCCACAAAATCCTTTAGATCTGAAGAGAAGGGTTGTTGCTAAAGGTTTAGAGAGGTGTAAGGACCTACCAACAAAGGATCCTTTTAAGGCAAATGACTGCCTAGGAGATCCTGTTCATATATCAATGGCTGGGATCGTTGCTGGAGCTCTCGAGAACGATCTAAAGGTTATTCTTGCTGGAGGAACCCAGATGGGAGCAGTCTTAGCTATCCTCAAGAGACTTAACTTTAAGCTTGAGGATAAGCTGATAATAGGAACAACCAGATGGATAATAGAAGATCCTACATCTGACATAATAAAAATAGTCAAAATGATCGATGAAAAAGTTCCCATAGCTGCGTTTGACTACAACTTCTCAGACTCACCTTATGAAGGCCTTAGATATTATGAAAAAGGCTTCGTTAAAGAGGGTGTAGGAGCGGGAGGAACAGCCCTTCTAGCCTTACTTTCAGGAAAGATCTCTAGGGATGATATAATAAAGGCTGTATATAATGAATACGGGAACTTAATTAGAGGTGAGAGTCCTGAAGGTTGAACTAGAGAAGAGAAAAGATCTTGCATTCCTGAAGCTACCAAAGGATGCATTGGCCCTCTCAACTACAATAAACGGGGGTTTTGTTAAGGCTAGATACGTTGTTTTCAAGAAGGTCAGCAAGGATTTTTCTGAGGATCCTGATAAATTTATTAATAATGTTACTAAGGAGCTTGGCTTACCTAAAGATAGGTCCATAGTCTTCCTTACAGCCGCCAACATTGAGAGAAGCTTAGCGTTCCTTAGCTCTGAAGACGTCCTTATAGCCTCTACAATAAGTCACAATCCTCTTGCATGTATCAGTGGGATAAGTAGAAAGATAGGCGAAGGTTCCTCTACGATAAACATATTTGTTGCAGTTAAGCAGAGGCTCTCGAAAAGGGGTCTTGCAGAGCTCCTCTCCTTAGTCTCAGAGGTTAAGGCACTTGCCTTATCTGATCTTTGTTTATCATGTGAACCAAGGCTTAGAGCTTTTCAATCGGCTGTAGATTCTATAGCTGTAGCCACGATGGGAATTGAGTCTGAGGAAAAGTTTATAGGACCAATAACTCGAGTTGGCTCAGAGATATCAAGAAGGCTTTACGAGGTTCTCACAACCTCCCTTCTTGAGAAACTTGATATAGACTCGAAGTTTGAAACGTTGACAGATATTAACTTAAAAAAGATGGTAGACCTGGCATTCGAGGTTTACCGCAAAGCTCCTGTACCTTATGTTAATCAGAACAAAGTAAAAAACCTGATAAAGGATGTTTTGATGAATGAGCTTAGGGATCCTAACGTCTGGACATTGATATCTAGCTATAAGTGCCCAGAGATACTCTCATCTTTAGGATGGTTTCCAAATCTGAGCAAAGAAGAATATAATTCCGATAGCACTAGGATAGTTTCTGATGAGGTTTTGGGAATAGGCCTTTCCCTTTATATAAACGGAATGAGAGGTCTTTTATCCTATTACTGGGTTGATAGAAATAAACATAAGATTGATGGTCTTGGAAATCTGCCCCCATTTCTTGATGACATAATTTCGGCCCTTATAGGATCGATCTTAAGCAAAGTTTATGATGAGCTACTTAGAGGGAAACAAAGTTGAACGTATTGATAATGGCGGGGGGTAAAGGGTCTCGAATAGGTTACCCAGAAAAAGGCCTTCTGAAAGTCTGCGGGAAGACAATAATAGAGAGGATAATTAAGGTAGCCTCGTATTTTTCAAAAAAGATTTTTGTGTGTATAAGTAAGAATGCACCTAGGCTAAAATCATATCTTGAGTCGCTAAGCAATGTCGAAATAATTGAGGGGAGTGGCAACGACTACGTTTTCGATCTAACTAAGGCCTTGGAACTCATAGATGAGTACCCAATACTAGTTTCTCCTTCAGATATGCCTTTCTTAAGCTACAGGGTCATAAGACTTTTAATTAATGAATCTAAAAGAGATCCTGTCGCTATAATCAATCTCTGGATCTCCAAGAGCTGTAAGAAATATAGGAAGAGGGGACCGACAGGACTGTCATTATTTAATACCTTAGGTGCTCCTTGGAGAAACCTTGAGGTCTGCCTCTACCCAGATCTTCTTGACGTTGACACCTCTGAAGACCTTGAGGAGGCAAGGAAAATTTGCTCAGGAGGATTCACGGAGGAGTTTCCTGGATAGATTCAGAGAAGTTCTTAGACTTTAGCGTTAACGTTAATCCCTTTGGTCCACCGAAAGAAATAGTTGAGAAGCTCTACTATTGTATCAATAATAAGGCTTACAAGTTTTATTCAGATCCAAACTATCGATTACTTCATAAAACCCTGTCAGAAGCCTATGATATCGATGAAAAGAACTTAGTTCATACTGCAGGAGCCAGTGAGGCCCTATTTTTGATAATAAAATGCCTGATAAGTAGAGGGTTTCGAAACGTATTTCTACTCTCACCAACCTATGGAGAGCCTGAGATAAAAGCTCTTGCTAAGGAGCTAGGGGCAAGGGCCAGTTTCATTTTAATGGGTGAAGCCCAAGACAAGTTTTATATAGATCTTGACTCTCTTATCGACAACATGAAAGATATAAAGAATACTTTCCTTATCATATCAAATCCAAACAATCCTACAGGCATCTATATCGATCAGGACAATATAAAGGCCATTGCTGAGTCTTTAGAGGGGAGAGGTTTCCTTATCATAGATGAAGCTTATTCAGAGCTGTCTAGAAAAAGAGGTGGCCTAGATCTTTTAAACTATTATGATAACCTCATAGTAGTCAGAACTTTAACTAAGCTATTTGCAACTCCAGGACTTAGGACGGGCTTTCTTGCAAGCAGAAACAAGAGATTGATAGAGTGCTTAGAAGCATTAAGACCTACATGGAACATAGATTCGATAAGCTCCTGTGTATTTTCTGGAAGGCCTTTAAGAGACAAAGAGTGGTTTAAGAAATTCATCTCTGACACCTCAGGGAAAATTAAAGCTCTTAGAGAAGATCTTGAAAATGGCCTTAAGAAAATAGGGTTTAAGGTGTTCAGATCAGAGGCAAACTTCATTCTCTCAAAAATTATAATAAATTACAACCCAGAAGAGTTTTACAGAAAACTTTACTTAAAAAATATTGTCGTTAGAAACTGTGATTCCTTTAAAGGACTTGATCCTAGATATTTTAGAGTTGGAGTCAAAGACTGTTCTTCAAACAAGGTTCTTCTAGAAACTATTAAGGAGGTAATAAAGGAATGAGTTGCTTAAGATCGTTGCTCACATTCTTTACAATCATACCTGCTAAGTCATACGATATCGAAGAGGCAGCCAGATGCTTTCCTTTAATCCCCTTCATAGGCCTTATAATAAGTTTTATAGGAACGCTTCCTCTTTTCTTTGCCCAAAACATTTTAACAGCTCTTCTATCTTTCTTAATTCTTTACATACTCACCGGGTTAAATCATATTGATGGTTTTGCTGATTTCATCGATGTCATAGCTTCAAGAAAGGTTGGGGAGGAGGCTCTAAAGGTTCTTAAAGAGCCTTGGAGAGGAGCCTTTTCACAGGCATCGATTACAATGTTAATGCTAACAGTTTTCGTAAGCATCCACTATCTTAAAAGTGATCTTTTGTCTATAGTGTTAGCTCACATCTTTTCCTATAATTCTATGTTTTTGATTGCTATTTTAGGAACCCCTCCTCCATATAGAGGGCTTGGAAGGATATTTATTGAAGCCTCTGCAAGCTCTAAGGCAAAAATATCAAACGCTTTAGCACTCACATCCTCCTTGTTGATAATATATCTCATGGCCTTCCTTTTAGATATCAATATCATAAAAATTATATTTTATACAATCATAAGTTTTATTCTCTCTCTGCTAATAGTATTCATTTCACTACATCAGGCAAGGAGAACATTAGGATTTGCCAACGGAGATGTAATGGGGTATACGTTGGAGCTTTCAAGGGCTTTAAATCTACTAGCACTAGCTATAGCAAACGGTTAAACCAATTAATGTAGTTGACAGATACAAGCAAGCTTGGATGATACCATATAAAAGAAAGTAATAGGTTTGGCAAAACTTTCAAGAGGTGCTTAAGTTATTGGGTTTCCTATATCCATCGTTTCAGGAGATAGCGCTTGCCCTTATCTTTGGATCTTTTCTTGACCTTCTATATCCAGAACACAGAGGAGTTCTACTTAGGCTTCACCCGGTTCATACAAGCTATTTTTGTTCTCTTAGATTAGCCAAAGAAAAAAAGACAAAACTTTCAGGCCTTCTTATATGGATTTTATGCATTACATCGCACCTAGGGATCCTTTCTTTAATGCTATTTGTGATATGGCTAGTTCCAAACGTTATGGCCAGAGATCTCCTCTGGATAATTATTGCCGGAGTAACATTCAAACTCAGCTTCTCTCCAACACTTCTCCTTCGAACTGGTTTAGAAATTTTCAAGGCTTCGGAAAATAATGAAACAGAAAGAGTTAAGAAGCTCACCCAAGGACTTGTTAGAAGAAATGCCAAGGAGCTCGATCTTCCTCATACTTTTTCTGCGACAATAGAGTCTATAGCTGAGAGCTTCGTTGATGGAGTTTTATCTCCTCTCTTCTACTTTATCATTCTAGGACCTTCTGGAGCCCTCTTTCAAAGAGTGGCCAATACCCTTGATGGTGCTTTAGGATTTAAAACCGAGGAGTTCAAAGAAGTTGGATACTTCTCCGCAAAGGCTGATGACATTATAAATTACATCCCTGCTAGGATATCTGTGGTACTCATAGCGATCTGTTCAGGCAAATTTAGATCCGTATTAAATATATGGAAAACCTATCGATCTGTGACAGAGAGTCCTAACGCTGGCCATCCTATGGCTACCATGGCCGGGGCCCTTGGAGTTTGGCTTGAGAAAATCGGTCACTATAAGATAAATGAGAGTGGAAGAGACCCCTCGGGGAAGGATGTGAAGGTTTCAGTCAAAATTGTAACATGCAGTACTACCCTTTCTCTTTTAGCCTCAATTCTTATTCTGGAACTCATCCATCTTTTGATGTAAATTTGATGTAAAATGATCTTTTGTTGAACCAAGACAAATAAGAGGCCTCAGCTTTAAAAACTTCTTTTTCAGCTGTTAAAGATATTGGTGACTCTGAAAGTTGAAGGAAGGCTTGCAAGTCAGGGAAGTATCAAGGATAGGAATCTTAGCAAGCATAGCATATCTGGCACTTTCATTAGGAATACTCCTTGCTGGGTATCATCATAGACATGCATATATAATGCTTTACAGCGCTCTTTTGCTCTTTCCCCACTCTGTTACATTAACTTATGTTGCCAGCGGGGCTATGAGAAACAAGAGAGCCCAAAGGTTTATCATGGTTTCGGCCATAATTACCTTTGCCATGTTCATAGCCCCAATATTCGGGCTATGGCTTAACTGGGAGATCCCAACCGCCATTTTTGCTGTAGTATCAATCCCGATGATATTTGCATCAATACTTGCAGGAAGGTCTCAAAAGGGTAATATAAGGCTAAGCCTTTACTTAGTCTCGTCCTCATATATCATTTACCTAACAACAGTGGCTTCCCTTTTGATAAAGGGTTGGCCCGAGAAGTTTTCGATAGCTGCAACAGCATTAACCTTTGCATATCCAGTAACCCTAATTTATGCCGTGACAGTGAACTCTCTTCCCTCGACATTTAATGACAAACCTTCCTATTTCCTTTCCTATTCTCTTCCAGTACTTACAGCCATAGGTTCTTTTCTTGTGGGTTTAAGGTTCATAAAGGCTGGAAGCGCTGTGATTGTTGCAAGCACATTGATTTACATATTCGCAGCCAGAATGTACAGGCTAAAGAGGTATTTAAGCAGCATACAGAGGTTAAATAAGGAAAGTCCTGCATACAAAGGTAGTGCCTTCTTCATTAAAAGCCATTATGTGATAATTGCTTCTATATCACTAACAGTAATTTACACCTTGCTATTCATTACAAAAAGCTTCAGTTTCTACTGCCTCCTCTGCCTTTTGCATGCCTATGTCATGGGATTTGTTTCGATTCATGTCTTCCTTCATGCCCCTGTTATGCTTCCAGTAGTCTTGAAGGTAAAACATAAGAGAAGATACACGCTCTGGCCATTGATACTTGCTTTAGTAGCTACTGCAGTATGGCCAGTATCTGGCATAGCCTCATATATACTCTATGTGATAGCATTTTGTCTTGACATTAGAATAGCTACCTGCTGAAAATAGATTAAAATTTTCAGTGGCTTCCTCTATGCTTTGAGGTGATAGCTTTGGTATGTGGAAAAGCCATGAATTACAGGGATGTTAAAGCTGAGAACGTAGGCCCTGACATGGCTGAAGGTCATGTGACTATAAGATGGTTAATAGCTGAGAAGGATGGAGCTAAGACCTTTTATATGAGGCTCTTTGAGATGTCGCCTAAGACCAGAATAAAACCACACTTTCACCCATGGGAACATGAAATATTTATACTGAAAGGTTCTGGAAAGCTTAGAATAGGAAAGACTTGGTATAATGTCAAACCTGACATGTTCATCTTCATACCACCAAATGTTGAACATGCATATGAAGCCAGTGATGAAGGTTTAATGTTTCTGTGTCTCATACCAGCAAAGCCTACTGTCGAAAAAACTGACAAGCCAATCGAATGTTAACGGTGGACATATGTGGAGGACTACCTAGAGATTCATTACAATGTAAATAGATGGAAGATACTCGAGAAGAAAAGAGAAAAAGCAATAAAGGTTATGAGAGCTCTGACACCTTTAAATCTTCCAATCATAATACATGGAAGTATAGCAAGAGGAGATATTAGGGAGGATAGCGATATTGATATAGTAATTGTAGAACCTCCAAGGCCATTTAGTATAGTTGAATATTACCTAAGCTCGTTAGACTTTATTCCATTTAAAAGGATAATAGTTCAGGCTCATCCGAATTACACTCCAAAAGTTTACATATATCTTGATGAGAAGGAAGAGATCGTTGTAAGCTATCCCCTAAGGCCTTTTAGAGCAAGGGAAAGAGAGTTTTATCGATGGGGAGGCGAGCTTAGCCTGAGTGAAATAAAGAAATGTCTCAGGGTTCCTGGTGTAAACAAAGAGCTAAAGCTCATAATACCTAAGCCCTGGGGACATATAGAATACTCAATCATTGGTAGAGAGGGTGAGGTCTCCAGAATAGTGGGTATCAGTATCGACACTATACTTGAAAGAATTAGGGTCCTTACAAGGAGAAAAGAATTTGGGAGAACAGGACTATTTGTCGAGGAGGAGGTCCCCCCAAACGAATCTATTGAGGAGGCAATTTTGAATATTTCGAGAAGAAATAAACTGTTCAGAAAAGCTATCTCCAACTAAATCCTGCCTCTAATAAAAATTTCTTAATCTCATTCAAATAGGGCTTAATGTCTTTAATTACTTCATTAGCCTCTTTATCATCAAGAATATATCTATGACCCCAAGAAAATCCTCCCTCATGCCACCTTGGAATGACATGAATATGGAAATGGAAAACCATCTGGCCAGCGGGACTTCCTGAGTTTGTGACAACGTTGACTCCTTTTGCATTAAGATAATTTCTATAAATCCTTGCTAAAGCTGAGGCTACAGAAAACGCATAGATAACATCTTTAGGGCTAGCGTCATGTATGCTCTCATAGTGTTTCCTTGTTATAACAAGAAGATGTCCACGTGATACAGGATATTTATCTAATATGACAACCACAGAATTGTCCTCATACACTCTAAACGCTTCTTCCTTTCCAGTAACTATATTACAAAAGACACAGTTTCCCAATTAGATATCACCTATACTTCACCACCTTAGCGAGCTGGTGAACCTAAGATTTTTGCAAAGATTTATCTTAAACCCCTTCTAAAGAGGAAGTTAACTAGTGTAAGTTTGGTGCAGCTAGAGCACCAATACCCTTCTTTATCACTTCTCTAGCAGTCCTATTTACAGCATCGTGTTTATCTAAATAGTTTATCAAGAGGTAGTCCCAAAGATTCTGCTTCTCTATTTCCTCCTTGCTTATGAAGTATTCAAGTATGTTTGAAGGATGTTCTCTTTTTACATCGACCTCTGGAACTGCTCCCTCATGCTTGGCACTAACATTCTTGATCTCACCAGCAATTTCGATTATATCACTAAGTTTATCATATGGCTGAATTACTATTCCTTTATAGGACTCAACTACGTGATGTTCTATTCTAACCTTATCTTCAAGACCTAATGCCTTTCTGATCAAAGCAACCTTTAACATTGTATCTACATCGACTGAATTTGAAAGGTTTAAACCAGAAAGTGCCACTGAACCATCTGGCCTTTCAAAGAGCTTTGCAAGAGAGAGGACAGCAAAAGCAAAATAAGGATTGTCAACGCCTAGATATACAGAAACCTTAAACCTTACATCTATTCCTAGCCTATAGAGATACATACCTAGTAACAATGTTCCAAGGTTGAAGTTAAGGAACTCAGGTATTCCATAATTTGTATAATAGTAGAGAAGCTCTCTAACCCACTCTAAGGAGTACTTATTTGGAATCCCTATTCCACCAAAATAACCAGTTATAGTCTCTGCTCCTCCAAGATGAACATTTATGGGTCTTCCATCAGGTCCCTTCATGGTTCCCTTAGTATCAAGCGTCTGAACATAAGAGGATCCAAAGAGGCTCATGGCTGCAGAGAAAGCAAGCAAATCACCATCTTTTTCCTGCTCCTTCATATTTCTAACCCTTATATATCTAGCTGGCATTAAGCTTTTCTCACTAACAGCTTTTTTAGCCTCCTCTATGAGCCAGTTAAAGAAATTACAAGCACTTATCTCAAGAGTTATAGCATAGTCCCAATTAAGATCCTCTTTTGAAAACTTCCCTCTAGTTACGGCCTTGACATAATCATCTACACTAATAAAATCATCCTTATTGATTAATCTCTCCAGCCATCTTAGCTTTTCCAAAAACAAAGGGTTTATTTTGTCTAATTTTGAGATAATAACATCATACTTCCTAACCTCCTTTGCTCTTTTATTGATCTCGTTTACCCCTCCAAACTTATCAACTATTTCTAACACAGGGGAGAATATCTCGTTTTTCCTATCAGAAACAAATCCCTTTATGAACTTAAATGCACCTGAGGACAACATATCATCTGAACTCATGTGTCCACCTCTTATGATAAATAAAGAGCTTTGCCCAAATGACATTGAGACATAAGAAATTAAAATAGTTTTTACAAGGAGTTCTTCTTAACTTTCCTTCTCAGACTCAAGAACAAGCTTAACTGTCTCATAAAGTTGAGGGTCTTCTGTTTTTAACTTTTCAAGGCTTTTTGGTTTCCAACCTCCTCTTGCAACTCCTCTCAGGACACTCCTTATCCATGACTTGTATATACCTCCACATTTGCCATATTTGCTACAGGAATTATCTAAGAATATTTTTACTTCCCTTTCGGCGTCCTCTAAACTAAGTCTTAATACATTCATCAAATACCTAGATATTATATAAAGTATAAGTCTTGCTCTTCCATCTGGAACACCGCTATCTATTATCTTCTGAACCCATCTATACCTCTCTCTACGATCTCTTTCAGTTCTCTTGGGTCTCCAGCATTCTTTAAGTCCTTCTCCACAAAGTTTCTCGAGATAAGATCTCAGCTCCTCTAGCTTACAACCTTCAGAGCACTTATCAAGAAGCTCTTTCCATTCAGACAATTTACGTAACCCAAAAGTTTAATTCTCAGATAGAGACTGTAAAAAATGGATAGCCGGGTCGTCTAGCGGCCAAGGATGCGGGGCTCTGGCCCAGGCTCAGCCGTCCGGCCCCTTTTTCATGCTTAATTTCACTCTAGATGCATATAAAGTTCTAAAAGGGTCTATATGTATTTAACTCTTCAACCATGTTATCCATTCAATAAAGCTGTTCTATTCAGTATTTTATGATTAACTAACAACATCACAAAAACTTAAAACCAGAGATCGTAAAAGTTAAGAAAAGAGGGTCGGACGGCTGGGTGCGGGAGAACCCCCGTGACCGGGGTTCGAATCCCCGCCCGGCTACCATTATTGTCCTCCGCCTTCCTTGACCTTAACCTCAACAGGTCCAGCATCAGTTATCATATATGAAACCCAGCCATATGATACTGGGACACCTTTAGCCTTCTTTATCAGAAGCCTTCTGACAGGTGCTCCAGCCTCCAGTGCCCTGACATGGTAACCTATAAGCAATACTAAATCAAGCATGAATTCAAGTATCTGTGCAGGTTCCTCAAATATCCCAGATGTAGTATGTAATGTTGCTAATGTAAGTACTTTCCTCTTCTTAGAGATTGAAGCTCTAAGCCTACATAAAAGGTCATAGATCATTGTAGGTTCATATGCTATAAAGAATGGATTTATACTATCTATTATTAAAAGCCCTCTTTTTTCTATTCCCTTAGAGTCTAAGACATTCTCCAAAGTCTTTGCAACCTTTTCGGGCTCTAGACTCGTAAGCCTCTCATAAGTGAACCTTCCAGATACAACTCCATATCTTGCCGCACAGCCGTCTATTATAAGAAGCTTCTCTCTACTAAGATATTCGTCTGCATTCACATCATGAGATTTTAATGCATCGACAAGACTTTCTGGATCGTCATCAAGAGTCAGATACACAACCTCTTCTCCTTTCTCAAGAAAATTCTTCATTATAAGATGAATAAGATAACTCTTACCAGTACCGCCCTCTCCTTCAATTAGACCAAAACTGTTTCTGGGAACACCTTTAGGCAGCAATTTATCAAGCAGTTGAATACCAAACCTTGTACAGATAGGACATAGAGTTTTATCACCCACAAAGAAACACCTCCACCTCAGTTTTCTTTGTTATGAAAAGGATTATTTAGGTAGATTAGGTCTTTCTAGAAGTGGTGATAACTCTTGACAAGATATAAAGTTGAAGTCGAGGATACAAGTATTGAGATAGATGACCAACTTATGTATACAAAAAGTGATGAATGGGTCCTTATCAAAGATAATAAGGCTAAGATTGGAATATCCGACTATGCCCAGAAGATGTTAAAAGACATAGTCGGTATCGATCTACCTGAAGTTGGTGATGAATTCTCCAAAGGAGATGTCATAGCAACTCTAGAGTCTGTAAAGGCCACAGCCGATGTCTATGCCCCCTTTTCTGGTAAGATAGTTGAGGTCAATGAGAAGCTTCTTGATGAACCAGAGCTTATAAACAAGGATCCTTATGGAGATGGCTGGATAGCTATCCTTGAAATTGCTAACATTAACGAAAATAAGGAACTTTTAGACCACAAAGCCTATGTTGAAAAGCTGAAGAGTGAGGAGAAACACTAAAATTATATTTCAAATGCAGGTCTTACCTTTATTATTTTAAATCTATTATATCCTACTATTACCCTATAGTATCCTTTCAACATTTTGTCAACCCCAGGATCTCCGGTATCAACAAGAAGTTCACTGATTTTTGCAAGCTTGTTTCTTGTTGAGATTATCAAAATGCCTTCCTTTCCATTTTTAGATATGACTGTCCTAAGAACTTTAGGACTTATCTGCTGATTTCCTCTCCCAAAGAGAAAGCCCTGTCCTCCTATAGGAGAAACAACTATTGCCACCTTTCTGTATTTCCTTAGGAGCTTCAAGAGACCATTTTCATCTAAGTCTTTTTCTATCAATTTTCCATTATGAACGGCATCAACACCTAGTAGTGTCTTCTCAACTCCAATAGCATCTGCCACGGCCTTTACAGTAGATCCGGGTCCTAGGATATAAAGGGTACATTTTTCCATAAGCTCAGCAACGGTCTCACCTATGGCTTTCTTCTCTTCCTCTTCACCCAAGGTAGGCTCCTTACTTGAAGCAACAAGTCCTCGAGCCGAAGGGACTAAAAGATAACCATAAAGCCTTGCCATGAGCTTCCCTTTTCTAAATGCATCCTCATCTATGTCCATAACCTCCCTTTCCTCCAACATACATCCAACTGTTGAACAAGTAGAAAGAATTCCTGCAGCCGACTCAGGACTTGTGGCAAATACAGAGCTGTAAACCTTGACCCCTGCAGGAACCCCGAGAGCTGGAATACCTCTATTTATCGAACTAAAGATGTCTCTAGCAGTTCCATCGCCTCCAACAAACACAATAATATCGACTTTTTCTTTTATCATCAGAGAGCAGTTTATTGTATCTGATGCTTCAGTTGGCCATTTGGATTTAGAAACACAATCAACTACCTTTGAGGGTAAGCCACTTTCTTTTACAATATCCTCACCCATAACTCCTGGAGGTACTAGAACTTCCTCGACTATGAATCTAGAAAGAGATCTTACAAACCTCTTTGCTCTCTTTGGAGAGACGAGTTCAGCACCTTTGGCTAGGGCTTTTAAAAACGCCTCCCCATCACTTCCTTTAAGAGCATATTTTCCTCCTATCCCAGCTATTGGATTTACTATTAAACCTAGGTTGAGTTTTTTTGGACCTAATGTTTTCAATACGTTCAGCACCTTTTTACCCTTTAAGGTACTTTTCCTCAAGATAATTTAGAAAATAGTCTGGGTTGTAAGTTTCTCCTAAAGATTTTCTGAGCAAATCCTTCGGTGAATACGTTGAGCCCCACTTATGTATAAGATCTTTGAGAGCTTCCTTTATCTCACTAAACTTTCTTTCAGCTATCAGAGTCCCTAAAGAGGCCTTAAGTCTTTTCTCAACGACGTTCCTGACCTGAGCAGATATAACATTACCTAATGTATAAGTTGGGAAGTAGCCAAAGCTCCCCATACTCCAATGTATATCCTGAAGAACACCCTCTTTATAGCTCCTAGGTCTTATTCCCAATAGCTTTTCCATCATATCGTTCCAGAACTCTGGAACTTCTTTGACTTTAAGTTTCTCCGCGATGAGTCTTTTCTCAATTTCATATCTCAGATATATATGGAAATTGTATGTAACCTCGTCAGCATCTACCCTTATGAAGCTTGGCTTAACTGTATTCACATACCTAAATATGTCCTCATCCGAGTATTCTTTGGTAAAACCTAAGTTTTTATCAAATATTGGTTTAACAAGCCTTATGAAGTCTCTGCTTCTCCCGATTATGTTCTCCCAGAATCTACTTTGACTTTCATGAATTCCAGAGCTTACTGCAGATCCTATTGGAGTGCCTATAAGCCTAGGATCTATTTGCAATTCATAAAGTGCATGACCAAATTCATGTATAACTGCATATACATTCCTCTTGAAGTCAACTCCTTCAAATCTTGTCGTTATCCTAACGTCATTTATTCCTATTCCTATAGTGAATGGGTGTTCACTTACGTCAATTCTGGCCCTGTCCCAAGGATATCCTAAAAGATCTAGTATTTCTTTGTCAACATTTTCTAGAGCCAATTTTTCATATCTAATGTCCTCTAATTTGTGTTTTGGTGGAAAAAGATTCTCATTAACAATTTTATCAAGGGTTTTCCTGAGCCTAGGAATCATTGCATTAAAGACAAAGTCCATATCGTCCACAGTGAGGCCTTCCTCATAGAGATCTAGAAGAGCATTATATGGATGTTTTTCATAACCTAATTTCTCGGCCATTTCTCTAGAAAGTGATACAAGCCTTTCAAGGTAAGGTTCAAACTTATTGAAGTTATCAGATCTTTTAGCCTCAACCCAGACACTTACTGCCTCCTGAGATATTTTAGACAGTTCGTAGACAAGCTCTTCAGGAAGTCTCTTGTTTATTCTTATCTCTCTGCTAAGCTCTCTAATTATACCTTTTTCATAATCGTTTAGATTCTTCTCCTTCCCACCGCTTTCTACGAGCGAAATAAGCTCTGGATTAAGAATTAATTTTCTCCTTAGTACACTTAATATTGCCCTAGCTCTTGCTCTTTCCTCGACTCCCTTCTTGGGCATGTATGTCTCACTATCCCAACCCATAACAGATAATGCATGATTAAGTGCCCATATTACGCTGTATCTTTCATTTATCTTCTTGATAATGGAGTTTTCAAACAAACTCAAAGCTAACACCAAATAGTCCATATTAACAGGCTAAATTTATTTTTAAAACCCTATTACTTATCAGAAATTAACTCCTTTGCAGATTCTATCAAATTATGTAACATTGAATATGCCTTAGCGGCATCTTCAGAGTTAAGAACTATAAGAGTATCGACATAACTTGATATAACTTGAGTTATATTAACCCCCCGGTTAGAAAGATAACCAGTTATAAAAGCCACAATCCCTGGGGTCTTGACTATATCCTTAGGACTTACAAGTATTACAACAGATTGTTTGTCTATTATCTCAAGGACTTTACTAACTTTGCTTAAGATCATCTCTGCATCTTCTTCGGCAATCACAACAGTTGCTGCCCTAAGGCTCTGCGTCATCTGTATAAATCTAGATTTGCCTCCCAAACTAGCTATCATCGTCCAAAGTTCTCTTAGCTCATCCCTAGGAACAGTAATTAATGTAACAGAATCCTGTATAGCCAGAACGGATTTGGCTATTATTTTTATAATACTGTCATAGTTGTCCTCAAGTCTGGAAGAAAGCCTTATCAAGGCCATCTTGACTGCAGCAATGCTTGGCTTAATGCCATATTTCCTTGATATTTCTTTAAGGATTTTTTTAGTGAGCTCACTATAGTTTACTATACCTCTTTTCATGCACTCTAAGACATATGCATCATTAATCACTATCTCCCTAACTAAAGATGCTATACTTGTTTTCTTCAATATTTCACCAAGTTATATTTATAACTTTTATTATAATAAATGTTTCTTTAATGCTCTTTAAAGTTACATATTTTGCAAAAGTCTTAATTTAGGTAAACATATTCCTAATATTTCTAAAAAGGCATTAAAAATTGTACTATCAATATAATCCTTAACCATAGTCTCACTGAGGAATTTGGTAAGTCCTCTTTCATCACATTCCATATAATAAAGTCTATCAGTCAAATGAACCTTAACATTGTTATCAGCAAATCTTACATAATTGAAAACCTTTGGTTTCAGCAGGAGAAGTGAAAACGGTATAAGATCTTTTGGAGGTACCATTAAAACTCTTGATAAGGATACCATAAATGAGGCTATCTTAGCCTCTAAGGTGTTCCAAAAAGTCTTTGGACTCTCCTCAACTGTGAGTATTAATGAAGCACCTGCTTCAGCCGCTAAAGACAAGGCTAGTAATGTTGCACCAGTAGAATCTCCATCGATCATTTCAATAACATTACAAAGCCCAAAAAGTAAAGGGTTCTTAGATCTTTTTGAAAGTTCTTTTAACTTGAAAAATCCTTCTAAGGTTCCAGGATATACTGGAGGGAAGACTAAAGGATCTAGAATAAGTTTTTCAAATCTTAATCTCTCAGCTACTTTCTCAGATCTAAGAAGCTCCTCTATTGCGTTCTTACCATTAGGTATCAAAACAAATGCCTTCTCTTTTCTAAGCTTTTTCGGAATCTTTTTTAAAAGATCAGGAGTTAGACTCAGGCCTACCTCAGCTCCTTCCTCCAGGAGCTTTATAAGAAGCTTATAGTTTCCAGGATCTACCCCTATAGGAACTTTAAGCTCCTCAATAAACTTCTTAACAACTCTAACATATCTCTCTTCCTTACAGAAAAAACTCCTTCCAAGAATAATTACATCAGCTCCTTCCTTAACTCTCCTTAAGATTTCTCTCTCTTCATCCTCTCTATTGCAAACATAGACCTCGCTGAGTATAACCTGAGGAGGAGGCCTCCTCGGCACCTTCAGATTTCCTATTCTAAACGCCTCTCCTTTGGGAGGCCTCCTAAGTACCTCTTCTAAAACTTCTTTATGAATCATAGATGCCAAAGAAGGCATTACTTTCTCAAAAGGTTCTTTAGGACTTAAAGTACTTGGATCTAGAATGCTCAAGACCCTTGGAAGAAGCATAGGACTTAAAGGCCCCTTGACTATAGGGATTCCTATCTCCTCTGAGAGCTCTGTAAGATCTCCTTGAAAGTTTCCAGGAACCACTATAACCGAAATGTCATTGAGATTGACATATTTTAATGCATCCTTAATTGTATCTAGCGTCCAGAATCCTGGAGATCCTGATATCTCAAGTAAATTTACATTTTCTCCATAACTTTCTAACCTAAAGGTCCCTTTAGACCCAAGAATTAAAATCTTAGACAAGATCAGTACACCTATAGTGTTTCGTCAACTTATTCCTTTAAGTACCTTAAGTACCTTAAGACTATTAGAGGTGTGGTTACGAATGAGAATTGCATATATATCCACATACCCTCCAATACATTGCGGAATAGGCGAATACACTAGGTTTTTAGTTACAGCACTCTCAGGAATACATCCCAGTGGTGAATACTTTATATTAGCTGAGAGAAGTGTTGGAGAGGAATATATAGATCCTGGCTCCAAGGCAAGGATAATTCCAACATTTAGGAGACAGGATCCTAAGAGCTTCTATGATATAGTTGATGCCCTTAAAGAAATAAGAGGTGTTGACGTTCTTCATATACAGCATGAGTATGGGATCTATTCAGGTGACAGGAGATTATTAGAGGTCTTAACCGATATAAGGCTTAGGGGGCTTGCAAAAACAGTAATAATAACACTGCATAGCGTACATCATCCCCTTTCTCCCGATGAAGAAAAATGGGATGCTGTTAGATTTCAAAGAGCTCTTTCGGACCATGTAGACGCTATTATAGTTCATAGCTCACCCCAGGAGTTCGAGCTTCAAAGTCAGGATCTTTCTTTTAGCCTTATACATAGAATTCCCCATGGAACCTTTGTAAACCCATACCTAGCAGAGCCCAGGATCCTTATAGCCAAGAAACTTGGTATTGATTCACTAAGGCTTGAGAGTCCAATAATATCACTTGCAGGTTTTCTTCACAAACATAAAGGCCTTGATACTCTTGTTGAAGCTCTAGAGTATATAGGAAACAGAAGACTCACAGTAATTATAGGTGGTGAGCTTAAGGATAGTTCAATCAAAGAATACCTAGAAAAGATTGACAGAAACAAACTTGTTTTCACAGATAAATATCTTACTAGTACAGAAATTCTCTCAATAGCTGCACTTGCTGATATAATAGTCATGCCTTATCATGACATAAGAGGTCTTTACTCGGTCAGTGGGATCCTTCATCTATCAATGGGGACTCTGAAACCCATTATTGGAACCAGAGTTCCTAAGCTTGTCGAACTTTACAGCTATGCTCCTCAATTAGTTGTTCCTTCAATGAATCCTAGAGCCCTTGCCGAAAAAATAATGTGGACTGTAAAGAATTATGACATGGCAACTGCGTATGCAAGTCAACTCTACTCTTATGCTGTAAGGACTGAATGGAGAAGAATGGCTAGAAGACATCTACACTTATATAGAGTCCTGTTGAGAAGCAATCACAGTAACTCTAGGATTAACCTCTAATAACTCCTCCTTTCTGGAAAACATGTCTGTGGGCTTAAGGGAGGAGTAAAATTTGGACATTAAAAACTTAATACCAAAAGCTATAGGCTTTAACTATGTTAAAAACCTTAGAAGACCAGAGACAAAAGATATTGTAAAAAGGCTTAACGTTATACCTCCTGAAGGTCTAATTATAGAGGGTTTTCCGAACTCAAACCCCCATACAGTCTTTAATCCATCAATGCTCAAAAACGGTGAAGTGATAGAAATCTTTGGAAGAATAATAATGGGGTATTATAAGTATGTCTCAGCCATAGTTTCGATAAAAGTTCCTATAGACACTATAGTTTCTGGAGGGCTTGAGCAACAAAGGTTTAGGGCAAAAACAATACTGTTGCCTAGTACGAAATATGACTTCTGGGGAGTTGAAGATCCTAGGACATATAAGCTAGAAGGAAAAGATTTCCTAACATATACTGGGAGAACAAAGGCCTACTTTATAGGAGAAGAACCCCCTAGAGGTATTCTCAGGGATGTCCCAATAACTGCTTACAAGGACAATAATAATGAATGGAAGAAGCTCTTTATCCACATACCTCCAGATCAGATAAAGGATTATGTTGAAAGCGATAAAAACTCATTTATAGTCTATGAAGATGGGTCGTGGCACTTCTTTCACAGGCCTAGCCTGAGAACTGAAGATAAGCTTCTTCTCATGAGTAAGCTTCCTGAGAATCCTATTGAAAGCTCAGATGGACTCAGAGAACTCTCAGCAGTAGATCCTGTCGAGGTAATTGGTAAAGAGAGACATGAAGAAAAAATAGGATGGGGACCTCCACCTCTTAGACTTAAAAACAAAGATTACCTCTTTCTGCTTCATGGAGTCGATAATGACCTCCCGGTTTATAGGGTTTTTGCAATTATGCTTGAACTTGATGAAGAGGTTAGCATAAAGGCTGTAACACCGACATACATAATGGAACCGAAAGAAAAGTATGAGGTGTTTGGCGATAGACCTTATACCATATATCCATGTGGTTTGGTTAAGGCTTCAAAAAATGAGTTGCTAATTTCCTACGGTGCTGGAGATTATGCCATGGCTTTTGCACTTATTGATATTGATGAACTTCTAGGAGAATTAGATAAAGGAAGAATTTTCTAGACAAACTCTATCTTATCGACACTTCTTACAATAACTCCTTTATAGAGCCAACTCACCTGTCTAAGGGTTGCATGTAAATCAAACTCTGTCAGAGCACTTATTCCGTCGATAGGAACCACAACTTTATACCATCTAAGCGCAGCACTAGCAGCCGTATGAAGAACACAAACGTTGGCAATTGTCCCAACAATGACAAGGTTTTTTATATTATATACTCTTAAGAGATCGTCAAGGGGAGTTCCATAAAAACCATCATACCTAGTTTTCTGTATAACTATATCATTAGGCTCAGGCTTGAGTTCTTCAATAATATTCCATCCCCAAGTCCCGTACCTTGTGTGTTCTCCCCAAATTCCGTACTCGGGGTCATTTCTATAA
>JALWTO010000003.1:29887-30957 GCA_027082825.1 Acidilobaceae archaeon
AGTATCTTGTGTATAGAAGACTTTAACATTCCTATTTCTGGCTTTAAACAATAATCTCTTTATGGGCTCTATTGTTTTTGGTGCCGTAGGAACAAAGAGTTTTCCTCTAGGATTCACAAAATCGTTTTGCATGTCAACAATCACTACAGCAGAGCTCATAGAGGGAAGCTGGACATTATCAATAACATCGTACTTAGGCACTTCCATTCTCACAATAACACACCCCTGTTTTGTAACCTTAGTTAAAACTTTAATTCTGTTAACTAGGACAGGATTTTACTTTCCATATTATTTAACAAGGTTGAAAGATTTTTGACCTTTCAGCATAACAAATTGGTAATACCATAAAACTTCTGGAAGTCGTTATGATTATGTCGTGAACGCTTCTAGCGCGATTAGGAATTCTAAACTTTTCAAAGCTCACCTTAGATTATCGACACACTACCCCGGTAACGTTTAATAGCCCCGAGAGCTAATGTAAAGAAAACACGGCACCCCCAGTGAGAGGGTGCCGTTACGCTTAGCCTAGTGGAGCTCCGAAGAACCCTAGAGGTTGGTACCTCTAGGAGTTTCGGGGCTGACAAGGGCCAACAGATCGCAGGACCACGCAGAGGAAGTGGTACTGCCCCTTCCCTGGGACGGTCGCAGCTGCGGCCGTAACTCCGGTTGATCCTGCCGGACCCGACCGCTATCGGGGTAGGGCTAAGCCATGGGAGTCGAACGCCCCGCTGCTGCGGGGCGTGGCGGACGGCTGAGTAACACGTGGCTAACCTACCCTCGGGACGGGGATAACCGCGGGAAACTGCGGCTAATCCCCGATAGGTGGAGAGGCCTGGAATGGTTCTCCACTAAAAGGGGCCACAGAGGGTTATCATCTGTGGTCCGCCCGAGGATGGGGCTGCGGCCCATCAGGTAGTTGGCGGGGTAATGGCCCGCCAAGCCTACGACGGGTAGGGGCCGTGAGAGCGGGAGCCCCCAGATGGGCACTGAGACAAGGGCCCAGGCCCTACGGGGCGCACCAGGCGCGAAAACTCCGCAATGCGGGCAACCGTGACGGGGCTACCCCGAGT
>JALWTO010000004.1:0-3008 GCA_027082825.1 Acidilobaceae archaeon
ACTCTATAAAACATTACTCAACTTATCTTAATTTCCCCAAGTTTAATTACTGATTTAAGCATAAGTTCCATTTTTCTCTTTGAGATTCCTGGAACCTCTGAGAAACTTTCTTTTAAAATAATGGGAGATCGTATGACTGATCTACTAGAAAAACTGGATAGCGTCCCGAGGCGTTATAGGATTCTTCCAGCAATCCTAGGACTAATTATATTGTTAATATCATTATCTCATATATCACTTCCAACAATTCATATAAATTTAAGCGAAGTTTACAAAATCATAATTCTTATTTCGATTTTACCTTCCATATTTATCCTTAAAAAATTCCCTTTCAGAAAATATCTTTCTTTCTATTTCCCAAGACATGAAACCTATAGTAATGATCTAACTGCTAGTGAAAACAGCATATACTTTAAGGCTTATGAAGTTTATCCGCTATCAAAGGACGAAGAGAAAATAAACAATTTCATGAAAATATTAGAAGAAAGAGCCTCTAGAGGGCTTGCCAACTATATAACGTTAAGTTTTATCTCTAGAAACTCACGGAAGTCTTTAGTAATAATAGCTTCAGACAATAAACTCAGTGTTGATATGGAGAAAGAAATTTTTTTGACTATGATCTCAAGTCTAGGTCTAGCTAGACTTGAGGAAGTACAGCTTAGCCAAGAAAGCGTAGTTAGGATTCTTAATCTATCTAAATCTTTAAAGGAAAGAGAAGAGGGTCTAAACCTGTTTATTTTTTCAAATAAAGAATACATACATACCTCAAAGACATATGATATAGTTATAGGTGAAACTTTAGACACGCCGACACCTATCGAAATAGGGCTGCAATTATCTGATATATCATCTCATGTAGCTATCTTTGGCTCTACAGGAAGTGGGAAATCGACCACCGCATCTATTTTATCATGCAAATTGTGGAAAGAATTAGGCCTTCCGGTACTTGTCTTAGACTGGACTGGAGAGTATGAGAAGCTCTTTAATAAAATAAAGTGCAGAACGAGGATAAAGAGGCTAGACCCCTTGGAAGGAGGTTTCATAGTAGATCCCCTCAAAATTGGAATAAAGGACCCTGATCTTGTCTCAGAGATCCTGGGTAAAGCTCTAGGCCTTTCATGGCCCCAAATGTACATGCTCACTTCAATATTAACAGATAGTGCTCCTCTGAACTTAGAAGAGCTGGTCAAGGCCATTGACTCTTATCCGGAGGACTCTAAGTGGGATCGAGAGGTTAAGAGGGGGCTACAAAGAAGAGTAGGTATCTTAGCTAAAGGACAAGGTCTGCAAATTTTAAGGAGTGGTCTCTATAATCCACTTGAAAATGAATGGGGAGGGATTTTAATATTTGATTTAAGTAACATTAGACTTAGCCTGTTAAGAAGGGCCTACGCTTTGCTTCTCCTCTCTGCCTTTTATGTGACCAGGCTAGACAAAAGAAAGTCGTCATCTCAAGAAGTTTTTATCGTTGTCGATGAGGCTCATAACATATTTGACCCGAGCGATATACCATTCACTGATACCTTAATTGCTGAATCACGAAAGCTAGGTCTCTGGCTAGGCATAATCACTCAATCTCCCTCTAGTATATCTAACTCTGTTTTATTAAATACAAATACAAAGATAATACATGCCATAAGAAGCTCTAGGGATAAATTAGTTATTATCGACACTTTGAATCTTAAAAAACAGTATGTAGAACTTATAGACAAGTTGTCTCCTGGTGAGGCTATCTTGGCTGCTCCCTCTCTAGGAGAGCCCATACCTATAAGAGTCAAACTCGTGTAGCCATTGAGTAACTCTCTCTAGGATATCATCATTTTGGAGCCAATCTATTTTTGCGCCGAAGTCATTATTTTGAAGTTTTCTAAAAATTTCTTCAATAATCTCATTAGCGTTCTTATTAGTCACATCAATTTCTATAACTGAATTCAAAAATGAGTCATCAACGTCATCGTATATACTTCCGAAGGCTTCAGATAACACATTTTCCAAAACTTTAGGTCTTATCCAGTTTCTTCTTGCTAACCTCTTTTCTAGCTCCCTAGGATCAATTCTTAAAATTAAGACAAACGGCACCTCTTCCCAAAGAAGGGAATAGAAATCTGACGGGTAGACTGAAGCTAATATTACGCACCTCTCCTTTAAAACTTCCTTGATATAATTTACCATGATACTAAAGTCCGAAATTATAAAGGTGTCTCTTCCAGTGGGATCTTTCTTTGCTACATTCAACTGAAATGCCAGAAATGAAGCTTCTAAACCTTTACAACCCATCACTTTCTCTAAATGGTTGAGTACAGTACTCTTACCAGAACCTGGGACACCTCCAACAAGTAAAAGATAAGTGTTTTTGTTCTTATTAAAGCTTCTATTGAAGATTTAGAGGCACCCCCATATTTCTATTATTTTCGACCTTCCTTTATCTTTTCTATGGAGAAAAAGGAAATAACACGTAAAAAGGAGTAGGAACTGAATGACCAATAAATAAAAGTAATTTTATGTAACTGGTTGTATTTATCTCTTAAGATCTAAAAGATTACTCTTTCTTTTCTTCCTCTTCGCCTTCCTTTCCTTTCTTTGTAGCTTTTTCCTCCTCCTTCTCCCTCTTGGCAGCTATGACATCATCTATTCTCAGTATCAATGTTGCAGCCTCTGTTCCCGCTTTTAGCGCATTTATCTTTACTCTTGCAGGTTCGATTATCCCTCTCTTCCACATATCGACAATCTCGCCAGACTCAAGGTCTATTCCATGCCACTTATTACCCTGTTCATGCTCTTTCCTTAGCTTCATTAATATCTCTATAGGGTCGTGGCCTGCATTGTAGGCTAACGTTTGAGGTATAGACTCTATGGCCCTTATGAAGGACTCTATGGCTAGCCTCTCTTTGCCCGAAACAGTCTTAGCAAATTCTCTTAAGGCCTTAGCAACTTCAGCTTCTATCGCCCCACCGCCTGCAACTATCTTTCCATCCATAACCGCATCGGCTACAGCATTAAGAGCGTCC
>JALWTO010000004.1:3018-8563 GCA_027082825.1 Acidilobaceae archaeon
AGCCCTTTCAGCCTCGTCAACTATCCTCTCAAAACCTCCTCTGACCAGTATAGTTACGCTTCTTGGGTTCTTGGCCCCCTCGATGAAGACCATCTTGTCCTCTCCAACCTTCCTCTCCTCGACAAGCTCAGCATAGCCAAGGTCGTTCGGTGTCAGATCATCTATATTTGTCACTATCTTTGCTCCAGTGGCCTTAGCTATCTTCTCTATGTCGCTCCTCTTGACCCTCCTGACCGCAAGTATCCCCTTCTTTGCAAGGTAGTGCTGGGCAACCTCATCTATTCCCTTCTGGGTTATGACAACGTTCGCCCCGGTCGCAGCGATCTTTTCGACCTTTTCAGCAAGTATCTTTTCTTGTTTTTCTAACATCTTCTTTACCATATCAGGCGTAGTTAAACTCACTTCAAGATCTATTTCAGGTTTCTCAATTTCTAATGGTGTATCAAGAACGGCTATCTTTGCGCTCTCAACCCTTCTAGGCATGTCTGGATGTACTACCTCTTTGTCGAGAACAATACCCTCAACTAACTGAGTATCAAATATGCTACCGCCATGCTTCTTGATTATGCTTATGTTGTTTATATCTACATACCATTTATCTCCTCTCTTCTCAGCAACTTTTCTTACAGCTTCCACAGCGATTTCTGCAAGATGCTCTTTAGCATCTTGAACAGCCTTGCTGTTAAGGCTAGTCATTGCAACCAGCTTCAACTTTTCGGTATCATTGATATCGATAGGTTCAGCTAGCCTCTCTATGGCCGAGATAGCCTCGCTTAAAGCTTTCTTATAACCCTCATTAATTATAGTAGGATGTATGTTCATATCAAGAAGCTTCTCAGCTTCTTTTATTAGCTCACCAGCAAATATTACCGCAGTCTTCGTACCGTCACCGGCCTCCTCGTCCTGACCCTTTGCTATTTGGACTAACATCTTAGCTGCTGGATGCTGAATGTCCATCTTGTCAAGTATTGTAGCTCCATCATTTGTTATTGTTATGTCACCTAAGCTATCTACAAGCATTTTGTCCATGCCCTTAGGCCCATAGGTGGTCTTTAATATTTCAGCTATTGCCCTAGCAGCCATAGCGTTATTCCTAAAAGCTTCCCTTCCATAAGTTCTTTGGGTTCCCTCCTTTAATATTATCACCGGAATGCCTGTGGGCTCGATGCTTGCCATAGCTTATCACCCAGAATTCACTTAACTCTCCGAATTCTTTTTTTGAATCACTTCTATATAAATCTTTCGCCTAGCTTGAAAGCCTTTAGGATGCGCTTTACTTAAAATTGCCGCATTTTATGAAACCTCTCAGGGGGAGGATATATGGGTAAGGTAAGGACCTCGCTTGTGAAGAGGACTGCCAGAAAGCTTTTGGAAATGTATCCCGACATATTTACTACGGATTTTGAACATAATAAGAGAGTTGTTAGCGAACTTATTGAATATAAGTCAAAGAAGTTAAGAAATCAAATTGCAGGCTATATAACACATTTAGTGAAAATAAGACAAAAAGCTTTGGAAGCCACAGAAGAATAATCCTGAGGATGTAGAATAATGGCTGAAGGCCTGCTAGAGGGCAAGAACAAAGACAGAAAGATATGTGTAAGATTGCTAGCTTCTTTACGAGAATTGGCAGATGGCAATAGGGTTGTTTGTTTTGAATCTAAAGATTGGAAGGAGGCACTAAAAAAGCTTAGAGAAGAGTATCCTAAGTTCTCATCTGTAATAGAAGACGATGGATTACCAGGTCCTGGCTACATAGTGTTTATAGATGGTATAGATTCTCGAATTTATGATTCGTTAGAAAAGAAGGAGAAACCTAAAGAAATAGTAATACTGCCTGTGAATCATGGAGGACTTGAACTCGAATACGTTTCTTGGAGTGATATTGAAAACATGATAGACAATTTAGCAAGACAGATAGAGAAAAGTGGATTTAAGGTAGATGTTATAGTTGGTATTCTTCGTGGAGGAATAATTCCTGCAAAGCTAATATCTGATGAGCTTGGAGTCGAAGATATTGGAGTTATTGAAATAAAGTTTTATAAAGGTATTGGTGAGAGAGGTCATAAACCATACTTGAGACAACCTTTGACCCTCTCTGTCAAAGAGAAGAATGTCTTAATAGTTGACGATGTTAGTGACACGGGGCTTACCTTAAATTTAGCAGTTAATGTTGTAAATCTTTATTCTCCTAAGAAATTAAGAACCGCTACTTTATATATAAAACCTTGGACTAAGATGATCCCAGACTACTATTCAAAAATAAGCGATAAATGGATCGTTTTCCCTTGGGAGAAAAAAGAGGTAAGTAGAGAAATTGAACATCACAAAAAATAACTTCATCAAAAGCATAGAATGTTACAGGTCTGACCATCTTGGTCTTAATATTTATATAGCAAAAGTTGTTTTTTCTAAACCTGTAGAAGTTGTTGAACTAAAGAGCGTCATCGAAAATCTAGTTTCTGATGACACAAAATCTATTGGAGTTGGCATACCAAGTAATTACGACATCTCTCCATGTAGTATCTTACAAGCCTACCTTTACTATAAGGAGGATCTCCATCTAACTAAAAAACCTAGGATAAGAAATCCAGCTCTGCACATTCTTTCGTATATCTTCATGGAAACTCAAATCTTTAAAATAACAGAAAATATAGCTAACTTTAGGGGCGTCTACATAATATCGCTCAAGGAGCTAGAGCGTCTCTGCGAATATAGAGAATATAAGTCTGTTGCCTGCGAAATTAATGAACTCTCAAGAATAACAGGATATAGAGTACAAAATATGTTGTAAGTTTCACCTTCGTTTCTTATAAAGTGAAATGCCTTGAGATAAATGGCAAGGAATATAATTTCGTGTGGAATTAGTAGAATAAAGGGAGTGCCGCCGTAGCTCAGCGGGAGAGCGCCCGTAGCTCCGTCGAACCCGCATAATTTATTTGCGGGTTCACGGGCTGGCGAAGCTGAAGACCGGGCGGTCGGGGGTTCGAATCCCCCCGGCGGCACCACTTCTTCCATCATTTTTGTGAGATTCCTTTTAGAGGACTTCAAAGAATGATCTTATTAATACTCATTCTCAACTCTGTTGGTTCATGGAAACTCCCTATGATGAGTGGTGACGGCTGTGAACTCTTAATGATCAAATGTCACCCTCGCTGAGGGATGCCGAAACATTATCGAGGTTCTTACCTAGGTTTGTTTGTGGTAATGTCTACGTCATTTCCCCTAAACTTTTCCTTTTAAAATTTCCTTTTAAAACAACATTATATAATTTAAGTCATTCATAAACTTTGTGCTTATATGCAAAAGTAGGTCATCTCAGGTTCTGATCGTCTTCCATGACTTTTAAACTATCTTTAATCTCCTACATGCTATTGCATAGACGCTCATAATACATTAAACATGTTATTCTAATGAACTCAATAAGCTAAACAAGAGGGCATATAAATGAAGCTCTGCGCCATCCAAGAGAGTCATAGAGCGAATAGAAAGAGATGATGAGGACGAGCTATTAGAAAATAACTAAAATGTTTAGAGGTGACGATAAGGTCCCAACCTAACCTAATTTATATTTTCTCTCTTGGCTTTGATCCGAAAATAACTCGATCCCCTAGAAGTAAAAAATTTCTTATATTGTCCTACTTTCAAAGCAACAAACATAGGTGTGAGTAATGCTTAAAGAAAAAAGTCGTATAGACATAATATTACAACCCGTAGGAGCAGTGGCTTTAGACGATCTCTTATGGCTCAAAGAAAAAATACCGCAAAAACTTCCATTTGATGTAAAGGTTTTAGTTAATATGTGGAAAGTTCAACCACCTTTATCTTTATATGATTGGAAGAGAATGCAGTACCGTGCCGACAATATGGCTTTGTGGCTATCAAGACTATATTCAAAGCTGATAAGACCACTACAAACCTTAGTGCTGGGAATAGTAGACTCTGATGGTTTTGTTCCTGGTTTAAACTTTGTGTTCGGCATAGCACTTCCTTCTAGATCAACAGGATTAGTATTTCTGAGGAGATTAAAGTCTAAAAGCTTAGAAGTTTATAAAGAAAGGGTACTTAAAGAATCACTTCACGAACTTGGTCATCTTTTCGGTCTTTCTCACTGTCCGAATCCACGTTGTGTGATGTCATTTAGTAATTCCCTTGAAGATGTTGATAAAAAAAGGGCTGAGTTCTGCGAACAATGTTCTGAAAAGCTTAAGAATATACTTTCTAGTCTCCTTTAGTAAGTCTTTGCATATCTCATCCAAGTTACAGCTTTATCTCCACAGACAGGATCTTTAATATTATCAGCATTTATACGAGCAGTTGGATAAGGAGTCCCCAAAGTCTTCGCATCAAGCTTCTCACTTGCCTTTAAAGCACATTCGTCTCTTCCATTCCAAGGTAATTCAACTACACCCTTCCTTTTTTCTATCCACTCCCTGGCCTCATCCAAGTCAGTCGTTTTTAATATCCTAGACTTAAGATAGGACCAAGCCCTCTCCCTAAGAACCCTTTCAATGTCCTCTAAGAGTTTAGGAAGTTCTTCACCAAGAGCATCGAAGCTTATCTCAACCTTCTTTAGGAGGTCTCTCCTATGAATAAGAACAGTGTTAGAACTTACTTCCTTGATGCCAATCTCGAGTCTTAAAGGCACACCCTTAGCTTCCCAATAGTAAAACTTAGCTCCTGGTCTCACATCTCTTCTATCATCTATTCTATAGCGAAGCCCTAATTTATTGAGAACACTCTCTATCTTACTTATATATTTTTGGATCTCATTAATGTTCTCGGCTGTCGATATTGGTACAATGACGACCTGTATGGGTGCAACCTTAGGAGGCAAAATTAAACCTCTGTCATCGCCATGAATTGAAATGACTGTAGCTATTATTCTGTCACTTATACCATAACTCGTCTGCCAAGGAAAGTCTAGACTTTGATCCGCTAACTGAATTTTAAAGTTAAACGCCTTAGTAAAATTCTGCCCAAGGTTGTGCACTGTCCCTATTTGAAGAGTCCTTCCATCTGGCATTACGGTATCGAAAGCTATTGTATAAAGAGCGCCAGGGAACTTATCCCATTCAGGCCTTCTGCTAACGATGTATGGTATGCCTAACTCATCAAAAATCTTCTTGTAAATCTCTATGGCCTCGATAACCTGACGTTCAACATCATCGAAACTATCGTGAACCGTATGTGCTTCTTTGAAGGTAGTGACCTCTCTTAACCTTATCATAGGCCTTGTTGCCTTTGTTTCATATCTGAACATACTCACTATCTGATAAAATTTTCGAGGTAGATTTTTATAACTTTTTATCCAAAAGGTTTCCATGTATGTAATGCTAGTTTCACTTGTTGGTCTTAAAGCCAACTTTATGTCTAGGGGCTCGAGTCCTCCATGAGTAACCCAATAAACTTCATCTTCAAATCCTTTAATATGCTCGGATTCTCTCTTTAGAAGATTTTCAGGTATTAAAAGTGGAAAAAGAACTTCTTCATGGCCTGTAGAGTCAAGTTCAGTTCTTATGATCTCCAAAATCCTTCGTCTAAT
>JALWTO010000005.1:0-27236 GCA_027082825.1 Acidilobaceae archaeon
GTCTTCATCACCATGCATTAATGAAAGAACCATCGAAACGACATCTTTTTCCAATTTTAGGAGACTGGGATATACTGTGAAATCTAACATAGTCTTATGCATGAACATTTCGTAAGCTTTTTGGCTGAGTTCTCTTAGATTATTATCCCCAGTTTCATAGGAGTGGCCAAACATCTTTCCAGTAAGAGGATCTAAATCATTTTTACTTATCTCAGTAAGTTCTTTAATTATAGAGTCAGGATCTTCTCCCTTTTCAGGAAATTTTGTTTTCATATGGAGCACCTAAATCATAGTGTTATCATTACAGTTCTTTTAATAGGTGTAGTTGCTTTAATATATGTTTCACTGGGAGGAAGAAGTGAAAGAAAAATGTGATTATTGGGTACTCTTCTTTGATCTCGATGGGACTTTATGGGATCACAAAGATGTTTCATCACTTAAGCCGCCATTCGTTAGAATTAATACCAATAAGATAAAAGATTCTGAAGGTACTATTGTCAAACTCTATAGTGATAGCGTAAAGCTATTGAGATGGGCAAGAGAGAAAGGAGCAATCATTTCTACATTAAGCTGGAATATACCAGAGATAGCGATCGAGGCTATAAAAACTTTTGGACTTGAAAAGGAGTTTGATTATTTTATGATAGATTCTAAGCCCCATAAGGGCAAAATAGCTCTTGATCTTTTAAATAAGCTCAGAGTAGAGAAAGGTTGTACACCTCCTCCATGTTTTATAGTCTATATAGATGATAGGGACATTCATTTAAATGAAGTCAAGGAAAAGTTAGGAAATATAATATTCCTAATGATATGGAGAGACTTTGAGAACTTCGAAGAGGCAAAAAGAATTATTGAAAAGAAATTAATGGATTGCAGGCAGTCTTTTTCTGAACATATTTCATATTTCCAGATGTACTGAATCAGTTTTAGGTTTTGCTTGTGATCTCTCTATATTAAATATCTGGAAAACCTCTTCGAAGCCCATGATCAATATCCATCATATAAACACTCATAGTCTTAATAAGATCTTTTGGACATGGTCTCTATTTGCTTTTCTTAGAAAATCAGCTTGATTTAATTTAGAGGAATAATCTCAGCATGTATGTTTTTTAATATATTGCCTCCTGTAGAGATTAGAATATAGGATATGAAGAGATAAACAAGTGCCTTTACAAGATCAAATATTCTGAAGCTATTATCATTATTAGTAATAACAGGTCTGTAGTCATATTCTATGACAGAAGCTTTACCACTGTTGATATCACAGTAGATATCAATATTATAAAATTAACCTTGTCAAAACTCTGTTTAGATTCAGATAACTAATTGATACAAGATTTAGAACCAATACCTTATAAAAAAGTATGCCTTAAGCTATACAGATTATTAGTTTGTGGTTAGAACTACTTTTGTTCCTTGATAATCAATGCCATGAGAAACATCACAGCCATGATTATGGCCATTGACAAATAGATGCTGGCCCAGCCTATTGCCGTTCCTAATATTTCAAATATCCATATTAGTATAAGGGATCCTATTTGAGAGAACTCCCACAATGTAGCATTTGCAGCTCCTGAGTAGGTAAGACCTACTGAAATTGCACTTAAGTCTAGGGCCAGAGGCGCAAGGGATAGGAACAGGAACCCTGTTATAAAGAGGTCTGTAGAGACCACGAAGGTCCCATGCATAAAATATGGTATTATCCACAGAAAAATCGTTGCAAACAATGTGTATAGCATAGGTCTTTTTCTAGATCCCATCTTATCAGCTATCCCTGGTATGAAAATAGAACCAAATATTCCTCCTAGTGTAAGAAAGCTACCTACCAAGCTTGCTTTATCGATTGGGACACCAGGAGCTTCTACTAGAGGCTCTATCCATGTAGTGAAAGCTGTATATGATCCAACTCCAAGAAAGAACAATATCGACAAAATCAAAATATTTCTGTTTTTAAGAACACCAATCATTTCTCTTAAACTGACGCTTACTTTTTCATTGGCGAAACTCTCTTTAGGTTCTTTAGCTATGATATATACAAGGAGAAGTGTTATAAGGCTGTAAATTCCATAGGTAATGAGCACAGTCTTCATTCCGACATGATATACAATAAAAGGGGTTAGAGATAATGCTAATAATATTCCGAGCATAAGAGAAAGCGTACCAAGACCTGTAGCTAGTGCTGTTTCCTCTTCTGGGAACCAAGACCTTACTAGCTTGGAGATGCTATTCATGATAAATGGTTGTCCTATGCCAGCGAGTGTTTGAAAGGACAATGCCGCAATGAAGGAGGTTGTTATACCTCTAAGGGCTGAAAATATTCCAAGAAAGGTCATTCCAACCAATAACGCTTTTCTGAATCCGTACTTGTCTATGTAGTATCCTACTGGAATGGATATTACTATATAAATTAGTGGAAACACCGCAGCAAAAAGTCCGACACTTTTCTCAGAAACATGATAGAAACTGGCTGATACAGAAAGGATTGGAGCATATGTTATCCAGATAAGTTGAGAGGATATACCAGCCAGTATATATGTTGAAAGTACTGCCCATCTGAATCTAGGCAATTCCCGCATTAGGAACACCATGGTTATATAAAAGATAATAGTTTATAATTTTTGGTAATTTAAATATTTGTTATAAAAGATGTTTTGTTTTAAAGTTAAGAACTTTTAAAGGGTATATCGAATAAAAATAGCTATACCATGACTAAATCTCTTTATCATATATTGTTATATTTATTTATTAAACTTATATAGGTAAATTTATACACATTTTAACAATTAAAATATTTATCATTATATTAAACTTATAGATAGATAGGGGGAATTCATTGACCGCTTTGGAGGAAGTTCTTAAGGCTTTAGATAATGCTAGAAAGCTCAATATAGATCCTACTCAAGGAAGGTTATTTACGTATATTTATGAGACTGGAGTGGACGAAATCAGAAAGATAATCAGAAAAGCTTTTGAATACTTTGCAGAGACGAATGCTTTAGATCCTATGGTCTTTAGAAGTGCTTTCCTTTTTGAAAAAGAAGTCATAGCTTTTGCTAAGGATCTCGTTAATGCAGATGATGAGGTCGTAGGGACTGTAACCTATGGGGGTACTGAGAGTATAATGCTTGCAGTTAAAGCAGCAAGAGAGTATTTTAGAAAGAGAAAGGGCTTGAATGAAATACCTGAGGTTCTGCTACCAATAACTGGTCATCCCTCAATAAGGAAAGCTGCTCATTATCTTAACATGAGAACTGTGGATGTGCCTATAGATTCAGAATCAAAGAAGGTAAACGTCGAAGCTCTTAAGGATAAAGTAAATTATAAAACAGCCTTGGTAGTTGTCTCTGCTCCAAACTTTCCATATGGGACTATAGATCCTGTAAAGGATGTAGCTGAGTATGCAAGGGACAAAGGTGTTCCTGTCCATGTCGATTCATGTCTAGGGGGATACATTCTTCCATTTATGAAAGAACTTGGGGAACCAGTTCCTTCCTTTGGATTCGAGATCGAAGGAGTTATGTCACTCTCAATGGACACCCATAAATACGGGTACGCCCCTAAAGGAGTTTCAGTACTTCTCTTTAGAAGTGGTGAATATAAGGAGGAAACAATTTACGTGGATCTTAGGTGGCCTGGATATCCATTCATTAACAACATAGTACTCTCTTCAAGGAGCATTGCTCCCTTAGCCGCTGCATGGGCAATAATGAAGTATCTTGGAAAGAAAGGCTATTTAGAGCTTACTGGAAGGCTCTTAAGAGCAAGAGATAGAATCCTTAAAGGACTTATGGATATTGGATTTAAGAGCATCGCTCCTATAGAATCTCCTCTCTTATCTTTAACTCTTAATAGTGAAGAAGAGCTTTTCAAATTCTATGCTAATATGACCCTTAAAGGTTGGGTTATGGGTCTTCAGCCTCGTATTGAGGGGATAGCATCTTATAACATACACTTAACCCTCTCTCCTATTCATAAAAAAGTTGTAAATGAGTTTCTGAAGGACGCAAGAGAGTCTTTAGAATCCCCATCGCCTAAGGAGCTCATCGAAATATATAATGTCCTAAAGAGTAATACTCTTGAAGCTGCATCAATGGTAGGTAAATCCTCTTTAGATTCAATACTCATAGCTAAGCTCCTTGAATCCA
Organism: Acidilobaceae archaeon; assembly: GCA_027082825.1. Taxonomy (GTDB): domain Archaea; phylum Thermoproteota; class Thermoprotei_A; order Sulfolobales; family Acidilobaceae; genus JALWTO01. The sequence continues at coordinate 4,146 of JALWTO010000005.1, forward strand.
TGCCTAAAGGTGTTGCTGAAGATCTTGCTAGAAAGCTTACAGTAGAAGTGTATAGGTGAATATAGTGAAGAGAACGATCCTTCTCATAGATCTGGTTATTGTTATCTTTGCTTCGCAAGCCATATGGGTCACTTTTTCGCCTGTGACAAGCCTTGTTGCAGGAGGACTTGGGGTCTCAAAGGCTAAAGTAGGTCTTTTAGCTATAACATTTCCAGCCTTTTTTCTAGCATTAACGATACCTTCTGGGATCCTTCTCGATAGAAATTTTAGATTTTGGCTTAGTATAGGAACGGCACTTACAGGTCTCAGTGGAGCTCTAAGGTTAGTGGCACCAAGAAGTTATATGTGGCTTTTAATATGTCAGCTTTTAGGAGCAGTAGGGCAACCTTTTTTGTTAAATGCATTTGCTCCCTTTGCCTCTAGGTTGTATCCAGAAAAAAGAGAATTTGCGGTATCAATATTAAGTTTTGCTATGTACTTAGGCACAATCTATGCTCTAGGAAGTGGTTACTACCTTTATATACATCATGGCATACTGGGTCTTGAAGTTCCTATTGCGATAATTTCTGTTATCGGTCTAATTCTATATTCAATAGCTCTCTTGGGGATGGAACTAAAAGGTGGAGAAGAGGTTTCTTGGAGTGTGTCAAAGGCTCTAAAAGCTATTGCCAAGGCTAAGGATCTATGGCTTTTGGGAATAGTTTTGGGTCTAGGAGTCGCTTTATTCGACAACATGTCTATATGGCTTGAGGCAGCTCTTTCTACAGTAAAGCTTGGAAGTGTTGCAGGGCCAGCTGTTGCATTGGCTTTAGTAATTGGCTTAACAGGAGTTCTATTTATACCAATTCCCATAACAAGAAGGGACAAGAGAACTATGTACATCAGGGCGACTAGTGCATTGGGCATAGCAGTTTATGTGGCTTTGGCTCTGTGGACAACCAAGATTGGAGTTCTGAGTCTCATACCTCTCTTAGGCCTTTTCATGCTACCTGCATATCCAATAATAATGGAGTGGATAACTACTTTCCATCCTAAAGAGGTTCATGGAAGTGCATCAGGTCTCATAGGTCTCGTATCAAGGATATTTACTGTGACACTTGCTGCTGTTGCAGTTTACTTTATAGTGAGTGCAACAAGATACTTCATTTTTCTAAGTGTATTAAGTATAGTGGCTTTCTTAGTAGCACTCTTACTACCAGGAGATAGATAGAAAGGTTTTGTCTTAGGAGTCAAAAACTATGTTTTCCTACAGTTAACGCATTAATACTTTTAATAGATAGTAAAATTATTGGTGCACCTAATGCCTTCAAGACCTAGGGTCGCCATTATAGGGGTTGGTGTATACGGACCAAAACACACCATTCCTGAGTTGAGCTTTAGGGAACTTGCCTTTGAGGCAGCACTCAGAGCTTACAGAGATGCGGGCATCGATGATCCCAGAAGGGATATAGATGCTTTTATAGGCTGTCAAGAGGACTTCTGGGAGGGCATTGCCATAGCTGATGAATTTATTCCCGAGCCTATAGGTGGGGTTTTAAGGCCAACCTTCACCGTTTCTGGTGATGGCCTTCAAGGTGTTGCACAGGCCTACATGCTTATAAGAACTGGATATTTTGATGTGGTTTCTGTAGAGGCTCATGCAAAACCAAGTGATATAAGGACCTTTGATGGAATTATGGAGTTGGCATTTGATCCTAATTACCTCCGTCCAGTAGTGCCTCCAAACTATCATTTTTATGCTGCTCTTGAGGCTAAAGCCTTTATGGAGCTTGCTGGAGCTACAAGAGAAGACCTAGCCTTAGTCGTTGCCAAGAATAAGAACATAGGACTTCTTAATCCTAGGTCTATTTCTGCTGCTCCAGTCTCGCCCTGTGATGTCCTTGAGGCTCCAATGGTTTCTGATCCCTTGACAGCTATGGACATAGCAGATCCTGTAGATGTTGGTGTCGTGGTAGTTCTCGCAAGTGATGATACTGTTAGTAGATTAGGTGTGGAGGATAGAGCTGTATGGATAGAGGGAATAGGATATGGAACTGAAACAGGCAGCTTTGAAAGACATGAAATAGGTAGAGCTCCAAGCGTTAGGTTAGCCTCGGCAAGAGCCTTAGGTGAGGCTGGGATTTCTAATGCTTTTAATGAACTCGACTTTATTGAGACTGATGATAGATATAGCTTCTTTGAGCCTCTGACACTTTTTGAGGCAGGAATTACACAGGATCCAATAAAAGATCTCAGAGAAGGAACCTTTGATCCCGGAGGACCTCTTCCTGTGAATCTCTCGGGAGGCAGCCTGAGCTGGGGATGGCCTCTAGAAGCTACTGGTCTTCTAAGACTTGTTCATGCCATTGAATTTATAAGGAGAAATGGAGGAAAAGGGCTGGCTATTAGTTGGAGAGGAATTCCGACATACACCTCCTCAGCTATTGTTGTTTCAGGTGAGGGGTGATTGTATGAAGGTCAATCTTCAGGTTAAGGATAGGGTTGCTGTAATTGGGGCTGGTTTAACTCTTTTCAGAAGAAGGATGCTTGAGACTCCAAAAGAGCTTAGTGCTCTTGCTGTACAACAGGCCTTAGATGAGGCAGGACTTACTCTAAAGGATATAGATTGTGTTGTTCTTGGAACAGCACCTGATGCTTTCGATGGCATGCATTTCAATGGAGAGTATCTAGCTGATGGGGCTGGTGCTACAAATAAGCCCATGGTAAGAGTCTATGTAGGTGGCGGTACTGGAGTTATGGTACCAATAGCAGCCTGGTGGCATGTAGCTAGCGGTCATTGTGATACTGTTCTTGCGGTTTCTGAGGAGAAGATGAGTCCAGCAAGGCCACACCCTCAATATGTCTTTGCATACATATGGGATCCTATACTAGAGAGGCCTTTACAGCCAAACCTTATTTGGATATTTGCTATGGAGATGAGAAGGTATATGGCCAAATGTGGAGCTAGTAAAAGGGATATAGCTTACGTTAGTGTTAAGAATAAGAAGAATGCATTAGATCATCCATCAGCCCAGGCGGCTGCTAACATAACAGCCGATGATGTACTTAATAGTGAGACCCTTGTTTGGCCTGTTAACAGGCTTGATATAAGTCCTGTGAGCGATGGGGCGGCAGCTTTAGTGTTTGCAAGTGAGAAAATAGCAAGAAGGATGACAGATACAAGGGTTTGGGTTGAAGGCACAGGCTGGATACTTGACAATACGCATTGGTACAATAGAGAGCTGGCCTATCCTAGATATGTTGAGCAGGCAGCAAGGATGGCATATAGAATGGCAGGAGTAGAAAAGCCCTCGAAGGAAATAGATGTTGTTGAACCCTATGATCCATTTGATTATAAGGAATTGCATCACCTTGAAGGCCTTTTGATAGCACCAAAATGCCAGGCTTGGAGACTGGCAAATGAAGGGTATTTTGATAGAGATGGAGAAGTTCCATCAAGTCCTAGTGGAGGACTTCTTGGGGTAGGTAATCCAATCGCTGCCGCAGGGACTATGAAGACTGCTGAGATATATTGGCAGCTTACGTATCAGGCAGGAGCCAGGCAGGTAAAGAAACCTGTTGAGAAGGGTGTTGCACAAGCTTGGGGAGATCTAATGCAGGTAGGGACTGTGATAGTTATGGGGGTGTAAATAATATGGGTTCTTTCCAAACCAAATCCAAGGTCTCTAAGCCTCAGAATCCTGGAGGTCATGGACTTAAAGAAAATGAGCTTTGGCAACTTTCGGGCTTAATCGAATACAGACCTAGGGCCAAGTATGACTTTAGTGCTGGACAAGCTCTGGGAATATTTCTAGAGAAGCTTAAAGAGGGTAAGATTGTAGGTTCAAGATGCCCAAGATGTGGAAGAATTTATGTACCTCCAAGGAGTTACTGTGAATACTGTCTTGTTCCTACGATCGAAATAGTTGAAGTTCCAGATACTGGGACTGTTCATACGGCTGTAATAAGTTACATAAGGACTACTAGAGAGAGGATGGAAAAACCTGAAATAGTTGGCATAATAAGATTAGACGTTCCTGGCTATAGCACTAATGAATATGAATTTGCTGGACTCTTCCACAGGCTATGTGGAGTTACTCCTGAAGATGTGATTTCTGGAAATGTTATAGGAATGAAAGTGAGAGCTAAGTGGAAGCCTCCTGAGAAGAGAAAGGGTAGCATTTTAGATATAGAATGTTTTGAACCGCTCCCTGCCTATGGAAACCCATAGATCGGTCCATCACGGTTTCTCCTACTTTCTATAACATAAATTAAAATATAATTTTTTATTTCAAGTTTTGCAGGCTTTCCTTAGGGATGACTACTTGCTATTGAGATTAGAGATCTATTATTATATAATTGCACCTTTTATAGGAGTTCTTGCTGGATTTATAGGAACCCTTCTTGGTATTGGCGGAGGCTCTTTAATGGTTCCTTTCCTGGTTCTTTTAGGAGTAAGTGCCAAAGAGGCTATTCCAGCAAGCTTGTTCGCAATATTAGGTACAAGCTTGGGAGGACTTAGGAAGCTCTTTAAGGAAAAGCTTGTCGATTATCGCTTGGCATTTCTACTTGAAAGTGCTTCAGTAACCGGGGCTATCTTAGGAGTAATAATATTTGGAAAGGTAAGTAATAAGTTCTTGGTTTTATTGTTAGGATTAGTTCTCATAGCTTCTGGAGGCCTCTTCATAATTAAGGAGAAGTCTGGAGGTTCTGGAAAAAAGATCTCGAGTCTTGGGGAATATGGTTACCTTAAGCTGTTTTTGGCATGGGTTGCAAGTCTGACAGCAGGATTTCTCTCAGCAACTCTTGGAATTGGAGGAGGCGTTCTCAAAGTTCCTATATTAGTTCTAGTTGTAGGTCTAGCTATCCACACAGCTGTTGCAACGAGTAAGCTTATGGTTGGAATAACTGCATTAGCTGGTGTCACAGGACACATAATTGCTGGAAGAGTAGATTATGTGCTTGCCTTGGCATTACTTGTTGGAACATATTTAGGTGCATCTATATCAACAAAGATATTAATTAATTTAAAATCAAGAACCATAATGATAATAGCTTCTTTGTATTATGTTGTAATGGGGTTAAGCCTTATTATAAAGGCCATGCACTAAAGGTAAAAGAACTACGGTGGAAGCGAAGTTGAGAGCCTTTAAAACCTTAGACATAGTAAAAAGACTCGGAGTAATTACTCCAGAAAGAGTTTATATAAGAAATTATCCTTTAAAGACACCTCGGGCAATATTCAATCCTGCAGCTATAATAGAAAAAGATGTCCTAATAGTTTTTGCAAGAATAATAGTTGGTTACTATAAGTACATATCTGGAATAGCAAGGATAGAGGTTCCCATAGATGACATACTTACATCTTCGGTTAATGACATGTTGTACCTCGCTGATCTTGTTATATATCCAGATACAAGATGTGATATGTGGGGGAGTGAGGATCCTAGGATAAGCAAAGTAGAGGACTTTTATGTCATAACATATACTGGAAGGACAGTAAATTACTTCAGATCACATCCAATAACTCAGAGAACCTTACCTGTTATAGCCATTTCTAGAGATCTTAAAAACTGGAGAAAAGTGGCATTCGTTTCTCCAAGAGAAGGATATAAAGATAAACTCATAAGCGATAAGGATGCGTTCCTCTTTGCTAACTCTAATGGGGAGTTATACATCTTCCATAGACCTCACACTATAGATGGAAGGTTCCATATGAGCATAACGAAAATAAACCTGGATTTAGGAGCTGAAGGATGTAGGGAAACCAAGATCTGGGATATAAATGATGTTATGAAACCCAGACCCTTTGAGGAAAAGCTTGGATGGGGGACACCTCCTGTTGAGATAGATAGTAATAAATATATAGCATTAGTCCATGGAGTGAGTAAAGAAGACAGTTTTTACAGAGTCTTTCCTATTCTTATAATAAGTAAAAATGGAGAGCTGAATGTTAAAGAGCTCACATCTTACTATGTTTTCGAACCAAGGGAAACTTATGAGATCTTTGGAGACAGAACAGGAACAGTATTCCCATGTGGTCTTACAAGGATTGGTCATAATGAGCTATTAGTTACTTATGGGGCTTCAGATACATTTATAGGTTTCGGTCTTATAGATCTAGCAGAACTTCCAATGGACCAGAACTAAGGTGTCTCAGTTGAGCAATCTAGTAGTTCTCCTAGGTTCTTCGACGCTTGTTGGAGCACTTGTTGGGTATGTAACAAATTTAATAGCTGTCCGGATGCTTTTCCATCCATACAGACCAGTAAAAATCCCCCTTTTTAACATAAGATTTCAGGGACTTCTTCCGTCTAAGAAGGACGAGTTTGCAGATAGAATAGGGGAGATAGCCGAAGTCTATCTGAAGACCTCTAGCTTCAAAGAGGAGCTTGAAGATAAGATGGGTCAAGCCCTAAAGAGGGCTTTAGAAGCTGAAATGCTTAAAATATTTTCTTCATACCCGATCATATCTTCACTCATCTCGCCTTATATAGATAGGCTTGCACAGATGTTATCGGAAAAGGTAGTTGACTTTCTTTCAGGGGGGATAACTGATGAAACCATAAAGAATATAGATATAAAAGGGCTTGTGAGTAATAGGATAAAGTCCTTAGACCCTGAGGAAATTGAGGATTTTTACAAAAGGTTTGCTAAGAAAGAATTAAGAATGATAGAATATGCAGGTCTGTTCCTTGGAGCATTGATAGGTCCTGTAGAAGCTCTTATCCTTGCTTTTATACATTAACTGAAGTTTTCTTGACAAGCTTTGCTAAAACTCTTATCCCTTTTTGGGTAAGAACGTAAACCTTTGTTCTACTCGATATAGAGATCCTTCCTCCACATATTTTCTTCAGAGGGCATGTATTGCAAGGACAGCTTTCATCAGACCTGGCCTCTCTTATATACCCTTCTGCTATTAGAGCACCAATCATGGTTTTCAGTTCTTCTTTACTTATTCCTAACTTATAAGCTATTTCATCTAGTCCTATTCCCCTTGCAATGTGAATAAGAAGATCCGCAAGTTTGGACTCATTTGTAGTGTTGTGGCTCAGGAAAGACACCATTCCTTACCTCTTTAGAGTACTGTTCCACGGCCTCCTTTATTATTTCGGGTAAGTTTACATATGTCTTTGCAAAAGGTGGAACAAAGGAAGAAAGACCTAAAATGTCATGAATTACAAGGACTTGGCCATCACAATACGGACCTGCTCCTATACATATTGTGGGTACGGTAATGCTTTCTGTTATTTTTTTAGCAACATCCGCCTTTGTAAACTCAATGACTATCGAGAAAACTCCAGCTTCATCAAGTAACTTAGCGTCTTCAAGTAACATTCTCTTCTCAGATTCAGTTTTTCCCATTCTTCTATATCCCCCTAGCCTATTGGCCTTCTGAGGAGTCATACCTATGTGCCCCATAACTGGTATTCCTGAAGAAACTATGGCCTTAATTATGTCAATAATTTCGCTACCCCCCTCTAGTTTAACCGCCTCAGCTCCTGATTTCACTAGTCTTCCAGCATTAAATATAGCGTCTTTTGTACTTGGCTCATAGCTCATGAATGGCATGTCAGCTGTAATCAGAGCACATGGCCTTGTTCTAGAAACTGCAGAGACATGTCTCATCATATCATTCATAGTTACATGAAGAGTTGAATCATAGCCGAGAACAACCATACCCAAACTGTCTCCAACAAGTATAGCATCGACCCCAGCTTCATCAACTATCCTGGCTATAGGATAATCGTAGGCGGTTACCATGACAATTTTCTTCTCTCCTTTCATCGATAATATTGTTCTAGCGTATATCTTTTTCCTCCCTGAGTGGCAGGTATTGCTCAAATTCAATCCCCGCTGAGGATATGAGGTCTTAGCTTATTTAAATAGAAATTATCTCAAAAATTTTTAAAAGAAAAGATACAATCATTGTATCCTTTCATTCAAGGCTATTAGATTTGTTTCTCTTGACTTGATTGAAGTAAAGTTTTATGAACATATGTTTAATTTTATATAACAGACAAACAAAAGAGATATGAAACTGATAGAATTAATTTAAGAGAAATGAAGACGATTAAATTTTATAGAGGCTGGAGCCCTTGGGAAAAAACTATGATTATATAGTAATAGGAGGAGGGATAGCAGGTTCGTTTTTAGCACTAGAATTATCTAAAAGTTCTAAGGTACTTTTAATAGATAAAGGACCTCTCTTAGGTGGAGCTACAGGTTCTGCTGCTGAGATAATAACCCTACAGCTTCCTGAACCTTTTATAAACTGGGCTATTGAGTCGCTGAATATTTATGAAGAGATAGGTGCTCCCATTAAGAGAGTCGAAGCTATATTGGCTACAGATGAGAAGTGTGCAGAGAAATATCTAAGGATCCTAGATTCTGCTAACGTTGAGAGTTGGGTTCTTACAAGAAGTGAGGCTTCTAGGGAGTCTGGGCTAAGGCTAAGAGGAAGCTACATTTACTTGGCAACACTTGATGCGCTTCTTGATGTTGGTCGTCTTGGCAACCTAATGCGCTCTTTGTTTAATTTAAAAGGTGTAGAAGTTCTTGAATATACAGTGGTTAGACCCAAGAACATAAGAGATTTAAGGGTTAATATAGGTAGCGACAAATTTGAGGCAGACCATGCCATAATAGTTGCTGCTGGTGCTTGGAGCTTAGAGATTCTAGGTATTGGTAATAAAAGACTGGCTGGATCCAGGCTGTATAAGTGTGAGGCTCATAGTGTGGATATTGGAAAGAAAGTTAAGACCATATTTTATGAGGATCTTTCAGGCACTTATATAGTTCCTGAGTCTCCTACAACGGTTATTGTTGGTGATGGATCAAACAACATTATCCGTAGTCCAGAGAAAGGATTAGTACCGTCTCCTGGCTCAGTTTATGAGGTCTTAGAAGGACTCTCAAGAGCTGTAGCTGATGTAGAAAATGCTATCCCTAGAACCTCTTGGGCAGCCCCTTGTTTAATATCAGGAGATGGATGGCCCATTGTGGGTACAGTTCCAGATCTAGAAAAGATTTATATTTTTACAGGTCTTGATGGTGTAGGCCTTATGATAGCCCCAGCTCTGGCAAGAATGTTATCTGAACATTTACTTAAGAGAGGGCGTTTACTTTCAGGTCTAAATCCTCTTAGAAAAGTTGAACCCTGGAGAGGCCCTCCAGAAGAACCTCCAGAACCATATAGACTCGGTTGCTAGGCTGGTTGGTCATTTTTTTGTCTTCTCATCCCAGCAAATAGTATTAGTGGGACTAAGTAAAGCCAGAGAGTTGCTATGAGCGGGGCTTCTGCAAAACTCAAGCCAATGAAAGTCAACTTTCTTGAATCCAGAACTGTATAAAGGTATCCGAAGCCTGTTCCTCCAAGCGCAGCCCCGATATTACCTAGGGTTCCCAAGAAACCTATGTAAATATTACCTCTTGGCATCTCACTAGCCACCTTTCTAGCTATTGGAACGAATATCCTCGATGAAACTGTTATGGTAGCTATTCCTAGTATTGCAAGGGTTATTGTCGGAACAGAAATGAATATTGTGCCTAAAATGCTTGTCATATATGCCCCGATTAAGACCTTTTTAGCCTCTCCTTTATCTGCAAGCCATCCAAGGAAAAATGCTATAAGCGTTCCAGCAAAGCTTGAGGCTCCTCTTAAGAGTGCAGTACTTCCCTTGCTTAGGCCTAGTATACCCTTATAGTAAACATAAGCAATATCACCGACGCTCATGACTGTTGTATATGAGATTGCCATAACTGAGATCAAGAGAAAAGCCACTGGTATCCTTTTTTCATTTCTCTTCTTAGCTTTCTTAGTACTTCTAAGCAGAGGTTTGCCTTTGCTTGTATCCTCGGCAATGCCTCCAGCAACGTAAACGATAGCAGAGGATATAACATAAAAGAATATTGAGAATAGAAGGGCATGATTTCCATAAAGTTTGTAAAAGAAATCACCAATAAGCGATCCTAGACTACCGCTCATAGCATATACAGCAAAGATCCTTCCTCTATATCTCTCAGGAACGGATCCAGCAAGAAGTATTTGAACAGATGTCCAGGCAAACCCATTTAATATTCCTTGAAGTGCTCTTATCAGCACGACTCCTAGATATTCTGGCTTCAAGATCAGATAATAAGTGACTAGTATTTGTAGTCCGAATGCTATAGTTGCTAATAGCTTCCCTCTTCTTGCAGTCTCAGAAAAGTATCCAGTTCCTAAAGCTGACATTGCTCTTAAGATATAAAACGATGTAGTCAGAAGACCAACAGCAAACGCTGTCATTCCAAGTGTCTGTTTTACATAAAAACTTGCAACAGGAAGGGTTATTCTGTAGGCTACTGTGCCCATAAACGATAACATTATTAAGAGAGAGGCCCCAATGATCCTTTCGTTTTCCACCTTTGACAGCTCCCTCTCTTTTTACCAGAGCATCTTTTATTCGAAAGTCCACATAGCTTGAAAGAGGTTAGATTAAGCTAATAAAAATGTGGTGAAGAGATTTTGAAAGAAAAATCAAAAGGTACAGCCATAATAGTTATAGCAATTTTGGTATCGTTTACAATTTATTACGCCTTTGGAACATCCCTTGGTTCTAAACCAATAACAGCCAAGGAGTATGTCAAGATTTTAGGTGTTGGAATAAACGTTGACTGGATGACATTTAACAAAACTAATTATTACTATTTCTATTGGAGAAACAGAGGCGTGAACATACCTCATATATTTAGGATAAGAGGTTTCGATAATGTAAGGATAAGAGTAGGGTTTGATTTGACCAAGGATCCTAATGCTTTAAAAGAGCTCAAGGAAATTGTCAACGATTGCCTTAAGGCAGGAATAGTTCCAGTGATAACATATACAGCATTTGATATAAGGAATAATCCAACAAGTCCTGATGCAATTAAACACTTCATAGAGTGGTGGGTTACCGTGGCTAATTACTTTAAAGGAACATCCTATCTTCTTTCATACGATCTTGTCATAGAGAGTAGCGGGAAGATAAAGGAGTATCCCCAGATCCTGAACAAAATATATAATGAGACAATAGCAGCAATCAGAAAGATCGACAAATATAGAATAATAATAGTTACAGCTCCAGCTAACATTTCAAGTCCTTTCTCCTTGAAGGAACTTAAGATAAGATGGGATCCTTATATAATAGCGGAATGGCATATATATGCAGGGGGTCCTTGTTCGAAGGAAAGAAAAAATATGACTGTTCCGTTTTTTAATAAAAGGTACATAAAAGAGGCCACAGAAGCTGCAGTAAACTGGTCAAAGAACACAGGAATTCCTGTATGGATGGGAGCCTGGAGGCCAAACTGCTATCCCAAGCGTATCACAAGTTACTATCCTGACGGGGCTCCTAGAGGATATTATACAGTTGGCCAGATACTTCCCTTTGTAAATTATATGACCCAGGTATTGTGCAAAAGCCACATACCTTTCGATATAAATGCTGATATCAGGTTCTTTGATATAGAAAACCTAAAGTGGTATGGTTCTCAGGCAAGAATTTTAGATACTATAATGGGATGTAAGTTCTCAGGTCAAATTATTTAAATATAAAAAATACAAAATTCTTGGTAGCGGCTGAGGGTTGAAGGAAGAAACATCAACGAAAAGGAGGAGGAAGCTTCAATTAGCACTTCTAGTGATAGTTGTTTCAGTTATAGTTGTCGTTCCAATGGTTAGTATCCATGGAAAGAGCAAGAAAGGGGAAAAGGGAATCATAACTTTTGATGGGCTAACAAGAACCTATGGTGGTTGTAACTATGCTGCAATAATAAGGGTTGATGATTTAATTGTTGATAATAATTTCTCTAAAGAGCTTCCTAACACTCTAATTGGCAAAAATAAGTACTTCAATAACTATGAAAACGCTCTGATAGACTGGATGCTAAAGAATAAGCCTAATGTACCACTTACAATAGGTGTCATAACTGGTTGTCCAAGTGGAAATTGTTCATATTATTGGAATATATATTCTGTGTTGGCTAGAAGAGGTTGGGAAATAGCATCTCATAGCAGATGGCATGTAAGACCTCCGAGAAAACCAGAGGACTACTTAGGTTCCATAAAGGATATAGAGTCGAATATAACAAATTATAGTGTTGTAACCTATATAGCACCTTTTGGAAAGTTTTCTATGAGTGAGATTCTGAACCTAAAGAAGAAGACCTGTGTAAGGGTACTCATGACTACATGGCCGTTTCAGATAAGGATCCCTAGGTTTAGGAGAAACGATATAGTTAAGATCGGATTTACTGTAAAGCTTTCTCAACATTTGCCTTGGAAACCTTATCTCTGGATAGCAATACATATGGCTAAGACAATAAGAGGCCTACTGATAGTTTACACGCATGCAACAAGCTATGACTGGAGAAATCCTTCTAGTCTAATTCATGCCCTAGCCTATACAATAGGTCGTCTTGAGCAATCTAATGCATGGGTAACAACACCTAGAGAACTTTTTAGTTATGAGCTTGAGGTAAATTCTATAGAGGTGATCAGGATCAATACAACCTCATTTAAAATACTATATTCACTTAAACTTCCATGCAACTTAAATATCGTACCTGTAACTTTGAAGTTCAAGGTTGCTAAGGGATATCTGGTGAAGACTGTGCTAATAGATGGAAAGATACTCCCTCGATATTTTAATAAGACATGCAAAATCAGTGAAGGTCCATGGTATCTTGTCTCTGAAAGAGAAGTCTATGTAACACTTCTACCCAGAAATGGAGAAATAATAACTATTATCTCAGAGGGGAGTAAGAAATGATAACGGGTACAGAGACAACTATCTCACAGATTGTCAATCTTGTAAGAGAGATAGATATGGTTAGATATCTTCTTTATAGTATATGGGTAGTACCAATTTTTAGAGTCTATAGGGCTTTTAAGGATAGGTTATTGAATATATGGGCTCCTTGTAAGGAAAGAAAAGAGGAAAAAAACGTTAAAGTGGCTGTTCTAATACCAGCTAGAAATGTTGGTAAATATATTGGAAACGTTATTAAATCTATAGTGAATCAGACAGTAAGGCCTCAATTAGTTATAATGATTGATGATATGTCTAATGATTGTACTTTTTCAGAGGCCTCAAAAAAGCTTAAAGATTTAGGCGGTAGGCTTAAAAATATTAAGGTAAAAAGTAACATGATCATTGAAGAAATTTACGAACTTGAAGAAACAACTTTTATTCTAAAAAAGAATCTTATGCATAGAGGAAAAGCAAAATCATTAAATCGGATGTTAGATTATGTTAAAGACTTTGATTATGTTATGGTTTTAGACTCAGATACTATGGTTGAGAGCACTTATATAGAGAGATTATTAGATGTTATGGAAAAAGATCCTAGATCAGGTGCTGCGAGTGGTTTACCTCTTCTCTGGGATTCTTCACCTCCATCACGATGGGCATGGTGGATAGCTAAGGCCTTCAGAGAATCTTCATTTCTAGTCTATGCTCTTACTGTTAAAGCTGCAGAATCTAAGGTAAAGGCTGTTGCAACTCTAAGTGGTTGTTGTCTTCTGATAAGAAGAAAAGCCCTTCAGGAGATAAATGGTTTTCCTGTAGATACTTTTGCTGAGGATGCAGAGCTAAGTCTTAGGTTAGCCCTTAGAAACTACAGACTATACTTTGTTCCAGAAGCTCTGGCATATACAGTGGATCCAGGATCACCTCTGACATTGGGTAGGAAGCTATTTAGAATCCTTAGAGGTATGTACACATCGTTTTTCAGAACAATATCAAAAATTCTGAAAAAAAGGCTATGGGGTCTTTCGATTACAGCGATCTATAGCATCTTTGGTGGAATACCACTCTCGGTAAGTCTAATGAATCTCATGGCAACAACTTATTTGGCAGCAAGGGGTTACATAAGTTCCTCTATCTTGGTATACCTAGCCTCACTTCTGCAGTTCTCAGAGGTTAGCGTCATATTAAACCTTATAGCCAAATACCCCTTGATTTTAATTGTGGCTTCATATCTTTGGGGGGTTATAGGATCATTTTTAGCCCTCTTGACTCTCTCATTAATTTACAGAAAGGATAACAAACGAATATCAAGAATTTCCATCTCTGTAACCAAGTACACACCCCTGGTACCTTTAGTTCTTTGGCTTCAAGCCTTTATAGCTATACCTGCAATAATGGCCGCTGTAAGGGATCTAATAAGAGGAGTAGAACCTAGATGGTAATAGGAGAGAACATTTTATGATTACATGACTAGGGATCCTTGGCCTGCACCTTTAGGTACCTCAAGTGTAGAGGCTATTTTGAGAACCACAAGTTGATATACGTTTGCTAAAATTCTTATGGTTCCCATAACATTTGTCTTGTTGATTTCTTCCTTTAGGAGTTCTCTTGTTGCTATCAGTGCTTCAGTTTCTTCGAGCTTTGGTGGTTGGTTTATAACAACACAATATGGGCAAAGCTTTAACATGTCCATGAGAACATTGGCAATTAGGGATGTTCTTTCTTTTAAGTTTTTACCTTTAAATGCTTGTAGATGCTCAGGACTAAGCTTGACAACCATAGTAAAGGACACTTTATCAAAGTTCTTTGGTTTTTGAACGGTTATATTAACCATTAGAGGAGCTGGAACTCTGATAAGCAGAGTCCACTCTATTGGCGCTCCTGGAGGTGTTGGGCCTTTTTGAACTTCGAGACCCTCTTCAACGATCCAAGAAAGTATATTCTCCTTGAGTTTACTCGAGTTCAACACTCTACACCAATATTATAGAATTTAAGGCAAGACAATATAATTCTTCCACATCTTTTATTCACTGATTACTTGATCACATTATCTATTATTGATTTGACTTTCTCCTCAAAATCCTCATTAGGTAGTCCTCTGAACTGAAGGACATCTACTATCTTAAATCTTGAGTCTTTTAAGATTTCAAGGACTTTGGCTCCAACTACAGGTCCCCAACCATAGGACGAGATCAGTAGAACTGGAACCTCCCTATTGACCTTCTTAATCAACATATCAAGCACATTTTTCATCAAAGGAAATAGATCGTTTTCATAAGTAGATATTCCAAGTACTATAAAAGACGAGTCTGAGGCTTCAGAGATTATTTCGCTCATCTTAGGCCTTTTCTTGTCTCCAAACTTGAAGATCTCGACATTAAACTTATTCTTCTTAAGTATATTTACAATCGTGGAGATAGCCTTGTCTATAAATCCATACATAGAGTCATAAACGACTAGAGCTCTTCTCTCCTTGACCTCACCCTTTGCAAGATGATAGTAGTAATTGATTATCTTAGAAGGATTCTTTCTCCAGAGAAGTCCATGGCCCGGAGCTAAAACACTTATCTCGATCTTTATTTTTAAGAGGTTCTCGATGTTCTTTATTATATGGGCCTTATAGGAACCTATGACCGTAGTTAGATACTTTTTCACACCTTTTAAGTACTGAGATATATCAAGCTCCTCGTCATCAAAGACCTTATGAGGAACACCATAACCTCCAAAAGCATCACACGTTATTAGAGTTTTTAGCTCCTTTATGTATGTGACCATAGTTTCTGGCCAATGTAGCCATGGAGTCGGAATGAACATAAGGCTGTGATTTCCTATAACAAGCTCCTCTGTCCTCTTAATAGGTTTGAACTTTATCTCAATGTTATAAAAACTTCTGATCATATCCTTTACCATAGGTCTTCCTATCACCTCAGGCTTTGATTTAGTTATATCTAAAACCTTTCCTAGAGATCCTGTGTGGTCAGGCTCCATATGATGAACAACAATAAACTTTATTTCATCAATATCTACAACTTCACTAAGGGTTTTTATAAAGTCGTCAGAATATTCCTCCTTCCAGCCATCGAAAAGAATCACACCTTCTTTGGTCTTGAGAACATATGCGTTGTAAGTTATTCCCTCAGGTATCTCCCAAAGGGCCTCAAAGTACTTTACGTTATCATCAACTATCCTAAGTAAATAAAGATTTTTAGCTATTTCATGAACTAGAGTTTTAGCCAAAACTTAGCACCTAAGATTTTATATGTGGTTATAGATATTTTTAAGCTTCGTTTGAGATAAGATTCTATTTTTTAGCAACACAAAAGTTTTTATTTCAGTCTTCTAACTATATAATTTGGTGAGGAAAATGAAAAGGTTTGGAGATCTCATATATAGTCCTGAGGTTGCTCAAGGAGAGGTTATATCCAAGGCTGAAACCCATACTCCAAAGATAGAGGCTCCAGAGAGAGTAAAGGCAGGTGAAACATTCGAAGTAGTCATCAAGGTAGGTCCCCATCCAAATAAGGTTGAACATTCGATAAGAAGACTCGAGGTGTACTTTCATGAAAATAAGAGAGTATATAACCCAGTACATATAGCAACTATAAATTTGGAACCAGAATATGCTGAACCTGAAATAAGGCTTACTCTAAAATTGAAAAAGAGCGGTATTTTGTATACGGTCGGATACTGCAACCTTCATGGACTCTGGGAAGCAAGAAAGGAGATCTTAGTTGAATAAGAGTCTGCTTGAAATTGTTAATACTACATTAAATGAATACAATAAATACCGATCTTCAGAAGCTACAGCTAGGCTGGTTTGTCTTGTTGGGAACAAGCTAACTGTGAGGATAGAAGGAAGTTATGTTGGTATCGCGGGCTTTATGGTTAGTTAGGGAATTTAACTTATATTTTAGATAAATTTGATATTAATGCTAGGATATCAAAAATAAATAGCCTAGAAAATCCTTTTGAGAGATAGAGAATAGTAACCTATATGATTAGGTGTAACAATCATTCTCTTAGATTTTTCTAAACAATTTATAAGCTCTAAACTCTGATATTTACCTGGGGAAGAAAAAGAGGTGTTAAAAAAATGAATGGAAACCAACTTGACGAAAAAGATCTCAAAATAGTTGAGATCCTTAAGAGAAATGCCAGGGCGACCTTTACTGAGATAGCCAAGGAGATAGGACTTAGTGATGTCGCAGTACTCAAGAGAGTTAAGAACCTCGAACAAAAAGGAATAATAAAAAGATATACTATAAAGCTAGATAATAAGAAGCTTGGATACACAGCTATTTCACTGACAGGGCTTGATGTAGAGCCTGAGAGGCTTTTTGACGTAATAAACTATCTCAAAGATAAAGACTACGTAAGATATCTTGCACTAACCTCTGGTGATCATACAATAATGACAGTTATATGGGCTGAAGACAGTGAGGAGCTCTCTGATATACACAAAAAGCTCTCGTCCCTTGACGGAGTTAGGAGAATATGTCCTGCCATAGTTCTAGAGCTTTTCAAAGACGAAATCTAGTTTACTCCCATTCTATGGTTGCAGGAGGCTTAGGGGTTATATCATAAACAACTCTTGTCACGGAGCTTAACTCCCCAGTTATCCTTGTGGCTATTCTCTCCAGAACTCCCCATGGGATCCTAGCAACGTTTGCTGTCATGGCATCCCTACTCTCAACTATCCTTACGACTATAACATGACCATAAGCCCTCCTGTCTCCTTTAACTCCAGTGGCCTTAGAGGCTGAAAGTACTGCGAAGTACTGCCAGAGCTTTCCATGAATGTTGGCCGATTCTACCTCCTCTCTAACTATTTTATCTGCCTTCCTTACAATCTCAAGTTTCTCTCTTGTTATCTCTCCCTCAATTCTAACAGCAAGACCTGGGCCAGGTATTGGTTGCTTAAACTTCCAGAGCTCCTCAGAAAGGTTAAGCATTTTGGCTATTTCCCTTACCTCATCCTTATAGAACCATCTTAATGGTTCTATAACTCTAAACTTAAGGTCTCTAGGAAGTCCCCCAACATTATGGTGGGTTTTTATTATGTCAGCCCCAGGTCTCGCTCCAGATTCTATGACATCTGGATAAATGGTTCCCTGTATTAGGAACTTAGCATTAAGCTTCAGGGCCTCGTCTTCAAGAATTTTCCCATATAGTCTGCCTATGATCCTTCTCTTCTCTTCAGGGCCTTTGATTCCCTTTAGGGCATCTAGGAATGTGCCAGAAGCTTCGATAATAAGAGGTTCTAATCCATTCTTATTAAGCATGCTTATTGCTCTTTTAACTTCTCCCTCTGGATGAAGGCCATGATCTATGAATATTGGGATTAGTCTGTCCCCTAGAGCTATTTTTGCAAGAACTGCAGCTACAGTAGAGTCAACCCCTCCACTAACAGCTGCAATGGCTTTTGATTCTCTGACTAAGTCTCTGATCATCTTGACTATCTCATTGATTAGATCTCCAGGATTCCAAAGACCTTTAGCATTGGTTAATGAAAGCCAATTTTCAAATAGCTTTATTCCATGCTCTGTATGGTGAACTTCAGGGTGCCACTGGATCCCAAAAACCTCATCTCTATATTTAAAGGCTGCAACAGGACTTCCGGGGCTTTTTGCTAGGATCATAGATCCAGGGGGTTTCTCAAGGACTGCGTCATTATGACTCATCCATGCTCTAAACCTTTTTCCATGATTTTTCAGTATCAAATTCTCATTAATCACCTCGACGGTTGTAGGACCAAACTCTCCTCTAGGGGCTTTTCCAACTCTCCCTCCTAAGATTTTAGCTAGAAGCTGATGGCCATAGCATATGCCAAGTACTGGAACTCCCCGGTTAATGGCCCATTTTGCTATTTCATCATGAGAGGCCTCCCATACACTTGCAGGTCCTCCACTAAGGATTATCCCCTTTATATTCAGATTTTTTTCAAACTCCTTTATGGAATCAAGTCCCCCTTCAGCACTTGCAAGAAGACTGAAGGTTCTAAGTTCTCTAAGCCTTCTTGAAATAAGATGTGCATATTGGCCTCCAAAGTCTATAACAAGCACTCCGACTCTCAATCTTCCCTAACCAAGATAAATTTATCTGGGAGGGGATATAAGGTAGCTGTAAGATTTTGTCTTAGCCAAGAAAAATCGGCGCGTACCCCATCCTCATCGAAACCGCTACACAGCGGCCTCAGATGGGAACGGTCGTTTAATTTATTATCTTATTGGGAGTTAATTAAGATAAGGCATCAGGGACTGTTAACATTTCAGATGTATTGGAAAACAAAGAGGAGTAGAGATGCTGTGAGCATGGACCACTTAGTTTGTATGAATCTCCTAAGTACAAGGCTTATAAAAAGCGAAATGATTCCTGCAACAGGCTTGTTTATATGGACTCCGGTATAAATCAAAAGAATATAAAAAATTATCTCAAAAACCTTTGATCCTGCATCGGATAAATTAACGTTTGAGCCACCTACTGAGGCCCTTCCTTTCAACAGGCTTCTTATACCAGGTGGATTGATATGGTAGGACGCCGTTGATGCAATAACAATAAATAAGAGCATTACATAGGCACTTTCGGCTGAACCTAACCTGTAAAGGATTAAGATAATTGCTAAAGGTACAGATATTACCAGCCACCAGAGTGAGGCCTCTAACATTCCAGTCTTAGGTATCCAACCCAATAGAATTAGGCCCATAGCAAAGAGGCTTACGCTAAGAGCAGCACCAAGTCCGTGATATGAGGTTATAATCGCATAGGTGAGGGCTATGAATGACATTATTATTGATGCTCTTCTTTCAAATCTTATGAAAAGTGTTGAGAGAAAAGTTAAGGAGATCAGAATCATAATGTTTTTCATGGAGGATATCCATGGAATTGCTACAAGTGGGGATAAAACCATCACAACTAATGGAATTCTTGACTTAATGTTCCAAGACATTCCATATAACCTCCCAGGCTATGAAAGGATTTCTTATTAATGACATTCTCAGTCTTAGTTTTTTTGTTTCATCTCTTTTCGATTTAAATACATCCTCTTCAAGTTTGCTTATAGCCTTAGAGACTTCGTCATCTCCCCAGGGAACTATAATTCCTATGAAAGCATCTCTTATTTTACTGGAGATCTTTGCTATCTCGCTCCATGCAATACCTCCAAGAGCTCCAGGGCCTAGAAGTATTAGAAGTTGTCTGTCCTCCGCTCTTAGCATGGCTTCCTCAAGAGCCTTTCTGAGAACAGTCCTGCTTCTAGAGTCCTCAGGCGACATTACAGAAAGCATGGCTACAAGCTTTTCAAAGGTCTCTGAGGCTCTTGAAGGACCATAACTTCTCCATCCATCTCCATAAAAGACTGTAAATCCAGCTATTCCTCCACTCCTTGCTGCAAGATTCAAAAGGGCTGGAGCTAGTTTAGCCATTATATCAGCTGGTGAACGACCAGGAGGTCCTACCCAGGAATCAGAGCTTAGGTCTATGAATATATGAAAAGATGCCCTAACCTCATCGAGGTCTTCTCTCACCATTAGTTTTCCTGTTCTAGCTGTTACACTCCAGACAACCTTTCTGACGTCATCTCCCAGCTGATAATCTCTTATCTCAAAGAACTCAAGGCTAAGACCTCTTCTAGTCCTTGAGACTATGCCCGATGATCCTGCAAGGTCTTCCTTTTTTATCCACTCTTCAACCTCAGACCAGGCTGGTGTGGCTGATATACCAGAGATAATCCTTACTGTCCTCTTGACTCTGAAGAGACCGAAAGGATCACCAACAGATATCCTTATTTGGTTCCATCTATGTCTACCGAACATGGGTCTTATTGTATACACAAATGTTTTTGTCTCATTAGGACCTATTGTCGACACGAAAACTGGGTTTACTATTAGCTTTGACCTCCAAGGAACTTCATCTGCTATCTCAATCCTATAAAGGTGTATGCTAGATGGATTTTTGATTTTGATAATTACGTTTAGGTTTGAACCCTCAACAGTTCTCTCGTAAGGAAAGCCTCTTTCAACTCTCAGTCTGTAGAGGGCCTCTGCTTGCCAAGAAGCATAACCATAGGCTCCTGCAAGAAAAGATGCTAGTACTATTGCTAATGCCTGAAGATAAGGATAACCCGAGCCTAAGAAACCTGTAAAGAGTACTAAGGAGAAAAGGAGGCCAAAGGCAAATCCTTTAAACGTTGGAACAGGCCTTGGCATCTCTTAACTCCTCAAGGAGGAGGTACTCTCTCAAGAACTTCCTCGACAACTCTTTCTGATGTAAAGCCCTCTATCTTTGCCTCTGGCTTGAGAACTATCCTGTGTGAAAGAGCAGCCTTAGCAACTCTTTTTACATCGTCTGGTTCAACATTACTTCTTCCCTCAATTAATGCTAAGGCCCTTGAAAGTTGCAGAAGAGCTATAGCACCTCTCGGAGATGCACCAAGCCTGACCTCTGAATACCTTCTTGTTGCATCAACAATATCGGCAATATAGTACTTTATGTTCTTATCAACATATATGTTCCAGATTTCTTCTTGTGCCTTCAATATATTTTCCTTGGTTGCCACGGCTTTTATAGGCCATTTCTCCATCTCCTTAAGCCTTTCAAGTATCTCCACAGTCTCATCTCTATTTGGGTACTCTATTATCACTTTTGACATGAATCTATCTACTTGAGCTTCACTTAGAGGATAGACCCCCTCAAGCTCGACTGGGTTCATAGTAGCGATGACTAAAAATGGCTCTGGAAGCTTGTATGTTTCACCCCAGATGGTAACCTGTTCCTCTTGCATCGCCTCGAGAAGAGCTGCTTGAGTTTTCGGACTTGCCCTATTTATCTCGTCAACTAGAACAATATTTGCAAATATAGGTCCCTTTCTAAATTTGAACTTTCCATTCTCAATGATCATCGTACCAGTTATATCTGAAGGGAGAAGATCAGGCGTAAACTGAACTCTCTTGAATTCAAGATCTGCAGAAGAAGCAATAGCTTTTGCTATTGTTGTTTTTGCAACACCTGGAACTCCTTCTAAAAGAACATGGCCCTTGGCTATCAGAGTTGCAAGTATTATCTTAAGCTCTTCCTTCTTGCCTACAATAACATTTGAGGCCTCCTCTACTATCTTCTGATAAACTGTTTCAGCGATCTCCATTATTCCCACCTAGCTCCTTAATAATTCTAATAACCCTCTTACTGAGCCTCCTAGCATCCTTATAGAGAACTACTTTGCTTTTTGATACTTCAAGAGCTAATACGTTTAGTCTGGAGTTTTTCCTGATTTTTGATAACTCCTCAAGATCTTTAGTCAACACGTCTTGAACTTTGACCGAGACCTCAGTTTCTCCTCTTCTAGTTTCACTTTCCTCTCTCATGACCGCTGGAGGTCCAAGAAGGAGAATTGTCAATCCACCAGCAAAAGATAGAAGAGCAATTGAGGCTGTATATGGTTTTGCCTTCTTAAGGGTACTTTGAAGGGAAGCTGCAGCTGCGGATATCAGACTCATGAACAGTTTTGGAGCTGAGGAAAGCTTTATATAGATTAAATTATAGTGTTTAATGTCTATAATAACATTTCTCTTAGATGGAGATAGATAAAAGAGAAGAGACCTTACAGCATTTCTGGTATTACCTAACTGTTTATAGATTCCTCTAATCATAAAGTTAGCAAACAATGTAGAGTCTGAGAGGACTAGGATCTCTCCTTTTCCATACTTTCCTATAACTCCATAAATGTAATGCTTAGGAACCCTTGGGTCATCAATCCAACAGATGGGTTTTGCCCACGGGGGATAGCTTTCAATAAATGAGACTCTAGTAGTTATGAAGGACACTTTTTCTCCACTTACATTACATACGATTCTTAGCACTTCTTCCCATCCATGGTCTCTAGAGTCGTTTGCTTTAATGTAAATTCCAGATATTTTTATTCCTATAGCATCAAGAAGACTATTTGCAGTCCCGGTCTCATCGGCAACTAGAAGCCTTGCACCTCTTCTCACAGAACTTAGAATGGTTTCTGACTCATCTTGAGAGAATACCTTTTCAGGGGCTATGATCATGTAAAGGCTGTTAGGATTAATATCATAAGGTCCGCCAAGCTTTACATTGTATCCTAGTTCTGAAAGATATATCGGTATATCAGATGAGCCAAAGAGCCCATAATTCTCTGGAGAGGGGCTCTTAAATCCTATAAGAGAAACAATACCTCCTTTAACTGCAATTAAAGCTATTATGATAAAAAGTATTACAAAAACATAAACATTAGTCCTCAGGTTTCTTCACCTCTAAGTTCTTTTTTATCTCGTCAATTTCCTTTTCAATGATCTTTGGAGGTTCTCCAGGTTTGTAAATGAAC
>JALWTO010000005.1:27246-88899 GCA_027082825.1 Acidilobaceae archaeon
GATCTTTGAGGCAAGTTTGATCCCCCTTTTTAGTGCTTCTCCTGCAACTTCTCTTGGAGTATAACCTTCTGGAAGGAAAAAGCCTGAAGTCTTTAGAAATGATAGGAAAGTTAAGTAAAGCTTTCTTATAAGAGCCTTTCTACCTTTATAGATATACTTATCTCCATATTTAAACTCTCCTGTAAGGTTTAAGTTCAGTAAGTTTGAAGTGTTAGACGAAGGTTCTCTTGAGAAAAACATTACTGCAAATATAAGAGTTATCAAAATTAGAGCCAGAGCTATTCCTAAAAGAGGTCCTCCAGAGTGAATTTGCATTAAGGCTCTTTGTCGAGAGACATTTGCTATTGTCGTGACTGTTTTGTTAGCAATAACCCCTGGAGTCTGCGATGGCATAGGACTTGTTGTCGTGACTGTTGTTACAAAGTCTGGTATCAGGTGCTGTAGGCTTTGCATCAATCTACTTAAGCCTCCCCAAAGAAAATAAAAGCTCAGGAAAAGAGAATAACTTTTTCTTAAAAATATCAAAATTAAAACTATATTATGGTGTTCTTAAAGACGCCAACTAAGAGTTGTCATTATAGAATATGAAGTTTAACTTTTTTGCGTTCCACGTTTAAGGGTTTTAAAGGATAAGGTTGGAGTCTAGATGGATGGTATAAAACCTTGGTCTTAATAATAGCTGGAGGAGGCTTAGGTCCAAAGATAGACTCCTTGAGGGTAATCCATCTAATAAAGAAGGCTGACATTGTATATGTAGATACGTATACAAGTCCAAATTCAAGGTGGCTTTTTGAAGAAGCTAGAAAAGTGGGAGGAGATCTTAAGGTAATCGAAGCTCCGAGAATGCTTCTTGAGGACGAGGTTCAGAGAATCATAAAGGAGGCTTCAGAAAAGAACGTTCTTGTATTGGTTCCTGGAGATCCTTTAATTGCAACGACACATGTCTCAATTCTTCTTGAAGCATCAAAGAACAAGATCAAGTGGATAGTTATACCTGGGGTCTCTGGAGTAACAGCTTCAATGACTGCCTCTGGACTTCAGTTCTACAAGTTTGGGAGATCAATAACAGTTCCAGGCCCTTGGAGAACATTAAAGGCCTATAGCGTTATAGAGTATCTTTACTGTAACCTCGAGAAAGGTCTTCATACTCTGTTGCTTTTAGACTATGTTGAGGGTAGAATGTTACAGCCATGGGAGGCTGCAAAGGCCATATTAAGGCTTGAGAACGAGCTTTCAATGGAAGAAGCTTTTTATCCTATCCTTGAGAGGCTTATTGTTATAATAGTTGAGAGAGCAGGATTTGAAGATCAGAAGGTCCTTTGGACAAGGCTCAGGAGACTCGCGCTTAGTAACCATGAGTCATCACCTCCTACAAGTCTCATAATTCCAGGCAGAATTCATCCAACAGAGGCTGAGGTAATAAATGAGCTTCTCTCAATTCCGATGAGTGCCATAGACGAACATAATAGAATAGTCAGATCTATAATGAATACCAGGTGTTTTCCAAGAAAGCTCGAAAGACCTTTCTGATAATCAATGCTTTATTAGAGCCAAAAATATTTTCAAATTGTGATCTATAATAGCAGAGCACGTCGGGCTCTGGTTTGAATACTCTGATCATGGGCTTGAGCACTTTGCCTTGGTTCTTCATAACAAGAGTGCTTTAGGTTATGCATGAGCATGGAAAATTAAGGAGAAGGCTTAGTATCAGTAGAGCTCAGAATGAATTCCTTATTTCCAATGTCTGAAGTCACATATTGAACTAGGATTTTGCTTTCACGGATTCGATAGTCCAGTCAATCTCCAAGGCTTTAGTAGAATTGTTGAGTTGGGCTAGGTTCCATGTAAGTAATTTATCTATATGGTGTTGAGAGAGCATTAATGCTACCTTAAACTTGAATTTAAATCTATGATCCATATTTAAAGGCAAGGGTCTCAGTATTAGGATTGCCTAGCGATCCAATTATGGAAATAGTTCCTGATAAAAGATAATTGAAAAAGAGAAAGGAAAAACAAATAAGTAAATTAGTTCTTCGTTACTTTAACCTGTTGCAGGATATTGGAGTTATAGAGTTTGCCTTTATATATACAGGGTATATCTTAGAACCATCAAGTGTTGTCACTGAAACTTGACCAGCTATAACTCCTTTGACCTCTATGCAACTTCCTGCTGTTGGGTTATATCCTATGCTTGGATCATAACTTATGTATATTCTCTTTGATGTATTCATGGGTGACATCTGAAGCTGTTTGGCATTGCCCATATAACCTTCTATTTCTATAGCGCTTTGATTTATCCTTCCATTCTTCGGCATCACATTAAACACCAGTACATCAAGGTCTACTTTTTCTCCTCCATGGCCTTGAGGAGAGCTTGCTATTTTTGAAAAGTTGTCATTTGTCCATAAAGTCTCTTGAGTTTGAAAGTGAATGTTCTTTAGCACCGAAGGATGTGTTGCTACATATCCTCCAATAGCTATTAAGACAAGAAACACAAATATACCAACCTTCAAAGCTCCCATTATAATTCCTTCCAGACCTTTTTAGTCTGTATAGACTAGTAACTAAAAAGGTTAATATATCTATATGAAACAGGGAAAAAAACTAACAGATTTTATTAAAAAGTTAATCCTCGGTTAAGAGTTTATAATAGAGTAATCTCTTCTCTTCAGAGACAGGTTTTGTGAATGCACTGACTACTAGGGTAACTACGGCATTCACACCGAGACCTATCAATCCAGCTAAGGCTGGATGATACGAAGGAAGTCCTAAGTGTGATGCAATAGGGAACTTGTTCGTTAATATTATATTAGTTAATAGTCCAGCAACAATGCCCCAAAAGGCTCCCCACTTAGTGACCCAGTTAATCTTTGAGGGATAAATGGCTTGTAAAACTGCTATAAGAAGTTGTAAGGTTCCACTAGCACTTAACGCCACTATATTAAATATTAAACCCGGCTTTGTTGTAGCAAAATACCAAGCTATGAGACCCCAAATAAGTATCCATAATCTTCCTACTAGAACAAGCTCTTTTTCATTTGCCTTACGCCTGAAGTATCTCTGATAAAGGTCTCTAGTTAGAACCATGCTTGTGGCTCCAAGAAGGCCGTCCAATGTCGACATTGCAGCACTTGCTGCACCAGCAAGGAGGAAACCTGCAAAAACTGCTGGAGTTAAGGCATATACCATATATGCCATCACGGCATCTCTACTACCATAAGTATGAATTAACGAAGTTATGAAGCCCTTAGGAAGCAACATGTGACCATTGATTATAAGACCTGTGTGATTAAATACTGCAGCCGCAAGCCCAACTATTGCTGCCGGTATGTAATAACTACTCAGGTATAATGCTGTAGCACCTGAACTTAACCTTAAGGTATTTTTGTCTCTAGCAGAATAATATCTCAGCCACATGTGTGGTTCCAAAATTATTCCTATACTATAAACTATGACAAAGGCTGTAACTAGGTTTGCTGACCAGTTTAAAGTAAGAAGCTTAGGATCAACGACTCTTACGGTATTCATAAGTTGATGTAAACCATGAGGAAAATATTTATAGAGGATATAAAGACCTGCTGCCCATACTCCTATATACATCCAGACACCTTGTATTGTATCAGTCCAAAAAGCCGCCCTGTTACCTCCT
This sequence comes from Acidilobaceae archaeon, assembly GCA_027082825.1. Lineage (GTDB taxonomy): Archaea > Thermoproteota > Thermoprotei_A > Sulfolobales > Acidilobaceae > JALWTO01. Next base: position 30,896 of record JALWTO010000005.1, read on the forward strand.
ATTACCATATAAATCAGGGTTATCGCCATAAATATGAAACTGGCCCAAAAGAATGGAATATGTCCTGCACTTCCCACACTTAAGATTATTCCTAAACCCATTGCTTGAACAACCATGTATGCTATGACAAACGTTGCCTGAATAACTGCCACAAGAACTCTTAATGAATTACTATCGTCATAATAGTCTGCTAGAAGGTCTGCAGGAGTTATATGGCCTCTCCCTTTGCCTAGTCTATGAAACCTCCAACCGAAAATGTATCCCATGACTGCCGCTAAAGGTGTCCATATAGCCGCTGCTACCCAGAAAGATATTCCGCTTGAGCTGAAAACAGCTACGCTTGTTAAGAAAGCAAATGCGCTATGATAAGTTGATGCTATTGTTAAGAAGAGTACTATAAAACCGACTGTTCTTCCTAATAGATAGAAATCTTCTATGGTTCCTTTAAAGACTCTGTAGGCTATATAGCCCAAACCAACTACGATACCTGAATATATCATTATTATTGTAGTCACCCACTCCCATGCTTGCATAGTATTTTCACCTCCATATTTCAGTCTAAACCTTTAGTCTTTCCAGGATGTTGTCATGGCAAAGAATACCGAGATCATTATTATTATCCAAATTATTAGCGAATACGCAAACGCTTTACTGAGTCCCCAGAATGATGGTGAGTATTTATTCAATGACGGCCAATAAAGCAAGTACATAAGGCCTGAAGCGACTATGTAAAATATTAGGGCTGCGATATCACTGGGTTTTCTTAAAATTCTAGGTTTTATTTCTTCTAAGGTACGGCGTGGTTTCGAATTAGACATATTGTTACACCCTTTCAACACAGGCTAATACATTTTATAAAATTTATAATAAAACATTTGTTTTTAAAAATTCATGGTTATAAATTATGGTTCTTTTTCACTTCAATATTTTTATTCTGACTGAAAGAAAACCAGTTTTATATGAATAGATTTGGGTGCCTTATCTTGTCTCTAAATATTAAGATAGGTATAGATGTTGGAGGAACATTTACTGATTTGGTTATGTTCGATAAGGTTTTGGGTAAAATATCTCATCTGAAGGTTTCAACGACTCCAAGAAATCCTGTTGAGGGTGTCCTGAACGCCGTAAGTGGGATAACAAAAGATCCTTCCCAGATAGAAGCCCTTATACATGCAACGACTTTAGGAACCAACATGTTCTTTGGTCAAACCGGAATAGAGCCCCCAAAGGTGGTTTTGATAACGAATGCTGGATTCGAAGACGTTATTGAGATAGGAAGGCAGAATAGGGCAGAGCTTTACAATCCTTTTTTCAGAAGACCCATGCCGTTGATACCTAGGTCTAGAAGATACGGGGTTAGGGGTAGGATTGATAAAGATGGAAATGAGGTTGAGGCCTTAGATGAGGATGGTATTAGAAAGATAGTTAAGGATGAGTGTAAGGCTGGGATCAAGGTTTTTGTAATATCTTTTTTACATAGTTACAGAAACCCTTCACATGAAAGAAAAACAGCCCAAATGATTAAGGAGATATGCCCAGATTCAATAGTAGTTACAAGCCATGAGGTTGATCCTCAGCCAATGGAATATGAAAGAACAAGTACAGCTGTTGTAAATGCCATACTCAAACCTATTCTGTCCATATATCTTGAGAGGCTCCTTGTTATGTTGAAATCTAAGAAGTTTAAGGGGAAGCTCTTGGTCATGCAAAGTAGTGGGGGGATCGAAGATGTATCTGAAGCCGTTAAGAGACCAGCAGCCTTCATTGAAAGCGGACCGAGTGCTGGAGCCGTTGCTGTTGCTTTTTTCTCAAAGCTAATGAAGGTAGAGAAAGCTTTGGGCTTTGATATGGGAGGGACAACGGCAAAAGCCTCAAATATAATAAGAGGTGAGCCAGAGATTGTTGAGACATATGAGGTTGGAGGAAAAGTTCATAGGGGAAGACTTGTAAGAGGGAGTGGGTATCCTGTAAGATTCCCCTATATAGATCTGGCTGAAGTGAGTGCAGGAGGAGGGACAATAGCTTGGATAGATCCTGGAGGCGCTCTCAGGCTTGGTCCGAAAAGTGCAGGGGCAGATCCAGGTCCTGCATGTTATGGAAAGGGAGGAGAGGATCCTACAATAACTGATGCCAACCTTCTTCTTGGAAGACTTCCCGTTCTTTTGGCTGGAAGGCTTAAATTAAGGAAAGAGCTTGCTGAAGAAGCTATTAAAGAAAAAATAGCCAAACCTTTGGGTGTCGATCTTATTGAGGCATCATGGGCAATAGTTAGGATAGCAAACACAATAATGGGTAGGGCCTTAAGACTTGTAAGTATTGAAAAAGGTCATGACCCGAGAGAATTCACACTCTTTGCCTTTGGAGGTGCAGGACCTCTCCATGCCGTTGATATAGCAGATGAAATAGGGGCAAAAGAAGAAGTAATCCCTCTACTCCCTGGGGTCTTTAGTGCTCTGGGCTTGCTTGTTTCAGACTATAGGCATGATTATCATGAGGCTATAGTCAAAAGAGCCAAGGATGTTGAAGTGGAAGAGATTGAGAATATGTTTAAGAGACTAGAGGAGAAAGCAGTGAAAACCTTGATTTCAGAGGGAATTGATAAAGACAAAATAGTGATTAGAAGGTATGTTGAGGCAAAGTACTGGGGCCAGGCCTATACATTAAAGGTTCCATATAGCGGAAGCGTTGAGACCTTGGTAAGTGATTTCCATAAGATCCATGAGTTCAGGTATGGTTTCAGCAGTCCAGAGGAGGAGGTCGAGTTTGTCGTTGCAAGGGTTGAGGCTATAGGAATTACAAGGAAACCAATGCTGAAGAATATAGAAAAGAGAGGCGAAGCAAGTCCTAGGGGAAAAAGGGAGGTTTTCTTCAAAGGTGGCTGGCGGCTTGCTGATATCTATGACAGAAAGGAACTTGGTCCAGGTATAGAAATCTGTGGGCCTGCAGTCATTGAAGAACTTAGTAGTACTACACTCATACCCCCAGGTTTTTGTGGTGTTGTTGATGAACTCGGTTCAATAATAATTAGGAGGAGGTGAGCAATATGGTAGACAGGTTCACAATCGAGATCATAAGGAATGCTGCAATATTTGCCAGTGAGGAGATGGGGGTTGTCTTAAGGAATACTGCCTATAGTCCAAACATAAAGGATAGGCTTGATCATACATGCAGTATCTTGACTCCTAGTGGTGAACTTGCGGCACAAGCAGAGCATATACCTGTACATTTGGGTAGTATGGCTATTGGTGTAAAGAATACCTTGGATTATCTAAAAAAGGAAGGGACATATCTAGAGCCTGGAGATATAATAATGGTTAATGATCCATATATAGCTGGGACTCATCTTAACGATATTACTCTTCTAAAGCCTGTTTATTCAAATGAAAAGCTTGTTGCAATAGTTGCTGATAAGGCTCATCATGTTGATGTTGGAGGTTTTGTTCCAGGAAGCCTAGGAGGAAATGTGAGCGAGCTTCTCCAGGAAGGAGTTGTGATTCCACCGGTTAAGATTGCTGAGAGGGGAAAGCTCAGGAAGGATCTTATAAAGATAATTGCTGAGAACGTTAGGACGCCTGAGTACTTCAAAGGAGATCTAAGGGCACAAATAGCAGCTTTAAATGTCGGTGAAAGAAGAATTCTTGAGCTTGTTGGTAAGTACGGGGTTAATATCCTGCTTGAGGCCTGGGATGAAATACTTGGGTATACAGAAAGGTATACAAAGAACAGGATCAGATCACTAGGAAGATTTGGAAGGTTTGAGGCAGAGGACTATCTAGAACTTAATGATAGAATCTTAAAGCTTAAAGTTTTATTAGAGATAAAGGGTAGTGGAGAGATAACTGTCGATTTTAGCGGTACTGATGAACAGGTTGAAGCTCCTATAAATGCTGTTTATGGTGTTACCGTTGCTGCGACAAGTTTTGCCATAAAGTCTGTTATCGATCCTGAGATGCCAGTTAACCACGGCTTTTATAGGGCTGTAAACATTTTTGCACCACTTGGCACAATAGTAAATCCAAAGAAACCTGTGCCCGTTTCTGGGGGTAATACCGAGACGAGCCAGAGAATAGCTGATGTTGTGTTCAGAGCTCTTGCAAAGGTATTTCCAGAAAGAGTTCCAGCTGCCAGCTGTGGAACAATGACAAATGTTACCATGGGAGGTGTAACTGATGAGAGAAGATGGGCCTTCTACGAAACTATAGGTTGTGGTTCTGGAGGAAGGCCAAGTTCTGATGGAATAGATGGTGTCCATACAAATATGACCAATACTCTAAATACTCCAATTGAGAGGATAGAGGCTGATTACCCGGTTATTATGGTTGAGTATAGACTGAGAAAGGACAGTGAGGGTTCAGGTACGTTCAGAGGAGGCCTCGGTATAACAAGGGCATTTAAGCTAGCTAAGGGAAAAGCAACAATAACCGTTCTTGCTGAGAGATGTAAGACTTCTCCATGGGGACTTAAGAAAGGGCTTCCAGGAGAAAGGGCAAAGCACTATGTTATAAAGAAAGATGGAAGTGTCATAGAGTTAGAGTGTAAGGAAAGTATAACCATTGAGGAAGGAGATATAGTCTATATAAACACTCCAGGTGGGGGAGGATATGGAGACCCTTGTAAGAGAAAAAGAGAATTTATACTGAAAGATTTAGATGAAGAAAGGATATCTTTAGAAAGAGCTAGGTCAAAATATTGCTTTTCTCCTTAGCAACTTTCTCTTCTTTTCTTATAATTGCCTTAGCCCAAGTACCTCTTAGTCCCCATATTAGTCCGAGTATTCCAGCAAAGTAGTTGCTTATGGCCATTCCTGTCCAAAGGCCTATGTCCCCTAAGCCTATTCTGTATGCAAAAACCCAGGAGAGTGGTATTCTTAAAAGCCAAAGCCTTGCAAGGCCAATGCTTGCCATAAATAGTGTGTGACCGCTTCCTCTGGCAAGGGAGTTTGCCAACATAAAGATGGCAAAGAATATTATACTGGGTCCAAAGATTACTATCATTCTTTGAGATGCACTAAATGTTAATGGTTCCTTTGTGAAAACAGATATGAAGGGGTTCATTATTGCTAATATTAAGCCTATGTAACTTCCAGTCCAGAGCATGAGAAGCCCTAAACCCTTATGCACAACCTCTAGGGCCCTCTTTCTAAGACCAGCACCTAATGCCTGTGAAAGAATTATGCTAGTTGCTCTTGCTATAGGCATTGTAAGTATCCTGTCAAAACTTAAGATAACCTGTCCTATAGAATACGCAGCTACAACAGGGGTTCCTAAACCAGAGACTATTCTTATCATTGTGACAAATCCTAAGCTTGTTCCTAGCTGTTGTGCAACCATGGGTGTTGATACCCTGAATACTAATGGGAGCAATGATCTCTCGGGAATAAAGTCACTTAGTTTTAATTTTATTCCATGTCTTCCAGTGAAGAAGCTTATTAGTGCATAAGTTGTGTTTGCAGCTATTGCAGCTGCAGTTGCAAGTGCTGCTCCTAATACTCCTAGCTTTAATGCAAATATAAATATTGGATCTAAAACGAAGTTTATTATTGTTGACATAAGTGATACCTTCATTGGAGTTTTCGTGTCTCCTGTAGATCCTATGGATGTAAAGAATGTGATGTTTATTCCAGAAAGAGGAGTGACTAGAAGAAGTACCAAAATGTAATCAAAGGCAAGAGGCTTTATCGGAGAAGGTATCTTTGTCATGCTTATATAGTAATTCTCAAAAATTATGAAAAGTGTGCTTCCTGGAACAAGTATGAGAAGAAGAATGCCCAGAACAGTACCTACAGATCTTGCAGCTTTCCTGAAGTCCTTTGCACCTATATACTGGCCTACTAGGCTTGAGGCACTTGCAGCTACTCCAAAGACTAAGCTCATCAGGATTCCTCTATATGGCCAGGAGACCGTTGGTGTACTGAGGGCTGCAGGGCCTAGCCTTGAAAGCCAAAATGTATCAACAACTTCATATACTGCGCCTATTGCAGTGGAGAGAACTAGAGGTGTTGCTAGGCTCATTATCAGTTTTACTAGTCTCTTTTCATAAAGCACTTTCTCTCTTAGGGTTCTCAGTCGTTCTTCTGACATTTTTTTGGAACAGCACCTCCTTGCATCAAATTTTAACCTTGAAGCTAATGTATGCAATATCACATATTATTTTGGGCAGATAATTAAAGTTTAACCAATTAATTCTTCTTAGTTTCGTTTAATAGTGACTGCTTATGCTAAAAAAGCTAATGGACATCCTTCCTCATTCCATTCTTGGGTTGCATCAGTTAGGAGCATTAGGCCTCAATTAAGCCACTAGGTCACATCTTTGATGAGGTTCGATCCTCAATGCTATGTTCCATGGCGCTATAATGTCCTTAATGGCTTAAAGCGTCTTAAATACCTTTGCTTAGTAGATAACACTGTTAGTATCTTTATTTTAGTCATCCTTGTTATGGTTTTCACCTTTTTGCATGCTAAAAAATGATTTAATTAGACCCTATATGCTGAAAAATCATGATGTGACCTTACATGACGATTCCAAGGTAGTCTCTATGTAATCTACATATTTGCTCCAACCAAGAACTTGGTAAGACCTTACATGTCCAGCACCATTTGCTACTACAAGCTTTCCACAGGGGCTTTTCTTAGCCATGTTCATGGCCTCACTAACAGTTACCAAAGGATCCTTTGTACCGACTATAACCAAAAGAGGTTTATTGACATTCTTTATGCTCATGGGCCCAAAGCTAAGATCCATGTTGTGATAAAGGACTCTTCCCCAAAACACTATTAGATATGAGTACCATTCAGGTATTCCATTCTCAGCCTTAAGCCATCTAGGAACGACAACTTTAAGCACAGGATAGGGACTGTCAGCAATTATTGCGTTTACCCTAGGATCGTTAGCACCGAGTACATAAGCTACTGCAGCACCCATACTGTAGCCTATGAGCCCAATTTTATATCCAGAGAACCTATTTGATACAAAGTCTAGGATAGCAACGGCATCATATTTCTCTTCAAGTGGGCCTATAGTGGTCATTGAACCTCCACTAACACCATGAGCTCTGAAGTCAAAGACAACCACCCAATACCCATCCCTAGATAGGTAATAGGAAAGCTTCAGTATCCTTGGATTTGCCTTACAACTGGTGTAGCCATGCATTATTATTACAACATAGTTCTTAGCACTTCCCATGGGTTTTATTATCCAACCTTTAAGCTCCACACCGTCCTCGGTAGTCACAGTAAAGTTGCTGTAATTAAGGCCATAGTTAGAAGGGTTTTCCTTCTCGATACATCTCTTGGGATGTGTCCCTAGATATGCTACGTATATAGGAAATGCAATAAAAGCCACAACAATAACTATTATAACGATTCCTATAACGACAGTCTTAGCTCTACCCAACTCTGATCACCCATGATAAAATAAGAAGTCAGTGCTCAGCACGCTCCTCACCTCTCAGAAATCCCGGCCGAAAACATCATCCCAGGGCCTTTGGTCTCCAGTCTTTCCACGGCTTCATTCTCTCATAGGCTGCTGAGAGTTTAAGAACTCCAACATCATCTAGTGGCCTTCCAACGATCTGGAGTCCTACTGGTAGTCCATCTGAGGTTAACCCTGCTGGAACACTTGCAGCTGGTTGCTTTGTGAAGTTGAATGGAAAAGTAAAGGGCATCCAGCCAACTATGAGAGGTACATCTTTCCCCCTTATGCTTGTGGGTCCTGGTATTTCGTCTATCTTGAATGGTGGAACTGCTGTTGTTGGAGTTATTAGGAAGTCATATTTCTTGAACAAGTCTCTTATAGATGACCATATAAGATCTCTAAGGATCTCGGCCTTAGCGTATTCATATCCTTTTACTTCTTTAGCCTGTTCGATTATAGCTATGTAAAGAGGATATGCAACTTTCTTCCACTCTTCGATTTTGTCTCCTATAAACGCTAGAATTTCACTAGCGACCTTGGCAACTAAGGCCTCTCCAGCATCCGGCATTTTGATATTAACTTCATCAACAGTTGCACCGATCTTTTCAAATGTCTTTACTGCCTCTTTGACAGCCCTTTCAACCTCTTCGTCAACAACAGCATGCCCTAAGTCTAGACTGAAAGCAATTTTGGTACCCTCTATGTTGTCGTCTAAGGCCTTTACATAACTTTCAACCTCTCTTGGGAGACTCTCAGGATCTCTTATGTCTGGTCCCGAGACCACATCCATGAGTATTGCCGCATCTCTGACAGATCTTGTTAGAAAGCCTTCAGAATGAAGACCTAAGAATGCCTTAATCGTTTTTGGATAAAGAGGTATTCTCCCATAGCTTGGCTTAAATCCGTAAACTCCACAGAAAGATGCGGGAATCCTTATCGACCCACCTCCGTCATTTCCCAATGCAACAGGAGCAAGACCTGCTATTACAGCTGCGGCACTGCCTCCACTGCTTCCTCCGACAGTTCTTTCAAGATTCCAAGGATTTCTCGTCGGTCCTATGAGTAGGTTATCAGTAAAGGGCATAAGAGCCAGCTCGGGAAGGTTTGTCTTTCCTAATATTAAACCCCCAGCCTTCTTAATTCTTTCAACAACAATAGCATCTTCACTAGGAATATTGTTCTCAAATAGTTTTGATCCATAAGTGGTCTTTAAACCTCTGGTCTCAATGTTGTCCTTGACGGCAATCGGTATTCCATATAGTATGTCTTTGTTTTTCTCTCTCTTGACATTAACAGCCTCATTGATTACATTTTTATTGATAGTTATGTAGGCATTTATCTTATTGTTAAGGTTCTGTATTCTCTCAAGGAAAATATTTGCTAGCTCCTCTGGAGAGATAGTTTCTGTTCTAAGAAGTTCTGTAGTTTCATAAAGAGGCTTCCAGACAATTTCTTCAGAATTCAAGCGGTGGGACACCAGTTAAACATTAAAGTTGCTAAAATAAAAGAGGTAAAGTAAGAAAGTATTTATCTATTGATCTTGACAACCTTATAATTCACTATCCAACTTAGGAAAAGTAAAGTACAATTACTGTCTTTTTCTTAGACATTGAGCAAAATATTTTTCCTAGAATCTGAACATCAGGGCCTTGGCTTTGTATATAACATAGAAGGACCTCTGAGAAGCATCTGTTTTACATAGAAACAGTTCTGTTAGATACTTATTTTTATGTCTTTACATGTCTCCTTAGCCAGCCTTTCTGCCTCCTGTAACAATCCACTTACCTTTTTTGCAACATCTTCAAGTCTCGGCTTCTCTACCTCTGTAGTTCTCATTAATGCATTTCTAAGGATCCTTTCTGCAAGAAGTCTTATGGCCAAGACCCTTCTCGATGTTATTTTTTCTCCTATACCGTTTGTCTTTTTTAGAAACTCAAAATGCTCTTCAATAACATTAGTCAAGTCCTCTATTCCTTGTCCCATTATGGCACTAGTCCTCACGACCTTGGGAATCCATCCTCTCATTGAGGATCCTATTTCTCCAGACTCTATGACAAAGTTTAGGTATTCCTCTGTTTTTGTTGCACCTGGAATGTCACTCTTATTAACTACATAAATATCACCTATTTCCATGACTCCAGCTTTAAGTGCTTGTATATCATCTCCAGCACCTGGCATGGTAACAACAATTATTGTATGAGCTGCATGCATTATGTCGACCTCAGCCTGGCCAACACCAACAGTCTCAACTATTATTTTGTCATAGCCTAAGGCATCGAAAGCTTCTATAATAGCTAATGCTGCAAGGCTAATTCCTCCCTTAAGACCATGAGTTGAAAGGCTCCTAATGAAAACACCAGGGTCAGTAGCATGTTCTTGCATTCTAAGCCTGTCTCCCATTAATGCCCCCTGGCTAAAAGGACTGCTAGGATCTATTGCAATAATTCCCACCTTATGGCCTCTCTTTCTGAAAACAGTTATTATCCTTGATATTAATGTGCTCTTTCCAGCTCCAGGTATTCCAGTAACTCCTATAACATGAGCTCTCTTAGATCTCTTAGCTAGAATTTCAAGAAGTTTACCAGCCTCTTCATCGTAGGCCTCAAGAATTGAAAGGAGTCTTCCCATGGCTCTTATGTTACTGTTTGAGGCCTGATCGACAAGTTTCTCTAAAAACTCTAGATTTGGAGCCAAACACATTTCACCAAGATGTTCCTCTGTCTTCTGAGGATTATTTAGCTTATAATCCTCAGAACGTTTGCCAAGCTCTTTTTGATGAAGTCCTTTGAGTTTAGAACATTTTAGACAATAGGATGTTAAGTTTTTTAGATTTGAAATATTTTTATATATAATATACAGAGAATTTTGCTCGTAAGTTTATATAGCTTAACATTTGATAATATTTTTTGATTTCTGTCATTTGGTTTGGAGGTGTACTAACAAAATGAAGGTAGGAATTTATGGCTTTGGTTCTATAGGTAGGCTTATAGCAAGGGTTGCTCTTGATAGAGGGCACAAGGTTGTTTCTGCTGTTGACATTAATGAGGAGATTGTTGGGAAGGATATTGGAGAACTTCTTGGGAGAAACCCTCTAGGATTTAAGGTCTCTAGCGATCCTAATACACTCTCTACTGCTGATGTCGTTCTTCATGCTACTGGATCTTATCTGGACAAGATTTATGATCAGTTAGAGGCAGTTATTGATCTTAGAAAGAGCATTGTATCGACATGTGAAACTCTATCATATCCATATTTCAGGTATCCTTCCTTGGCTAGGAAACTTGATGAAAAAGCTAGGAGCACAGAAGTCTATGTTATAGGCACTGGAGTTAATCCAGGTTTTCTTTTGGATACTCTAGTCACAACAGTGAGTGCACCTTTCAATATTATTAAGACACTTAAAGCTGTAAGAAGTATCGATGCTGCAAAGAGACGTAGGTCATTTCAAGTCAAAATTGGAGTTGGAATGAATCCTAATGAGTTCCTTAAGGAACTTAGCGAGGGAAAGAAGAGTGCTCATGTTGGATACATCGAGTCCGTTCTTCTAATAGCTGATATAGGAGGTTTAACTCTAAATAAGGTCGAAGAAGGTCAAGACCCTGTTATAGCAGAATCTGACATAGAAAGTCATGGAGTTAAGGTGCCTAAGGGAAAAATCCTTGGCATTAAAGGATATGGAAGTGGGTATGCAAAAGACAAAGAGGTGATAAGAGTTGAATTCCATGCCTATGTCGGAGGGCCTGAATACGAAGAAATAGGAGTCGAAGGCACAGAGGCCTCAATAACCTGGAGAAGCACAGGTACACCCGGTGACCTTGCCACAGCCTCTCTAATAGTTAGTGTTGCTGAGAAACTTGAAACAAGACCTTATAAATTTGGACTTCTGACAATGGCTGATTTAGTTCCTTATAGAATAAAGTTTGCTCTCTGAGGTGCCTTTTTTATGGAAATAGACGTTAACGAAATAAAATCTTTTTACTCTAGCCTTGAAGCAACTTATAGAGAGAAGACTCCGAGATCACTATCATTATTCAAGAGGGCAAAGAAGGTCTTTCCTGATGGGCTGACATATTCAATTAGAAAGCTTAGTCCTTATCCTCCTTATATAATTAAGGGTAAAGGAGCTAAGGTAAGCGATATAGATGGAAATGTCTATACTGATTACTGGATGGGACATGGGGCTCTCTTTCTTGGTCATGCACCAGACGAGATATTGAATGTCATAAAAGAACAGATTGAGAATGGGGCACATTTTGGATATGAGAATGAAATAGCACTCAGATATGCAGAGCTTTTAATTAAGATCTTACCTAACGCAGAAGCTATAAAGTTTACAAACAGTGGAACAGAATCAAATTACTTTGTATTGAGACTCGCGAGAGTCTACACTAAGAAGCTTAAGGTTATAAAAATGAAAGGAGGATGGCATGGAGCTGTTGAACAGCTCCATTATAACGTCTCCTATCCATATGAAGGCTTTGAGACCGGAGGGATTCCCTCAGAGCTTGATATGTATGTTGAGAGTGTTCCTTTTAATGACCTTAATGCTTTAGAGAAAGTTCTGAAGAAGAGAAATATTGCTGCAGTTTTTCTTGAACCAGTTCTTGGTGGAGGCGGTGCTATCGGACCTGAAAAAGATTACCTGAAAGGAGTTAGAGAACTTTGTGACCAATATGATTCGCTTTTAGTGTTTGACGAGGTAATAACAGGTTTCAGACTTGCATTAGGAGGTGCACAAGAATACTATGGAGTTAAGGCTGACATAGTAACTCTAGGAAAGATAATAGGCGGAGGAGTACCAGGTGCTGGAGCATTTGCTGGTCCTTATGATATAATGAAGTACGTTGAGAAGGAAAGACCTAAGGGAGAGAGAGCATATCACTCAGGAACGTTTTCAGGAAACCCATTAACTACAATGGCTGGTTATGCTACCATAGCGTATTTAATGAAAAACAGAGGTCTCTATGATCATATAAACTTATTGGGAGAAGGAATAAAAAGAAAGATTGATAGTTTGAGGGAAGAATCCGAGATCCCGATATATTCAACGGGTGTTGGATCAGTAATTGGAGTTCACTTTACAACATCAAGACCTAAAAACCATCGTGAAGTATATGAACTTAGATGGGGAAAGGGTCTTATAGAGAAGGCATATAATATGTTTATGAGAGTTAACAATATCATATACATTTCTGAGGATCTAGCTCATCTTCTCCTTTCTGTTAAACACGGCGAAGAAGACATAGAAAGGTTCACGAACCTCACAAGAGAGTTCTTAGAAAGAATAAAGAAAGTTATAAAGATGTAAGGTCTTCCTCTTTTTTCCTCTTTTCTTCAGCAAGCTCTCTGACTTTTTCTACAATTTCTTTGAGACTTGTTCCTGGTAAGAAGATCTCTTTTACACCAATGCTCTTTAGCTCGTCAACATCAACAACAGGTATAGTACCTCCAAGTACCACAGGAATATCCATTGCATCCGCTTCCTTAAGCTTCGCTATAAGTCTCTTCATATGATGCATATGTGCCCCACTAAGTATACTCACACCTATAACATCTACATCCTCCTGGAGAGCTGCATATACTACTTGTTCTGGACTCTGTCTTATACCAGTATAGACTACATCAAACCCAGCATCCTTGAGGGCCCTTGCTATGACCTTTGCTCCTCTGTCATGTCCATCTATCCCTAGCTTGGCTACAAGAACCTTATATCTCCTCTTAATCTTAGTAGAGTGGGGGCTCGACATATACTCCATACACCTCCTTAAGCGTATTCATTATTTCTCCTAATGTAGCATAAGCCTTTACTGCATTGAGAATGTAAGGCATTACATTTTCCCCCCTTTCGGCTGATCTCCTGAGTTTATCTAAGGCTCTCTTCCAGTGTTGTTCATTTCTCATGGCTCTAACTTTCCTTATCCTCTCTTTCTGTCTTCTCTCTATCTCTTCTTGTCTGAACTCAAGGAGTGGAACCTTTCTTATTTCTTCAACGTCCTTGTCAGCAAATATGTTGACACCAACTATGAATCTCTTATTTTCTTCAACCTCTTTTTGGAACCTGTAGCTTGTATCTATTACCTCCTTCTGTGGGTACCCCTTCTTGACAGCCTCTAACATGCCTCCCATTCTCTCTATTCTATCTATATATTTCCAGGCCCTTTCCTCGATTTCATCGGTAAGCCATTCTACATAGTAACTGCCTCCTAAAGGATCTATGACATCTGCAACTCCAGTCTCATAAGCAAGTATCTGTTGGGTTCTTAAAGCGATCTTTGCGGCAAATTCGCTAGGAACTCTGAAAGGTTCATCAAAGCTATTCGTATGAAGGCTCTGGGTTCCACCAAGAACGGCAGCAAGAGCTTCATAGGCGGTCCTTACTATGTTGTTCCATGGCTGCTGAGCCGTCAAAGAACAACCAGCTGTCTGGGTGTGAAATCTCATCCACATGCTTCTTGACTTTTTTGCTCCAAACCACTCTCTCATTATTTTTGCCCACATTCTTCTTGCTGCCCTGAACTTTGCAACTTCCTCGAAGAAGTTTATGTGACTATCCCAGAAGAAACTAAGCCTGGGGGCAAATACATCTACGTCTAGGCCTCTGGCTATCAGTTGTCTTACATATTCTATGCCATCTGCTATAGTAAAAGCAATCTCTTGTACGGCATCACTTCCCGCTTCTCTTATATGATATCCACTTATGCTTATTGGATTCCATTTTGGAATGTTTTTAACACTCCACTCTATCAAATCCATTCCTATCTTAACTGCAGGCTCTGGAGGGAAGACATAGCTTTTTTGAGCAATAAACTCTTTGAGAGGATCATTCTGGGTGGTTCCACCTATCTTGTCATATGGCACGCCCTGCTTCTCAGCGACAGCTACATAAAAACTCAGGAGTATTGGTGCTGGGGGGTTTATTGTCATGTTAGTGGTTACTTTACCCATATTTATTTTATCAAATATTATTTCCATATCAACTATTGATGGGACACTAACACCAACAATGCCAACCTCTCCCTCAGCCATGGGATCATCAGGGTCCAATCCTATGAGGGTTGGATAGTCAAATGCTAGGCTTAATCCAGTTTCTCCATGTTCTATCAGAAACTTGAGTCTTTTGTTTGTTTCTTCTGGACCTCCATAACCACTGAACATTCTCATTGTCCATACTCGTGCCCTGTACATGGTTGCATGGATCCCTCTTGTGTATGGATACGTTCCCGGAAGTCCTAGTTTTTCTGTATGATCAAAGTCCTCTATGTCGGCTGGAGTATAGACTCTCTTAACTGGAATTTCAGAAAGAGTTGTAAATTCCTCCATTCTCTCGGGGATCCTTCGAAGCCAGAGAGGAACTACCTCATTCTCCCACTTTCTTATAGCCTTTCTAATCTCTTCTACAGCCTCTTTATTGAAAAGTTTAACCACCGGAAGTACACCCCATCCAGGTTCATCGGGGCTTTGGACCCACTCTTTTGTTAAGAAAATGCTTTGAGAGTTATTAAGTGCTCAAACATAAATTGGCATAAATTAACAAAAGTTTTAGTGGATGTACAGGGTATCCAGGCTTGAGGTGATTTTTGATGACAAAAGTAAAGGTTTTCTCGGAGATCCTGGGTTCTGAGATATTTATTCCTGAGAAACCACAGAGAATAGTTAGCATATCTCCTGCTCTAACTGAAACTGTTTACAGACTTGGAATCGAAGACAGACTCGTTGGAGTTAGTGCTTTCTGTGATAAACCCCCAGAGGCCAGAGAGAAGCCTAAGGTAGGAAGCTACTATAAAGTTAACTTTAAGCTTCTTGAGAAGCTAAGCCCGGATCTTATCTTAGTGACTACAGGTGCACAAAGAAGCTCTATAAAGGAGATTGTCGAGAAAGGTTATGTCGTTTATCCAGTACCTCTTCCAGTTAGTATTTATGGAATTTTGGAAAACATAGTAATAGTCGGAATACTTACTGGGGAGTATAAAAAAGCCTCAATTCTTTGTAGAGGCCTTTTAGAAGACTTTGAAAAACTTATGGGAACTCTTGATGGAATAAAGATATACTATGAAATAGATCTTGGAGGTCCTGTATCGGCTGGTGCCCATAGTTATATAGGGGATGCATTTAGGTACTTAGGAGCTCTAACTCCATTTGAGAACGAGAGAACACCTTGGGTGATAAATCCTGAACCAAATAAAATTAAGGAGTTTGATCCAGATATAATAGTTTATGAGCCAAAGCCTTTCTCAAAGTTCTCTAGAGAAAAGATAGTTAACGATCTTGCAAAGAGGATTGGTAATCTTGAAGCACTTAGGAATGACAAAATTATAATATTGAAGCCTAACAGTCTTGCTCATTATGGGCCTGCGTTCTTTAATTCGCTTGATGCCTTGGTCTCAGAAGCAAGAAAACTTCTGTAAGTCATCAATTTATTCACTGCCCAAACCCACCCTCTTGGTGCTGGGTATGGAGGAATTATATAATCAGTTCTTTGCGGTCTAACCTTTAGCTTGTAATCCGGCTGGGGCATGACAAAGGCAATATCTGCTCTCTCTAATGCATTCTTATCAGTTAAGGTATCTCCAGCGTATGCTATAACACTATTTCTTAGTGATGGAAATATCTTGCCCAGTTTCTCTAGAACCCCCAGCTTTCCCTTGCCATTGTATATATGAATAAAGCGAGGTCCCGAAATTATACTAAGCCCTCTTTTTCTAACCTCATCACCTAGCCTACTTATGCATTTTTCATCTCTTCTCTTGACAATCAAGGACATTATGTATAATCTTTTTTTGATTAGGGAAGCTTCACTTAGAGGTAGCCCAGTTGTCAAATTTATCAGTTTCTCGTCTGTATGTCTTACATCAATAAGTGAACCTCTACATCTATCTGGAACTAGGTCATCAACCTTCCTCACATCCTTATAAACACTCTCACAGAGCTCAAATATTGCAAGTCCTGTAGATCTCTCTATATAGCTATAATCAGCTATGTAATCGGCTCTTACAGCTAGAGCACATCCAAGTTCAAAAGCTATTGCAGGTCCTCTCCTATAGCCAACTTTGCCTATTTTCTTGTAGTAGAATAGCGACGCGTCCAAAGTTTTACTTGTGACTATAAAAAGCGGTATCCCGAACCTTTTGAGCTTTAATGCAGCTTCTCTTATTCCCCTGAGGTTAAAGTTCTCAGCATGAGCTATTGTACCGTCTATGTCACTCAGAAAGACTATCTCTTTCGTTATGTTTCACCAATATTTTCATTTTTGTCAATTGTTTTATTTAAGGATATTCAACAGTTTCTGATGTGGATGTTATATCTGTATAATTTTGTGGAAATAGGTACAGGGTTGAGAAACACATAGATGAATCCTTTGTCCTTAAGGATATCCATGACCTAATGGGGAACAATTTGTTGTTATTAATGACTAAATAACATAAGATAGGAAATGGCCCTACTATCAATCTATTTGAATAGAACATTGATAGTAATAAATTTTATTACGTAGGTATTACTATAAGCTCAAAAAGCTTTCTCGACTCTTTTAAGAAGACTTTAAGGGGGCCCCAAAACCACAATGTACCAATCGTATAAGGTGACAAGATCATGTTAAGAGATGTAGGAACTTTAGATATCACCTTAAGTCCATTTAATCCTATCGAATCCCCATCTTCTAGCCTGATAATAACCCTGTTGCTTTTATCCTCTTCAAACATTAAAGTCATATTGCTTAGAAAGAATTCCTCTTTTTCAAATGATGGAAGGGCGAAAAATTCTTTAGGAAGTCCCTTTCCAGATATGCTTGCCTTAACTACCCCAGGTGCAGGCCTTTCAATATGAGGAATCTCATTAAATCCTCCCTCGAGCATCAAATCTTCTCTGGAAATCTTAAGAGTCATCTCCTTAAGCCCAACAACTATTATATGGGGTACATCATATCTTCTACCGCCTATAACAACACTCCTTTTGCTGACTTGAAGCTTTATCTCAACGCCCTCTTCCCTTAAATTCCTTAGAAAGGACATTGCTACAAGACCCCACTGAACGTTAGTATCTAATGGAGCCAAAAAACCTTAAATGACTCGTAACGTTTTTATACCAATCAAATTATCTTCAGTTCTTCTGCTATACTTTTGGCAGCTATTCTAACAGCCTCTAGGCTGCTAAGAGAGGGCTCCCAATTCAAATCTCTCTTTAACTTTGATATATCTAAAAGCATTAACTTCACATCACCAGGCCATCCTCTTCCGTCTGATGTTCCTGGACTAAAGGTAAGTTTCACATCTTTAAGCCCAAGTACTTCAATAATAACCTTGGCTATATCAGTCACTGAAGTCCAGTCATTATTTCCAATGTTATATATAAAAATATTGTGAGCACTTTCTAAAGCCAACTTAGCTAAGTTTATACTTGCCTGGACAGCATCACCTACCCAAAGATAGCTTTTTTTCTGAGTTCCATCACCTAGTATTTCAAGAACTTTTTTGTTTTTCATAAGTTTTATCAAAAAATCATAAATAACCCCATGCCTAAGTCTAGAGCCTATTATATTTGCATATCTTAAGATCAGGCATTTAATTCCATAGAGTCTTGCATATGTCTGGCACATCAACTCTGCTGATGCCTTAGTAGCGCCATAGATACTTATTGGTTTAAGTGGATGATTCTCCGGAGTTGGTATTCTTTCTGGGTCGCCATAAACAGTACTACTTGATGCAAATACAAAGAGCCCTACATCGTTCTTCCTTCCAAACTCAAGAAGTTTCATAGTAGCTGTTAGGTTCTGTTCATAATGACTTAGTGGTTCCATTATTGAATGTCTAACTTCTGGATTAGCAGCAAAATGAAATATCGAAGAAATTCCTTTAGCCTCAGGAATCCAATTTCTATCGACAAGAATATCTGATTTAATGAATCTGAAGTTTCTTTGCCTAAATGCAAAGGAGAGATTCTCAAGTCTTCCAGCTGAAAGATTATCAACTCCAACTACATTGTACCTAAGCCTTAGAAGAGAGTCCGTTATATGACTTCCAATAAACCCTGCAGCACCAGTAACTAAAACTTTTTCAGAGCTACTCATTTCCTAACACCTTAAGAGTCACTCTTCTAGGTGCTTCAGGTATTTTAAGAAATCTTTTTTCCTTAAGGATAGCTTTTCTCGCAAGGCCTAGATCTCCATCGAAGATATCATTAAGGCACTTTATACATATTCTCCTCACATTATCCAGTTGAACAGAACATCTATCACATATAAACCTTCCACAAACAACACATCTGCCAAGTGCAAGCCTTTCTCTACAAATTTCGCAACGAGCATTAAGACATATAGTACAAAGGCCTGTAGCCTTATCGTAGTGGTCTTCACAAACCCTTCTTCCACAAAGCCTACAAGTAGCAATAGCTGGTTTTCTGCATATCTCACAAAGACCTTCCAACTTCAAGCCTCTTTAAGTCAAAAGACCCAGAATGTCTGGTATGTTCTTTTTTGCAACTAAGATCTTATAAGCTCTCCATATTCTCCTATCGCTTACTAAGCCTGTATAGAAGCCTCTTGATTTTAGGATATCCCTTACGACACCTGGAAAGTCGGCTGGATTCAATGTTGGAGAAATTAAATTAGCTGCCTCTTTAACAGTGTTATATATGTCTCTAGACGATGGATATCTTAGCTTCTTTCTTTTGTTCCGTCTTCTGAGCTTTTCCAGCTCTTCAAAACTCTTCTCGAGATCTTCTATAACATCCTCTTCAACATCTACAAATTCCTGAGGCAAAAAGTTTCTCTTTTCTTTAATCAAAATCACACACCCTTAATACTTCTGCTACTGATTCAGATATTCTTAACTACTGCCTTATGTCTACCCATAAAATATGATTATATAAAAAGCTTAGGCTTACATTTTGCGGAAGGGGAGACTAGATTGGCAGAGGCTAACTTAGAGGAAATATTTGAAAGAAGTCTGAGAAATATTCCTCAAGGAAGGGCTTACATACCTGTCCATAGTCTTGTGGGTAGAGTTATAGAGATATTGAGCATAATTAACACCATAGTTTCTAAACTTGATTGTATAACAAGAAGCTCAGGAGGATGTTATGAGGGTCTATGTAAAACAGGTTGTGCCAATATATATTATAAAAAAGAGGATGGAAATATAACAATATGGAAGATAAGGTCTAACTCATTTTCCTTAGAGAGATCCCCAAGAATGTTGAAAGTTTCGTCCAAGGACTTCTCTATGAATATTGAGGGCAGAAAAATTAAGGTAAAGGTTCCGTCTAAGGAGGGTTTCGAGCTTGTAGAGAGTGACCTTACTGATCTAAGAGGTCTTCAGAAGGTTCATAATGAGATATCCTATGTATTAAATAAGCTAGAGCCTTTGATAAGAAATGCCTCCGAAAACCTTTTAAGATGCATAAGAGAAAGAAGGCTGAGTTGCTGAGGAATTTTGTTCGAAAATTCAGTTTTCCTATCTAAAACTTTAATTATGATATGTGGTCTATTATATTCTTTTTCAGAGCAGATTTGATTGTCATGAAGTTGGAGGCATCTACATGTCTAATACCATTCAAAAGTATCCTAATGTGCTGACGTTCCAGAAGCAGTCTTTATCGGTTTAACCTTTAGAACAATCTCATCTTGACACTTTGTTATCTCAAGCTCATACTTATATCCCCACTTCTCAATAAATGCTTTGTTTATATAGAGGTTTAATGGAATGATGTAATATCTATACTCTTTATAACCATTTGTAGTCCTCTTGCGAAGAGTTATAGGCCTGACCTTAATCTTCTTGATGTTTTTCTTGCATGTTTTATCCAAGTTTTTATTCAAATTAAGGCCACCTCTTTCAAAAGAAGTCTCTTATACAGTGACTGTTTGGGGGGATTGCCTACTTTTTGCATAAATTGATATATAGAGCTTAATTGACCTGAACGGTATTTAAGTTCGCTTCACATAAGCATAATAGCTTTGTCCTCAGCCTTTTAATTACATTAGATAGAAGAACCTTTACAAATCTATTGGATAAGCTATTTACAACACTAGCATTAAAACAAGTCTTAAGTTGGTGTCAAAGGAAATTTACAAAGGGGCGTTGGAGATTGAGAGAGCCAAGGCTTTATGTTGCAACTTTGAACGAGATACTTTCTGGTGAGATAACCGATATTTATTTCGATAGAACAAAAAGAGTCATTGAAAAAAGTGGGCTTTCTGATATAAAAGTCAGAATGGAAGCTCATGTCTATAGTCTTCCCGAAGACTATGAATGGGCTATCTATGCAGGCCTAGAAGAGGCTCTTGCTGTTTTAAAAGGAAAACCTGTGGATGTCTATAGTCTTCCCGAAGGTACTATTTTCAAAGCTAAAGAACCTCTTATGATGATAGAGGGGAGGTATATAGACTTTGGAGTATTTGAGACGGCACTTTTGGGTATTCTTAGGTTTGCATCAAGCATAGCAACTAAGACAGCTAGGATAAAGGTTGCTGCTGGCGGGAAGACTATTCTTTATTTTGGTCTTAGAGCCTTGCATCCTGCTGTAGCTCCTGCTGCAGACAGAGCTGCGTATATTGGGGGAGCCGATAGCATAAGTGGTCTCTTCTCAGATAAATATATAGGTGTTAAGCCAAGTGGGACAATGCCTCACGCTCTTATCATAGTCTTTGGAAATCAAGTCAAGGCATGGAAGGCCTTCTATGAAGTTGTCGGAAATGAAACTCCCCTAGTAACTCTTGTGGATACGTTCTGTGATGAGAGAGAGGAAGCCCTTTTGGCAGCAAAAACGTTTGGAGAGAAGCTTTTCGGTGTTAGACTTGACACGCCCAGTAGTAGAAGAGGAAAGATGAAAGAGATAGTAGAAGAGGTCAGATGGACACTTAACCTTCATGGCTATAAAAATGTTAAAATAATCGTAAGTGGAGGACTTAATGAAAAGAAGATAGCCGAACTCAGAGACGTTGCAGACGGGTTTGGTGTTGGAACAAGTATATCTGTTGCTCCTAGTATAGATATAAGCATGGATATTGTTGAAATTGAGAAGAATGGTGAATGGGTTCCTCTAACAAAGAGAGGTAAGCTTCCTGGGGCTAAGAAAGTCTATAGATGTAAAGATCTTCATGACTATGTAACTTATTGGAATGAGGAACCTCCTATGTGTCCAGATGGATCAAAACCCAAACCCTTAATGACGAAGTTTATTGAAAACGGAACGTTAATCAAGAAGTTGCCTTCGATAGAAGATATAAGAAGTTATGTTGTCAACCAACTGAGAGAACTTAAACTTCTCTAAACTTCTCTTGAGAAACTTACATGGGCATAGATAATAGCCTAGTTCTTGCGTTCTCCACCTCATAACTTTTATGGTTATTGGTGCTTTAAGGGTGATGTTGATGTCTTGACCTCACTTACAAGCATCACGAGGGCTTCATTGGGTCCCGTTCCGGGGAACGGTTTTATTTCAAAGATCCTTTCTACCTCACTATACAGGTATTATCCACCTCCTAGTAACTGATGCCAATGATTTGGCAAAATTCTTTGAGCATCAACAACCTTTCAATGGATGTTTTTCTCTTGATCTATGCTAGACTGACCTGATACAGATTGCTGTTCGTTAAAAGCGGCTTCAATATATGCCTTGATCTTTTCCTCAAGCTTTTCTCTTGATTGAGAGCCTGTTATTATATCAATAACTTTTCCCTCAATGATTATGAGTATTGATGGAATGTGTTTAACATTATATCTATCGGCAATAATATATGAGGCGTCAACGTCGACCTTTCCAAAATAAACTCCAGGTCTTGCATGTATCCCAGCGACATCCCTAAATGTTTGGAGAAAAGTTATGCAGGGACCGCACCATTCTGCAGTAAAGTAAAGAAATACTGCCTTGTTGTTTTTAATGACATCATTTATGTTTGCGGATGTCACTTCAAGAACCACACCCTCAGCAAGCCTCTCTAGAAAGGATCCTCTCTCGCTTAGAGCATTTAAGAGCCTGTCGACTATCTCACTTATTTTTATCTCCATTACCTATTCACCTTAATTTCTTCCTACAACCAATGTCTAGTTCCTTACAAGGCTCTTAAACTCTTTTTGAAAAATCGAGTTGATCTAAACTTAAATTTATGCAGAGAGGGCTTGCAAAGCCCCTGAGCCTCTTCTTTAGTATTCTATATCTTTCAATAACGTTATTGTCTATACAGGGTAGGGCCAAGGAAAAGGGTCCAGGTACTATGTTTTGTTTTAAAAGATCTATTGAATGGTTCACTTCAGCACGTAAAGCGTATATAGACATGTATTTCTTTCCCATGGCCTTTGATAGGAGCTTTCTTATCAAAGCCCTCCATGGATTTCTGATTAAATCAGACAGATAATAGTTCTTGATATCTCCATTAATCTCATATACTTCAATAACATTGTCTATTAAAAATCTTGCCTTAGCCTTTCCTACAACTTTAAGGCTTTCAGGTTCTCTTATCAATATCTCTGTCTTAGTGAATCTGGAGAACTCTAAAAGGTCATTAGGAATAAAACTTCGATAGTTTCTTTTGCTTCTGAACAGGACACCCATAGGCCAGTCTATAGGCAATATTAAGTATATATGTTCCTTGAAGTTCTCGGAAATAAATATGTCAACATAGTTTCCAATAGTTTCAATTAATCTATAACCATACCTCTCTATATCTCTATAAGGACTCCAATTCAGCTCCATTCCTGCTACCAAAGACTTAGAGGCCCCAACTAATTTAAATGACTTAAATAGGCTTCTTTTGTGTTGCACTTTATGGATCCCACTATAATGTATTCAAGTCATGTCTGGCACATAAAAAGCTGTACTCATTTAGAAATTATTTAAATAATACTTTTAATTAGAAATAACCTTGAGATAAATAAGCCATCAAAAGGAGTGACACGGTGTCATATAATGCTTGTCCAATCTCCTATAGATGTATTGGACTATGGGTATATTAGGTTTTATTCACTCTCAAAAATCCTAGAGATTGATGATAGGGGCTTCTTCTCTGAAAGAAACAATGTTATGGGTGTCGATTACGATGTTACTATGGGATATATGAGAAAGACTTCATACATAGTTGTTGAGAAGAACCTAGACTTTCATACGTTTTGGAGCTTGGTTGCAGCCTTTCCTCATTTCACAAGAGTCATTATGATATCATTTTCACCGAAGAAAAGATTATTTGATGAAGTAAGACTTGCAAGGCTAATTATGGCCAGAACTGGACGTTATGTCGCTGTGGTCTCGATCTATGATCCTGTATGGGGAGAAGTTCTTAATAAGACCCCCTTTAAAAGGTTACTTACAAATGATGGGACCATAAAGCCAGGTATAGGTGAGGCTTACATACTTGGAACACTCATAACCAACTGGATGTCTAATAGCTATATAGGGTATCTTGATGGGAATAATCTATTATCAGGGACAGCATATGAGTATGCAATGGCTTTTCTATCAATATTTAATACTATGAAGACATTTAACCACATAATGGTCAGGATAAAAAGATCCACAAAGGGTTGGCTTGCGAATAATCATAAATCTCTCAGAAAGGTAGCGAAAGTCTCCCAAATTATAAATGACCTTGTAAATACAGCCATATCTAAACATAAAGGAGAATATGTAGACTTTATACAGACTGCAGACACCATAGATATGGGTATGACACTTGAGATGGCTGAGAAGCTTCCCTGGGTTGGAGGCAGATGTCCGGGTCTCTTTCACTTAGTTTATATATTAGAGAGATGCTGGCTCGATAAGAAACGCTGGGTCAGATGTCCCTTTGCCTGGCTAAGAGCATATATAACCCAAGTAGAAGCAATAACCCCTCATGCACTTTATGATATTGATGACAAGGAGCTTTTTGCAAGGCTTGTAGAATGTCTAGGTATAATATATCATTCTAAGATAGCAGATAGTGATATAAAAGAAAAGATACTCAGCATTCTAAAGAAGTATGGCTATGAAGAAGATGAACCCCCAAGGCCTGTTGTGTATCCTCCAACAATAAGCGTTGATCCAATAAAGATAATGGATGAGTTTGAGGACAAAAGTGAAGACTGCTTCATACCATTCTAACTTTATCCTAAATACTAAGGAACTGTTCTGTTAACTGAACTGCGCCTTTCATGTACTAAACTGTATTGAAGTATATCTGGTACGGTTAGGCCCATCACGATCTCTTCGGGCCGCCTACGGGAGCCTCTGCAAGGCTCTCCTCGGAACTCCGAGGTCACCAGTTAAATTTATTAAATTTATAACTTATAGAGGTTATAAGGCTCTTCGTAACGTAGAAAGATATAGTTTGGAACAGAAAGTTATAATCTAACGTTTCTGCCCCATTAGGTCATGGATATCCTTAAGGACAAAGGATTCATCTATGTGTTTCTCAACCCTGTACCTATTTCCACAAAATTATACAGATATAACATCCACATCAGAAACTGTTGAATATCTTTTTGTTGTTTTTCAAAAAATATATGAAAAAATTAAAATAAATAAATTATATATATTCTATTTGTATCATATGATCTGTGGATGTAGCTAAGGCTTTAAGACTTAGAGGTGAAAACTTTGGGGCTATTCTTTCAGGGTGATGAATTGCTTATACTATTTGTAATACTGATACTAATATTAGGGCCATCAAAGATACCCCAGCTTGCTAAGGGTCTTGGACAGGCTGTAAGGGAGTTCAAGAAGGCCTCTCAGGGTTTTTATGATGAGTTAGAATCCTCAGTCTCTTCAGGTACAGTTACAAGGTCTAAGGTGACAGAGGGAAAGAAAGAGGAATCCAAAAGAGATTCATCCTCTGAAGGTTCCTCAATAGATCCTGAGCTTGTTAAAAATCTTGCTAAAAAGCTGGGGATTCCAACAGAAGGCAAGACTCAAGAGGAGTTAACTCAAGAAGTTGTTGCCAAGGCAAAAGAGAAGGGTTTAATTTGATCTTTTTCTTTTCTTATCCTTGCTATTCTCTTTTCTTCTTTCAAACTTGGCTCTCCAGGGTTTTTTGATAGCTATCCCCCAAGGTGTTTTAATTATCATCTTTTCATTACACACAGTTACAAAAGAATGTTTAGCTTTATGCAACAAAATTTTTGCCTTCTCTATATTCCATCCGTTTTTTACATTGAAATAACCATCTCTTGCATAAGCTTCCTCTATTTTTGAAATGAAAAGAGTCGAGGAAGTGAAGTCTATTATGGCCTCTACTTTACATATAAGAAGACCTAATACGTTGTTAAGAATAGGAATTCTAGGATCATTACTCCAGGGAATTATTTCAAGATTTACCTTTTCTATTTTATCTTCTTCTCTTCTACTATGAGTCCCAACATATTTAACTATATCGGCCATGTCTAAGTCAACAACAGCCAATGAGAACCATTTGTATCTTATCAGAAGTCCATGACTATAATTAGACTTATCTATAACTATTCCTATTTTTGGTGGATTTTTAGAAATAGGAGTGAGCCAGCTTAATGCCATAATATTTATATCGTTATCAGGAATGGATCCTGTTACTAACAAGTATACAGGAGTTGGTCTAAGTAGTCTTAGAGGTTTCTCATTAACTTTAACAAGATTCATGGCATTTTCACTCTTCAAGAGCAAATAACCTCCATGAACTAACCGTTATTAGGTTCCAGATATTTGTATCCTTTCGGGCTCCCAGTAATGAAAAGGCTCTGTCTTCTATTTGCTGGTGGAGAGTCAAGAAGATTTGGATCTCCTAAGGCATTCGCTAGATACAAAGGTAAATCATTCCTAGAAATTTCATTAGAAAATCTACTTTATGTTTGTGACAGTATATTCGTCTCGGTCTCAGAGAAAACCCCTTCTCTGCTTATAGATCATATTAAGAGCCTTGATATTGATGTAAATTTAATCTTTGATATCAATAGTCTTCCATGTAAAGGTCCTCCCAGAGGTCTAGTAAGCTTTGTAACTTCTATTGGTGATAATGCTGCAGAAGAAATAATTCTATTGGGAATAGATTATCCATTTTTAAAAAAGGAAACTTTCAAAAAGTTTGTAGATATTTCATCAAAACTAAATACAAACTCTTCTACAGTTCTATCTCAGGAAGGATATCCTTCTGTCACAATAGGATATCTAAGAATGAATTTTGCTAGAAAGTTTGTTAATATATGCAAAGTAAAGAAAAGGCTAACAAGACTTACAGACATTTACAGATGCTCATCTATTTCAATACTTATAGGTTGGTCAAATCTTTCAGAGAACCCGCTAGAATTCGTTAGTGTTAATACACCAGAGCAACTCAGCCTGGGTTTATCGCCCCAAATTAAGAGGATAAATTCAATATTAAGAATTGAGAATAATATAGAATGTTTAAAATTCATAGAAAAACTCTCTGAAAACAATATTAAGCAGGCAGTAAAGTACCTAAGACTTGAAATCGGGAAATATGAAAGACTAGGGATTAAATTATTTAGAGATCATGCTGAAAGGGATTTGAATGCTCTTTTAAAGCTTGTAGGAGATTAATTACATTATCTTATTATTTTTGGTTAATTCTGTTTGTAGACTGGGGCCCAAAATGACTATATTAATCAGCAAGGAAGGCCTTGAGATGTTAAGTGAGAAGCTAAGTAGAAAGTTAAGTTATCCCTTAATTGTTTTTGATAATAAGAAGGATATGATATCAAAGGCCTTGAAATTAATTGACTCAGGTTCTCCAGTTCTATTGATATCTAAGGATGCTTGGAATGACTGGAATTATATTAAGAAAGAAATATTGAAGTCAGGGCTTAACAGATTTTTGATCGACATAGTAGACTCAATAGAGTTCGAGCTTGTCAAAGACTTAATAGATCCTATAGGGCTTGTTATCGCGAAATATACTGCATTACTTAATTTTATGTCACACAAAGCTCTATATATAACTAATCCTGAAAAGCCCGTAGACAGGAGGACGCTTATTTTAAGGCCACATACAGCTCTTCTTGAATATGTCCCAGCACCTATACTTCTAAGTCCTGAATCTTGCTCCAAATGGAAATATTGTAATGCATGCATAGATTCATGTCCTTATAATGCACTTGAAGGTAAGCCACCTACTATAAAGCCTGAAATGTGCACAGGTTGTGGTGTTTGTGTGGCTTCATGTCCTTTTGGTCTTCTCTATATGCCTCAGTATAACTTGAAGTCCTTTGAGTTGTTTTTAAGTTCAATAAGATCCAGAATAGGTCTTGAACCGGCTTGGATCATAGCTGTATGTAGGGATTCGTTAGTAGAAATAAGAGAAAGGATAAAAAATGGGAGTTTTTCACCAGCATTCTTTGTTCCAATAGAATGTCCTGGATGGTTCGATCAGTTTCATATGATTTCGGCTATACTTCAAGGTTTCCAACCTATAATCTATTGTGATAAAGAAACCTCTGGTAAGTGTGGAGGACTAGAGATTGTGGAAAGTTGGTCAAAGGAACTCTCAGAGATTGTAAACATACCTGTTACTACTAATTTCTCGGTTGTTGAAAGAACATTAAGTAAAAAACCAAACGTCAAAGTTATTGAAAGAGCTCCTATGTTATACCAAAATAGGGTCGCGGCCCTTTCTCTTTTTAGGACATATAACCTTAAGAAAGCGGAGTTTTCGGCTCCTCTAGTTGGTCTTGTTGATGTTAGCAATGAGAAATGCATGGTCTGCGATGCCTGTAGTAATATGTGTCCATTCCAAGCGTTAAGGGTCAGAAATGAAGGAGATAGAAGGAATCTAGAGTTTAATATGAGCAGATGCACTGCTTGTGGGATATGTGAAGCCATTTGTCCTTATGGGGCTATTAAAGTAGGGTATAAATATAACAAGGAATACGACAAAGAATGGAAGGTAGTAGCAAGTGATCAGATAGCCAAATGTAGACGTTGTGGAAAACCTATAGGCTCAATGAAATATCTTAGGTATTTGGAAAAGAAACTTAAAGAGTCAGGGGCTGATTCTTGGGTTCTTGAATCTTTATGGCTTTGTCAGGAATGTAAAATCAAAGCACTCATTGAGAGGCAGATGTTAGGTGATAAAGAGGGTAACAACTAAATGCAAAGTGTTCAGAATCTAGATAAGATAAGAAAGAGATTTCTATCTCTTTTAGGGAGAATAAATAATGTTAAGAGTATTAGGATTCATATTTTTAGGAAGGTTTGGAAAGGTTATTCATGTAGAGTTCAGCTTTCTATGAAAAGAATGGTTATAAGCCTGGATTTTCAGGAGTGGCAAAGAGACTCAAATAATGTGATTGAGTGTATAGTAAAGAATTTAATTTCAGAAAATACTGTACCGTCAAAAAAGATCCAAAAAACTGTTTTGGCTATAATTTATACAATACTTTTTGCTATATTTCCGTTCTTCTCCAACTCTGAAAAATCTTGGCAGTTCTATGTAATTGCAATAGTGCTTGTGGTTTCAATTCTTTTTGGGACGGTTTTTAGTAGATTGTCTCAGAAGACATCGGAAAGAACCTATGAGTTTTTAGAGAAGACACCAGGAATGGATAGTGTTCTCAATGATCTTATCAAAAGTCTAAAGGACTTTATCGGCTGTGTGCTTAAAACAGCCGAGGATCTTTATAGAGTAAAGACAAGAAAGGTACCAGTGACTATAGTTATTGATGAAAAAAGGCTTTCTTTATGTAAGACACAACTTAGCGTCTATGTAAGGACGTATAAAAAGATTATAGGTTAAAACTTCATGTATTAAATTGAACCTAAAAACGGTAAATATATCTATCCTCCTTACTGTCCTTCTCTCATGAGAGTGTATTAATCATGACGAATACGGCATTAAAGGTTGCGGCTATAGTTGTTATAGTTGTTATGATAGCTAGTATTGGGGTTTATGCAACAATAAGTTTCAGAAATGGATTCTATAGGTCTGGGACCACTTCTTCGATACAGACAACAAGAACTACCTCAACTACAGAAACATTATCGAACAGTAGCAGTACTGGAACTGTTTATACCATACCATTTAATAATGGTACCGTGCTTGTGTATAAATGGTTAATGAGCTTTGCAAACAGCACTACACAAACACCAAAGACAAGTAATGCTACTGTACTGTTGTCGGTATCTGGAACCCAGGGCCCTTGGATAAAAGTAAATCTGACGTATTCCAGTAAGGCACAACCAGTGGAATACCCTTATGGTTCTCTCTTTCTGCCAAAGGAACTTTTGGGCCGCAAAGAAGTAAAGGTACCTCTATATACGGGGTTAGGAAGGACATGTATGATATTAAAGTTAAAGGGCGAAGAGACCCTTGATGGTAAGTACGTATATATCTATAAAGGTTCTCTAAACCAAACA
Organism: Acidilobaceae archaeon; assembly: GCA_027082825.1. Lineage (GTDB taxonomy): Archaea > Thermoproteota > Thermoprotei_A > Sulfolobales > Acidilobaceae > JALWTO01. The sequence continues at coordinate 60,617 of JALWTO010000005.1, forward strand.
GGCTACTCTATTAATATAACGATATATTATAGCAAAGATACTGGTATAGCGTTAAGAGAAGTCAGTAGAATGATAGTTTTTCCGTTGTTGACTGTTTATGCTAAAGTCAACATAACCATGGATCTAATTAACGTGACCAAAGGCAAAGGTTCTGATTTCAAGATATCCATTCCAAGTTCTTTCGTGTGTTGGAATGGGGCTTCGACTTATCTTAGCCTAACGGCAACAGGAGTCTATGAAGTCATTAATGGTACCGTGAATGATATTACTGACTTTAAGCTTAAAGAATCTCTTAATGGTTTTGCTTTTGTTGCAGTTCTAGATAAGGAATGTCCCCATTGTAGAAGATTCTGGCCAGTACTTCTTCAGGTTTCAAACGTTACAAATACAAAGGTGTTTGTTGTTGTGATAAGCCAGAATGAGATAATGAGCCAGGAGCTTTTTAACATAGTTCGTTATAACATTATGGCTTCTTTATGGAAAACAGGTAATGTCGGTTTTCCATTCTTTGGTGTTTTCAAAAATGGAACACTTGTTACATATAGGCTTGGAGAGCAAACTCTTTCTGAATTAGAAAGCTTTATTTCAAACGCCAAAACTCATATAGCTAAATAACTTTAAGGATGTTATTAGAACAGGGTATAAAAATGATGAAAGGTGAAGATGATATGGGTGATAATATTAGAGCTCTTGCTAAAGAAGCACACCATGGAGCTGTAGATGTAATAATAGGAAAAAACGGCCTTAGCGAGGGAGTGCTCAGAGAAATAGATGTTAGATTAAAAACTAAGGGCTATGTTAAAGTTAAGATCTTAAAAAGGTGCCTTGAAATAACAGGACTCGGAAGAAAAGAGTTAGCACACGAGGTAAGCAGACGTTTAGGGGCTGAACTAGCTAGTGTGAGAGGAAGAACTTTTGTTCTTTATAGGAAACAGAGTGTCAGGGGAGAATCTTTTATAGAAAAAGATCAGCTAAGAGCTAAAAGGTCGTACTCAAAGCCTCTGGACTAGGAGGGGTGAGTTAGGAATGCCCGTGGCACTTGATGTTCCAGCAGACATGCTTATTAAAAGGGTTGCCAAGAAGCTTAAGAACTATGAACAAGTTAAGCCTCCAACTTGGGCATACTTTGCAAAGACTGGTATCCATAAAGAAAGACCTCCAGAAGATCCTAACTGGTGGTATATAAGAGCAGCATCTATATTGAGAAAGCTTTATAAGAGTTCAGAACCTATAGGAATTGAAACATTCAGGTCTATCTATGGGGGTAGGATTAATAGAGGTTCTGCTCCTGAACATTTCGTTAAAGCCAGTGGGGGTATAATAAGAAAGATACTCCAACAATTAGAAGCATCGGGTCTAGTAAGGAAGATTTCAGGAAAGGGTAGGGTTCTTACTCCTGAGGGTAGGAGTCTTCTTGATAAAACAGCTAGAGAAATAATGAACGAGCTTATAAAGCATTATCCAGAACTAAAGCGTTATGCTTAAAATTTACCCTTTTCTCAGTGGCTTGAAGATAATTTTCTTTATCTAAGGCAATTCTTCTTGTTAAATCAAAGATATGTCATAAAAGCTTTCCCATTTTGTTTTTAGAATTTATGAAGAAAATATTCCTAAAGAAAGACGAAATGCTTTTAATATATAAAGTTATAAATAAAGTGAATGGTTATTATGCTATGTCAATAGATTTAGATCTTGGTTTGAAGGAGAGACTTGAACCTTTGGTTGGTTCTCTAGAAGTTTTTTTCAGAGCCCTAAGAAGCCCTCCTAAATATCTTTATGTAAGGATCAATACACTAAGGATAAGTACGAATCGGTATAAGTCTATCCTTAGAAGGGCATCGATAGATTTCACTGAAGACGAAAAAATGCCAGAGGTTATAGGTTTCGAGATTAAAGGGCCTTATCCCATAGAAAAAGAAAATGGATATAAAACTATTATTGTTGATAAGAAGGCTGCTGAGAGTGTCATGCTTGGTAGTGACCTCTTTGCTCCCGGAGTCAAATTTGCCAGAAAAGTAAAGAAAGGAGACAAAGTTGTAATTCTTGCTCCAAATGGTGTTCCTGTAGCAAAAGGAACCGCCTTGATGAATGAGAATGAAATAGTTATAAACAGAAGAGGATTAGCAGTAAAGGTCTCGGATTCTATTTACAAGACTGTTAAGATAGCAGAACTTCCAGGAGCCTCAAAGGGTTTCTTTTATGCTCAATCTTTGCCAAGTATGGTGGCCATAAGAATGCTTGAACCTAAACCCGGAGAAATAATAATTGACTTTACAGCAGCTCCTGGAGGAAAAATTGGATATGTTGCACAGCTTGTGGGTACATCATCTAGGATATTGGCTATTGATAGAAAGAGTAAGGTAGATAAGCTTAGAGCTAACCTTAACAAGCTGGGAATATCATGGATAAAAATTATGGCAGGTGACTCAAGGGAAATAGACAAACTAGTTCCAAGCCTTAAAGGAAAAGTGGATAAGATAATAATTGATCCTCCATGCAGCAATCTTGGTGTTAGGCCAAAGATTTTTGAAAAGAAGTTATTCAGAGAAGTTTTGCATTTAATGATATATCAAAGATCTTTTTTAAGAGCTGCAAAAGTCATGCTCAGAAAAGGTGGAAGAATATTATATTCTACATGTACAGTAACTTGGGAGGAAAACGAGTTAAATATAGAATATGCTAAGGATTTAGGCTTTCACGTAATTGACCCTCCTAACTGGGTAAAAAAGAGATGGTATGCAAGTAAATGGGGAGTTAGATTTTGTCCTATAAGACATAATCTTCCAGGGTTCTTTGCCACAGTCCTTGGACTCTAGCAGATCACAATATTGACTCCGCTTGGAAGATCATGACTTTTATATTTGCTTGTTACAAGTGTCGGAATAAGTTTTCTTCCTTCTGTTTGAGAGAAAAGTTTTTCAGCAAGATCTCTTGTTCTTATGGCATCTTCATAGTTTGATACTATTTTTGCCTTAACTACATAGATGTTCTCTTTAGTCTTTATAATAAAGCTAACAGGTGTGGGTAGACCGCTTCTGATAATTTTCCCGTTATCTATTCTTTCCAAAAGGCAATCTGCATATATGGTCGATGCCAAAGAGTCTAGCGCCTCTTCTAACCTTTCTATTGATCTTTGGATTCCATCTAATGCTCCAAGAACTCTAGTTATCTGCTCAAACACCTTATTACAGGGAGCCTGCAATCTGGTCAGACCTCACACGGTTCCTCCTAGACCCTAAAGGTCTCAGATCCGAAGTCGTTCCTCATTCCTTTGCAACAAATAATATTAATAAGAAAGGTAATAAGAGTGTTTAATAAAAAGCATAACCTTATGTGAAGAAGCTCTGCAAGGAGCTTACACCTGAAATCTCTTCCCATGTTATACCAAATGCTAAAAGCATTTGCTCAAATGCAGTCCTGACATAGTCCATATATTTGCCTATGTCAATATCAGAGAGCTTTGCTAATCTTATGGGTCTCACTCCTAGGCTATCTCTAGTTTTGACAAAGGGTATTATGTCACCTTTCTTTACAAGGACTCCATGTTTGCTAAGTTGTAGTGCAGCTTTTACATGCTGTGGTGTGTTTTTAGTATATTCTTTAAGGTTCTTAGTAAGTGAAATTTTAAAAGCTAGCTCGTCTAATGTATACTCTCTATTCTTAAGCTTTGTATACATATTCTTTACCAGCTCTCTCAGGTCCTCTAGCACTTTTGATACATCCTCAGGTCCTTTCATGCCAGATAGAAGAATTACAGCATTGGCGAACTCGTTCTTTATGAATTCAGGTGTGTTACTCTTTTTTCCAATCATGCCCTTTATTATGACCTCACCATCGTTTGTTATTCCTATATAGTTTTTCTTAAGTCCGCTAAAAAGAACTATCTTAAGGATTTTATCAACTTCTAGATCCAATCCATGTTTTTCCCTGACATATTCAATGAGTTTTTCCATAGCTTCTTTATCAGTACTCCATACAAACAATGAGTCAGTATCTCCATAAACTATATGAAGGTTCAGTTCTTCAGCTTCTCTTAATGCATCCAATAGAGTATTTCTACCAATAGCAGTAACACTCTCTGCAACAGCAAGGCTAAAGAAGCCAAAGCTTTCATTACCAAAAACTCCGTAGCTAGCATTAATGTAAACTTTCATTGCCGCTTGGACAGTGTTGTACCATAGTCTTTCCTCTTCTGGAAGGCTCTTATCTTTAGCTTTTCTCTTATAGATTTTTACTCTAAAGTCTCTGAGAAGACCTACGATTTCACTAGTTATACCTTTTATTGACATACATACTTTATGGCCAACATCAGGGATATTTTTGATATTGTTATCACAATAGGGGTTATTGACCGTTTCATAGCTCAGATTCCAGTTTCTTATTATTGAAGGATACAGACTTGCAAAATCTAATACAACTATATCAAAGAAGATGCCCTGAGGAGGAGAAAGTACTATTGCACCTTGATATCTCTTATCTTTTATCCTAGCTTTGCTCCTAACAACACCTCCTAGCTTCATTATGTCCTCCTTTCTTGGTATAAGATAGCCTCTTCTTCTATGTTCCCAGTACATTAGGCTTTTAATCCAGCTGGATACCTGGCTTCTGGTAACATCTTCTATTCCTAGCTTTGATATTCTCATCAACAGAATTATGAGGTTCCATATAAGGTAAGAGTTATGGGTTAGTAGCTCAAGCGTTAGATCTGCGTCCTTTAGGTTATATTTGGCTAGGAGACTTAGGGTTATATTGGAGATTATATCTGGAAGTTCTACCTTATGCTCACCCAAAAGAGCTTCGGCTATAGTATCTAGGTTCTTTTCTCTATATTTGTTTCCAAAGGCATAGGTCTGAAGTGCCTTTATGTCAAATAACTTATAAAGGTCTATATGAACTCCCCAAGATATACTATAATGATCTCTTTTAGGCTTAATACCCATAGACCACTCGCTTAGGCCTAATGTTTTCATTCTGTTTCTGATATAGGGAAGATCGAAGTTATCACCATTAAACGTCACTATAATTGGACATTCGGTTAGATAACTCATTAGGTCAAGAAGTAAAGCTTTTTCGTCATCATAAATCTCCATTTCGACATCGATATTTGATATGTTACCCAGGGGTAAGTCTTTTCTGAAGAGCATGAATAACTTCTTCTTGCCATCATTTCTACTAACAGCCACGCTAATAATCGGATTATCGGCCTTATCAGGGTCAGGAACCCTACCTATATCTTCAGTATAAACCTCTATATCAACAGCAGCCATACAGGGCCTTGGAGGTGATCTTTCGAAAAGAGGAAGCCAATAAGATATATTTTTCAGGCTTTCTTCAGAGAGATTAAGAGCTTTAAGAACAGATATCTTGAAATCTTTACTAACCTCGTTATCTAAGGATTGCCAATCTTTGTTAACCTTGTATCTCATGCCAGGGACAAGGCCTAGATCATATATATAATTATGGTGGTACTTTATGTCGGCTTCCCAAGCCCCCTCATTTTCACCTCTAAACCTCTCTCTGAGACTTCTGACAGCTAAAGGATCTTTAACAACTATTTTTGTCATCTTAGTTTTCTCTCTTTTTATGGGATTTATTTTTACTACTATGTCAAATCTCTCGAAGGACTCATGTTTTTCAACATTCTTTTTTCTTTCCTTTATTTCTTCAGGTGTAAGGTTTGTGAGAATATAAGGCTTATGTCCAGTTTTGTCGGGGACTTTTATTATTTTGTCTTTCTCGGGATCATATATTAATGCAACAGCCTTGTTAAGCTTGCCATCATATTCTATCTCTAAAAGAAAACCTTCAGCACTTTTTGCATATGTGCCAAGTATTTTCTCGGGAATAAACTTCTCCTTAATTTTTTCGATGGCAAACACATCTTCTATATTTACAGGTTTTTTTCTTATCCTGTTAATCGATCGATTTTCGCCATTTTCATGTCTTGATTGCGTTTTTTTCTCCTTCATGATAATGAAGCTTTTATTGGAATTACTAACTACATTTTTCTCCGAGAATCCCTTAGTTGATTCTGATTTCGAATCTTTCGTTGTTTTCTTGTTATTGCTCTTTTTGTCTAAGACATTATGAATTAGAGGTTGTTCTTTCTTTCTATTCCTTTTTATGGGTCTAGGACTTTTCCTTTCATCTCTTATGAAATCTAAGATAGTAACCTTTCTATTCCTTTCCCCATGTTTTCTATCGGAAGAATTTTTTTCCTCGTCATTTTTGTCTTTTCCCTCAATATCGTTGTCCTTCTCCAGCGTTTTCCTTAGATACTTGATTAGTTTTTCAGGATCATTAACCATCGTCGTTCCCTCAGTTCTTGGTTGCACTGTTAGGGAGCTCTCAGGAAGAAAGTAGGGTATAAGCGCTTATATAGAATCTGGAATTTAAAGATCTTGATGATATTTTTTAATTGGGTATTACTTTATGATGGCTTGTTTTAGTTCTTTTATTAATAATTAATATTTGCTGAAGGAAGAACTGTTTAAATACTTAATTAGGTTTCTTAAGGCACTTTCATATTCTAACTAAGGATTAAAAAGGAGCTGAAATTAACTAGGTCTATATTAGGGCATATTTTCAGAACTTAGCAACCTTTTTGTAAGAGCTATTCCTGGAAGAGAGGTCTTAAGGAGGTAGAATGTGTTGCTGAACCCAAGGCCGCCTATGATACATCACCTGTTGTTCGTTGAGGATTTGATACCAATAGTATATATAGTATCTACCATAACAGTTATAGTATTGCTTTATGCACTTTGGGAAGGATATAAAAGATGGACTTATGGCGGGCAAAAAATAAAGTGGAGACCTTGGAGTTCAAGATTAAAGACATTGACGAAATATGCTCTTCTTCAGTGGAAAGTTCTAAGGCAAAGATTTCCAGGAGTTATGCATCTTCTTATATACTTGGGTATGGGTTGGCTCTTTCTAGCAACAATACTTAGGGCTATAGATCTCCACATATTTCATGATATTTATGGAGAGGCATTTATATATGGAAGGTTCTTTGAGGTCTACAAGTTCCTTGATAACATAGCAGGTCTAATGGTTCTTATAGGAAGCCTTATAGCTATTACAAGGAGAGCCCTAAATCTAACACCAAATCTACCGAAGGACTCTACTTATTATGCAGTCCTTGTAGGGTTTATCGTAATTGTAATAACAGGGTTTTTCTTGGATGGTATGGCAAGTGCGGGTTCAGTTAAATTAAGGGCACCCTATGAAAGTCCATATTATGATCCTGTTGGGTATTTAGTATTTAAATGGGCTTCAGGTTTGAGTATTCAAGAACTAAGGGCTATATATAGACCGCTGTGGCTTTTCCATTTTCTCTTTGCCCAACTTATGCTTGCCCTGATACCATTCACAAATCTCTGGCATATCGCAGCGGCAACATTAAATGTTACCTTTGCAAGAACAGTTCCTGATGCACAGGTAATAAAACCTATTGAGGATATAGATGAGAGAATAGAGAAAGGTGAAACAATAGGAATAGTTAAGCTATCTGATACTACTTGGAAACAAAGGATGGACTTTGATGCATGCACTTCATGTATGAGGTGTACAAATGCATGCCCGGCTTATAACTCTGGAAAGATATTAAGCCCAAGAGATGTCATAGTTACGTTGAGAAATATCATGTACAAGGACAAGTGGGACGAAGAGGTTGTTGGTAAGAAAAAGTTCCAGATAGATCCTGAAGCTGTCTGGAGCTGTGTTACTTGTGGTGCATGTCTATATGAATGTCCAGTCTTGGTGCATCATGTCGATACTATAATAGATTTAAGAAGAGGAATGATATCAAGTGCTAGTGAAGATATACCAGAGGACGCACAGAATGCGCTTTATAACTTGATGCAACAGGGTAATCCATTTGGGTTTAATCCAGCTGATAGAGAGGAATGGATTCAATCTCTTGCTGAAAAATTTGGTGATGATATAATAGCAAAAGAGGAAGGGGAGTATGATTATCTATATTGGATAGGCTGCGTTACAAGTTATGATCCTAGAATAAGACCAGTTGCCGAGAATGTAATCGCAATATTGAAAAAACAGGGATTTAAAATTGGTGTGCTTCTTGAGGAAGGATGCTGTGGTGAACCTGCAAGACGAATGGGTGAAGAAACTCTCTTTGTTGACATAATGAAACAGAACTTAGAAATCCTCTCTAGGTATAGGTTTAGGAAATTGCTTGTGAACTGTCCACATGGATATCATGTCTTTAAGAATGAATACCCAAGATATAAGAAATATCTTGAATCAAAGGATGATACTAAGGAACTCGCTAAGGTTTTAGAAAGGCTCAAAGTGGAACATCATAGTATTTTACTTTCGAGGCTTATAGCTGAGGGCAAGATAAGACCATCAAAGGAGCTTGATCTAAAGATTACATATCATGATCCATGTTATCTTGGCAGATGGAATGGTGTTTTTGAAGAGCCGAGAGAAGTCATAAGATCAATTCCAGGAACAGATTTTGTAGAGATGCCAAGAAACAGGTCTAGAAGTTTCTGTTGTGGAGGTGGTGGAGGACATATGTTCTATGAGATAAAGAAAGGCGAGAGACTAGCAACAATCAGAGCCAAAGAGGCTGCAGGAACAGGGGCTAAGGTTGTGGCTGTTGCTTGTCCCTATTGCAATACTATGCTTAGAGCAGAGGCTGATCAGTTTAATTTCGAGGTCAGAGATATAGCAGAACTTTTGGGAGAGTCCTTAGATGTTGCCACAGAAAAAGAGAAGACAAATCAGTAGGAGTTATATAAAAGCATAATTTTTTAATAACATTTGAGGAAAGGTGATATCTTTAATGCCAAAGATAATCATAATTGCAGACACGCATATACCTGAGAGAGCTTCTTGGATTCCATCTGGAATAGAATCAGTATTGATGGACGAGGTCAGAAATTCAGATATCTTGGTTCATGGAGGTGATTTGGTATCTGAGGATGTGCTTAAATGGGCCAAGTCCTTGACCTCAATGTTTTATGTTGTTGTTGGAAATATGGACTATCTAGATTTACCAGAAAGAGTTAAATTTCATATAGATGATATTTATATAGGTGTCCTTCATGGTCATCAGGTCTATCCAAGAGGAAATCTAGATCAACTAACGGATATTGCAAGAGAAATGAACGTCCATGTTCTAATCTCAGCCCATACTCATAGACCATTGGTTAAGGAATATAGAGGAATAGTACATCTAAATCCAGGAAGTTTAACAGGAGTCTGGGGAGGAGGCGGAGGTTCAATGAAGCCTAGCTTTCTTGTTATAAATGTCTCAGACAGAAAGAGACTTAATGTAATTCTTTATGAGCAGAAAGAAGACAGGATCGAGAAACAGGAGTTCAACTTTAATATTTCTTTTTAGCTCTTATTAAAACTAAATCACCCTTAACTTCATATCTTGCTGTTGATGGATCTACTCTTGATGGTAGTGGATATAGCCCCCTATATTCTCTTAGGGTTAGATGTCTATAAGAATACCCCCATGCTCGAGAAACCTTTCTTGTATCCAAGGATGCAATAATTTCAACTTTATCTTCAAATACTTTAATATCAAGAGTTTCTCTTTTGGCTCCTGGAACAGATACAGCTATTATGACATATTCACCCTCCTCATATATTGATGCTAGTGGTTCCTCTTTACCGCTTTTTAGGGTTTCCATGGCTTTCTCATAGAATCTTTCGTAGGTTCTTTCAGAGCCCAAGAAATTTTGTAGCATCTCGTCCATGAGTCTTTCTGTTTCCTGCATTCTTTTTCTCATGTTCCTTAACATGTCCTCTATTATTTTGAATGGGTCCCAGCTCAACGAATACACCTCTTAGTTTTTATTTGGTCTAATCAGAGCCCTTACGAGTAAATTAGAGGAGGTCTGTACTCAAATCCTTTGCCCATTCTGGCTAAGGTCTCCTTTGTTTCTTTCATTAAGCTATTTAGTCTTAGCTTTATAGTTTCTGCTTCCTCTAGCAGTTTTGATATGTCTATCTCTATATTTGATATTTTTGAGAAGATCTTGACTGCCTCAGCAGCTGCTTCAGGATCTGGAAACTCAGGATAAGATTCAACCATTATAACTAGGTTTCTTATATAACGTCTGGCAGCTTCCTTAAGAATTATGGCATAGGGACCCACAAGTATACCTTCATTAAGTTTTTCTATTCCTTTAATTTCTTTGGCAAACTTTTCTGTCTCTGGATCAGATACAAGCCAATAGACTGAGGGCGATCCTCCCTTTAGTCTTCTAGGAGAACCTAGGCCTGTCACGCTAATTATTAGATCAACACCCTTTCTTCTTGCATATTCAACTATTGCCGATGCAAGGGGGGCTATCCCAGGAGTGTTAACTGGAACATCTGTAACTAGTATGGCAATTTCTCCATTGCTATATATTCTCATTGGATATTTAGGTTCTCCATTAGATATAACGACAACTGGAGGAAGGAATGTATAACTTTCGACTCCAACAACATCATTTAGGTTTAGAGTTCTAACTAGATGTGCTGCACTTATAGTTCCAACAAGTCCTACGTCGGGAAGTCCTAGAATTAAGTACTTAGGTCTCCCAAACTCTTCAAATTCTCTAAACTCAAAACCATTTATTTCTTCCTCAACGATTACTCTTTTCAACTCAATCACCTTTCACAAGATAATAATTATGCAAAAAACTTAAAGAATGTTTTTAGGCTATAGATTTTTATTTAATGTGTTTGAGGAATAATCTTGGCTTTAAACGGTTTTTCTAAAGAGCCCTCGATTATTTCATAGTTAAATTCACTTATTAGAATTTTTAGAAGTTTAAGCATCGTGTAAGTGTGCATGGTCAACTTGGCTCCAAATATTTTAGACTTCTTCGATGCAAATGCAAGATATATGAGTATCATATCAGACATATGTCTATCCAGTGGAGCTCCAGTTTTAAGGTCTTCTATGAGAACCTCAGCTGCCTCTCTTCCTACGGTTTCAGCTCTCTTTCCTTTAGCCCCCAGGGAATCTCCTCCAAGTTTTGATCTCTCACATATAGCCTCGACTAAAACCCCGCTTCCTGGACCAAGATGAGGATCCTTTTCTGGAGGGTTCCATTCGAGATATATCTTTGGTTTGACTCTAAGATTCTTTTCAATTAGGGATAAGGCTGCATAGCTTTGTCTTTCTGCAACATGTTTGGGAAGTCTAACAGCGTGGGAATATATGTTGATTTTAACAATATTCCCCCTATAGATAAAGTCGGTTCCCTTAAACTCGTTTGGAGGATCCTCAATATTTAGCCTAACAATGCCCCCTCCTTTTGGGTAATGCCCCCTCCTCAGTAGTTGCAGTTCAATGCGATAGCCAAGTATGTTAAGATACCAGAAAAATATTTTTCTAATATAATCAATCGTCGGAGCCATGGGAACATCAGTTCCTCCTCTTATTTCAATCTTGACTTTTTTTGGTGCAAAAGCAAGCACAGGTAGAAGTGCTTGTAAGACTAATGAAACACTCCCAGCAGTTCCTACATTAAATTTAAAGTTTCCACCTTTTATTGTACCGGGCTCAAAAATTAGATCTGTGCTGCCAACAAAAGCTCCTCTTACTTTGGCATCTGTTATCTCGGCTAGTGCCTTGACTGCTGTTAGATGTTGAGGTCTTAGTCCAGGTCTTTTTCTTTTGGCCCTTATATTGTAAACTCTTATAGGAATTCTTAGTATTGAGGCTATAGAAAGGGCACTCCTTAATATCTGACCACCACCTTCTCCCATAGAACCATCTATTTCAATGGGTTTTTCTTCCATGCTATTATACACCTGAAAGTCTTCTAAGCCTTTCAACAAATCCTATTTTTCTAAGGTCGTCAATTATATCCTTTGGTACGCATTCTGTCCAGTTCTCTTTTCCTTCGATAATTCTCTTTCTTATCTCAGTGCCACTACAGATCTTCCTCCTAAACATCGGAGGTTTTATAGCAATTAACCCCATATCTTCAAAGAGCAAAAGGACAAGTTCGTTTCCAGAGACTACGCCATCAAAAGGAGGTAATAACATTTTCAAATATTGAACCCACATTTTATTTGAATTAATATCCATTATGGGGATTATTTTAACTCTCTTACAGTAATCGGTTCCAATGTGTTTTTCTAGTATTTTTTCTAAAAGGACAATACGTTCTCCAGCAGTCAAAGGATTCTCTAGAGAAAAGCTGTCCTGTGCAGAGCCTATAATGACTATGACTTCATTGGCTAGGCTTAGAGCGTACTTTATTGTTTCTATATGTCCATAATGTGGAGGTTGAAATCTACCAGGAATTATAAGTCTTCCATAGTTGTTGCTTTTTGTCGTCTCCAGACTCAAAGTTAAGCACCAATTTTGAGGTTATAGTAAAAACTCTATATAACTCTGTTTTTTAGGTATCTTTAGTTTTAAGACTTAAAGGGAATCATGCATAATTGTTAAAGGGTCTTAAGATATGAAGGAATATAGAGAGAAATTAGAAAAAATACTTCCATCCAGGATCTCTGATGAAGCCAAGACTTTAGCTGATAGATATGGTTATTTACCGTATATGATTGAGAGATATTTGAGAATGTTTGGAAAAATTGAAACACTTGAACTCCTCGAAGTAAACGAAATTCCTCTGCCAGAAACTATTAGATGTAACGATTATCTTATATCATGTAGAAGGCTCAAAGAGAGACTTGAGGAAAAGGGTTTCGTATTGTATCCTTTAGCTTTTTCTCCTCATGGATATAGTATAGAGGGAGGACAGGTTTCTATAGGAGCTACACATGAATATTTGAGTGGTTATTACTACATACAAGATCCAGCATCAATGCTCCCAGTTTATGAGCTCAATGTGAGACCAGGAGATTTGATCTTAGATATGGCAGCGGCTCCTGGAGGCAAAGCCTCTCAGATATTACAATTGACTAAAGACTCTGCTAGACTTGTTGCTGTTGATATCTCCAGAAGAAGGATGAGAGCTCTTAGAAGTAACTTAAGCCGAATGGGTTTTAGTAGTTTCATCTTGCTTAGAGGCGATTCTAGGTTTTTGGTCTTCAAGAACTTATTTGAAAAGGTTTTATTAGATGCTCCTTCAACTGGAGAGGGAATAATAAGAAAAGATCCTTTAAGAAAAAGAAGTAGAAGCCCAAACGACTTAATTGAAGTCTCTATTTTACAATTTGAAATGCTCAAAGCCGCTATTAATTATCTTAGGCCAGGAGGTATACTTGTCTATGCAGCATGTACATTAGCTGTGGAAGAAGGTGAGTTTGTTATCTCTACGATGTTGGATAAGAGAGAGGATTTACAAACGCTTTCTCTTAATATTCCTCATGTTAAGGGATTTGAAGAGTATGGAAGAACAAGGTTTAATGAGCAAGTTACAAATTGTGGAAGATTACTTCCTTATATTCATGGAACTGAAGGCTTCTTTGTATGCAAAATTAAGAAAAAAGAGGAATGATATTTTGGTAATAGAACTTAAAAGAGCTTCCAAAAAAGAAATAAATGTACTCAAGGTTTTTCTTAGAGAGGCAGGTTTTATTACTAAAAAAGTACCTATATCGTGGAAGGATTTATATATACTTAAATTAAAAGACGCCAAATATCATGATGTGTTTGAGATTTCTTTTGCTAATTTTGAGCATTCAAATACCATTAATAACATATATGCAGGAGGGCTTTATCTAGGATTAATTTATAAAACTTCACATAAGGTTAAATTCAAACCAGGACTCCCTCTAGCTAGAAGGCTTTCAAAACTTTGTAAAACTGAGATTAGATGTCACGTTGTCAACGAGAAAGGGGAGAAAAGATTTCTGTATGGGAGAACTGTTCCAACTAGAATGATCTTAAATATAGGAAGTAAACCAATGAGCATAGTAATTAATATTCTCGGAGAACCTCTTGGTTGGGGTAGGGTTGAACTCAGGGGCAGGACTAGAAGACTCGTGCCTTTGATAGATTTGGGTTGGTATTTGAGAAGAGGTGGTTGAGGTGTCTATATCTCAAGGGGACTATGTGCTTTTAAACTATACAATCTATGCTATTTCTGATAATAAGGAAGAGCTTGTAGATACTACAAATGTTGAGCTTGCCAAAAAAGCAGGAATATATGACGAAAAGAAGAACTATGGTTCCAGGCTAATAATATATGGAAGGTCCCAGTTAATTGGTGCAGTTGAAGAAGCACTAAAAGATATGAATGAAGGTGAGAAGAAAGAGATAGAGGCCCCCCCAGAGAAAGCTTATGGAATCAGAAAAGAAGATTTGGTTGTTAGAATTCCGATAAAACAGCTCAGAAGGTATAACATTACTCCTACTCTTGGAAGAGAAATAGAAGTAGGAGGAAGGGTCGGAAGGATAATTAGGGTGACTGAGAGATTTGCCTATGTGGACTTTAATCACCCTCTTGCTGGAAAGAAGCTTAAAATAGTTCTTAAGGTTGACAGGATCCTAAAAAATACTGAGGAAAAGCTTCATTTCCTTGTTGAAAGGTGGTTAGGAAAGAAACCAGTTGATCTAAAAATCGATAATGGAGTGGCTACAATAAGATTTGACGAGAGTATAGTATCTATTCCTGACCTTGAATCCAGGCTCCAGCTTTTGTTAAGGGATATCAAGGAAACCCTTAGTGATATAAATAGCTTGGAGGCTTATATTAAGATAAAGGTTAGGGAGATTAAACAGAAAAAAGAAGGAGAGGCAGAAGAAAAAGAAAAGGAAACTCCAAGTTCTTCAAAAACTTGAATAAGATAAATATGGTTTCTAAAGTCTTCAAATGTTTATGAATCAATTCAAGCAACACTTCTCATATGTTTTTAGGGCATATTTTACTATATTTCTGTCTTACTTATTGGATTCACATGCTTTTTTTCTTAGAGCTCTTAACAACTTGTAGAAAACAAGATAAACAGGGGAGGTTCTTGCAATAGGTTTTACTATTGATTCTAGTTCTAGGGGATTACAAGACTCGAGATCTTGTAACATAGACGATAAGTTATCTGATGTTAATTTAGCTATCTCTTTAACTTTTGTTATGACATTATCAGGATTAACTCCTAAGCTAATCGAGGCCTCAAATGAAAGGATCCTAATTAGATCGTCAAGGCTATTATCAGCAAGCAAATAGCCATTTTTTACATGAAGAATTGTAGTGAGTGTATTGATTATTGCGTTTACTATAACTTTCTCCTTTCTAATAGTGCTTATATTACTTGAAAGGATTATGTTAAGCCCTCCCATTTTCAGGCATTTTGCTAGAGGTTCTAGTGCCCAGGTACAATCATATCCTATACATCCAAGGTATATAGGGCCCTCTCCTTTAAGTTCTACAAGGGGTCCTCTTTTTATTACACCAAGATTTACTACAGCCGAGGCTACAATCACATTATCTTCCACGATTTTTTTGATGGTTTCCAATCCTCCTATGCCATTCTGTGCGACAACTAAAACTGGACCTTTTATGAATCCAAGAGATATTAAGTCAGCAACACTTTTCGTGTCATAGCTCTTTACTGAAATGATAACATAATCACAAGTGCTTGGCAAAGTTCCCGATTCAAATACTTTAAATCTCATTGGAAAGGGCCTTACAATTTCTCTTATCTCCTCTCTTCTTGAGAAAGGTATGACATTGCAACCACCTAAACTTGCTGAGAGGGTAATGATAGATCCCACAGCTCCAGTCCCAATTACACAAACTTTGCTCACTTTGAGGGCCCTCTTCTTTAAATTTCCATATTAACTTAAAAGCTCACATATCTTTATTGGAAAGGCAGAAAAATTATATGGTGATAAGACGCATGGTCTCAGCAGCTCTAGCAATAGTAGCAGCAGTAACAATCGCTTGGACTATTGCATGGATTCTTTATAAGAACAAAAATGAGAAGCTTTTAGTATACCCGTTCTTCTTTATGTTGAGGTTACCAATAACTATTAATCCGAATAAAAGTTCTAATAAAACCCAAAAGGTTATTTCATGGGTTGGTGTTGTCCTTCTCTTCATTTCATTAGTTCTCTTCTATTATGAAATATTTGAAGTAGTGTATTATAGGTACTTTAAGACTATACCTGGAGCGTCTAAAATAGGTCTGGCACCTCTAATTCCAGGAGTTACAGTGCCTTGGAATATTTTACCCTACGTTCTTATAGCACTTGGCATTGCAGCCCTTTTCCACGAATTAAGCCATGCACTTGTTGCTAAGTTTGAAGGTCTTAAGGTTAAGAGTGCAGGCTTTCTACTTTTTGCATTTATACCAGCTGCTTTTGTTGAAGTTGATGAGGATGAACTTAAGAAGGCAAAGATATCTTCACGTGTAAAGGTTTACAGTGCTGGTGTTGCTGCTAATGTAATTCTCTTCTTAATATTCATGGGTTTAGTTTCTGGTGCATGTCCACATTTAACTTCTGGGATAAGAATTGTCAGTGTTGTTCCCAAGAGCCCTGCATATATTGCTGGTCTCAATAAAGGTGATATAATAGTTAGCATTAATGGGGTAAAAGTTAGATGTATCAATAATGTTGTCCAACAGCTTAAAAATATAGGAATAAATAATCCTAACAAAAAAATAAGTTTAAGTATGACTGTTTTAAGGGGAGGTACTATTTATACGCTTAATATAATAAAACCCAAAGGGTACAGCAAGGTAGGCATAATGATAGTGAATAATTTTAATGATATGGGATACATAGTATATTTTAGTGCAATACTTAACTATGCTTTAGCCTTAGTTAATGCAGCACCTCTTTTCATCACTGATGGGGCAAAGATATTAGATGATTTATTAAGACTTAGATTCAGAGATAACTTAGGAAAGATTATAAGCATGGGTATTCAATCAGCTACACTTCTTCTAGTTTTGAGTGTTCTCACAATAGCTCCTATAGTGCCTGGATGATCTTAACATACTAGATTATGTTCAAGGATTTCTCCCTTGTTTGATAGAGTAAATGCAGATATGCAATTCTTAGATGATATTACCCAAACTACAGGCCATAGCTTCATGTTCTTTTTATCAAGATTTGATGGATAGCAATTGCTCTTTGGATGGGTATGGAAGATTCCTATAAGCTCAAGGACATATTTCTCGGCAACTTTAGAGGCCATAAAAGTGTCCTTAGGGTCGACCCAAAATTCTATCATTGGTCTTTTAGATAAATTTTTTGCCAAAATTATCATAGACGCGATAGTCCTATTGCCATAAAAATTACCAATGATATATCCTACAACCTCCTCATCGAAGATTGTAGGGAGTTTCTTAAGAAATGAACAAAGAGGACCTAAAAACACTGTGTACATTTTTATCACTCTAGTGGAATTATTCTTGCTTTTAATGTGGTAATATCTAATATGGCAACACTAGGTTCATAAAGAACACCCGCTGCCTCTCCTGGATTTAGAAGTAATCTCCCACTGAAATATCTAAGATCTTTTTTATGGGTATGCCCATAAAGAACAGCATCCCATTTACCAGAAATGAGTAAAGCTTCCGCTATTTTCTTTGTGAAGTCAGTAGGTCCCCATCCATGTAAGATTAGAATTTTTCTTCCTTTGATATTTATTAGCTTTGGAGGATCGTCAAGCTCTATGCTGTAGTTTCTTGCAACTACCTGAAGACCTATCTTTTCTCCGCAGTTGTTTCCGTAGACTCCTATGACTTTGATGCCATTGAGCTTTTTAGCTAGCCTTTCAAGAGAAAAAGGAGCAATTATATCACCTAAATGAATTACTATGTTTACCTTGTGTTCGTTAAATATTCTTGAGGCCTTATCTATTGATTTAAGATTATCATGTGTGTCACTAATGACTCCTGCTAACAACTTAATCACCTCAAGATTATAACTCTAATGGCTTTTAGCTTTAAAAACGGTTTTACTAAGGCCTTCATTTGGGGGTAGTATTATTTATGGAGAACTTTAGGCTTGATCCTTGGGGGCATGTACTTATTGAAGAGTATGAGAAGCTTTTCAAGTTTTTCGGTCTCTCTCCTACTAAAAATCTCCTTGAAAGAATAGAGAGGATTGGAGGTAAATCAAAGCTTTATAGTAGAGGGATAGTTTTTGCACATAGAGATCTTGATAAATTTCTGAATACAGTTGAACATGGAGGTAAGGCAGCCTTAGTCACAGGTTTTATGCCAAGTGGTCCTTTTCATTTTGGACATAAGATGGTTGCTGATCAAATAATTTACTTTCAGAACATGGGTGTGAAAGCATTTATAGCTATGGCTGATGCAGAGGCTTACGCCGTAAGGAAAATACCTAGAAAAAAACTTTTAGAAAATGCAAAAAATTATGTGGCCAATCTGATAGCGTTAGGTGTGGATCCTAAAAGGGCTGTATTTTATATGCAAACAAACTATGAACCTGCATATTATAGACTTGCACAAATGGCTTCCTCTAAAGTTACAACTTCTGAGCTTAAGGCCATATACGGTGATATAGAGCCAGGCAAGGTTATAGCCATATTTACGCAGGTAGCAGATATACTTCATCCCACACTTGAGGAGTTTGGTAAGTATAAGATCGTGGTGGTTCCTGTAGGACCAGATCAAGATCCTCATATACGTCTTACTAGAGACATAGCCGAGAGATTAGGTACCGATATACCAGGTCTCTCAAAGCCAGCCAGTACCTATCATAAGTTGATGAGGGGGCTCGATGGAGGAGAAAAAATGAGCAGCAGTAGGCCAGAAAGTTACATAAGTTTAAATGAACCTATTGAGATAGCCACGTCTAAACTAATGAATGCATATACTGGAGGTAGACCGACAGCAGATGAGCAAAGAAGGTTTGGAGGTGTTCCTGACAAATGTATGATCTATGAACTATATCTATATCATTTGCTAGATGACGATGTTCTAAGAGAGATCTATGATAAGTGTAGGAACGGAAGGATCCTATGTGGGGAAGATAAAAGGTTTGCAGCAAGACTTCTAAGAGATTTTCTAGATGAACACCAGAGAAAGTTTAATGAAATAATTAATGTCGTAGAGGATTATATAGAATTACCTAAGTACTAATTCTTTTCGCAAACTCTTTTGCTATATTGTCTAGTCTTTTTGTTAAGTATTCAATGTTCTCCTTGTGTTTTTCTTCGATAACTTTCTTTTTTTGGTCCGTAAGTTCATTTATCTTTTCTTGGAGTCTTTTCTCAAGTTCCTTTAGAGGAGGAAGACCCAAGACATTTATCACCGATTTTCAGATGGTAATATTTAAAACTTAAAAGGTTTGTTTAAAGAGAAATGATTACAAGAAAAATATTGGGTTATATTCTTAGTCCAAAAGCCTGTCTTACAAGCTGTCGTACTATAGTTAGACGCTGGATCTCATTGGTACCTTCATATATTGTGGTTATTATTGCATCCCTTAGGTATCTTTCAACACCCATCTCTGTATCTACACCATAACCTCCATGAACTTGTATGGCTTGTCTGGCTATCCATTCAGCGGTCTCAGTAGCAAAAGCTTTGGCTAAACTTGCGGCTATCACGAATTCTTTTCTTCCCTTATCTGCTAGTGTTGCGGCCCAATATGTCAATAGTCTAGCGGCCTCAAGTCTTATGTACATATTTGCAATCTTATCTATTATCATTTCATGGGTTACAATTGGTTTGTTGAATGTTTCTCTCTGGAGAGCATAATTTAATGCTTTTTCGAATGATGCCTGGGCTATTCCGACTGCCTGGGCGGCTATACCTATTCTAGTGTAATCATAGGTTGTAACAACAATCTTAAAGCCCTCATTGACTTTACCAACGACGTTCTCAGCAGGAACTTTCACATCCTCTAATATGACTTCATAAGGTTGTTCTCCTCTCATCCCTATGACTTTAAATTGTTGTCCCACATTAACACCAGGCCAGTCTTTTTCGACAACAAAAACTGTTATTCCCCACCATCTTTTATCGGCTTTTGGAGGCTCAGTTCTAGCTGAAACTACAAAGTAATTGGCCTTTCCAGCACCACTTATGAATACTTTCCTTGCATTAATAACGTAGTGATCATTAACTTTCTTGGCTTTTGACTGTATACCAGCTACATCACTTCCAGCTACAGGTTCTGTGTTTGCATGTGCACCAAAGGCCTCTCCTCGTGCAATAGGTGGTATATATTTCTTCTTTAATTCCTCTGAGCCAAAGAGTAGTATAGGTATTCCAAAGAGATGGTTAACTCCAATAGCTACGCCAAGACTTGGAATAGCCCTGGCGACTTCCTCTGTCAGAATAGCAGTCATTAGCTGTCCTCCACCTTGACCATCATATTCTTCAGGTATCCCTACTCCAAAGAGGCCTAGTTCACCCATTTCTTTGAAAATCTCTTTTGGAATTTCATTTGTTTTCTCTATTTCCTGCCATCTAGGCATTATCTTTTGTTCAACCAGCTCTCTAACACTTTTTCTGAAAATCTCAACTTCATCAGGTATTTCTATCTGAAAATCCTGGACACTTCGGAAAGGAAAGACCATAGCATTTCCACCTCGGACTATTCACTCCCTTAATCAAATTTTTAGAAAACCCATGTATAACTAAGTCTACATGAAGAGGTTATGACACTACAAATTCATTCTTTTAAATATTGCCTCCTCAGACAGATGCTGGCCTTTCTAAAAGAACTTAAAATATTGGTATATGTTGCACTACTTACAAGGTGCTGCTTAGGTGAGTGGAGAAGGACTATACAAGCTTACGAATAAGTGGCTAGAGCGCTGGGAGAAATTAAAAATATTTGAGGCCGATGCTGATCCAGGAAAGCCTAAGTTCTTTTTAACAGCCGCATTTCCCTATCCTAATAGTCCGCCACATATAGGTCATGCAAGAACCTATACCATTACGGATGTTTATGCAAGATATATGAGAATGAAAGGTTATAATGTACTTTTACCGATGGGATTTCATTATACAGGAACTCCTATAGTGACCATGGCTGAGTTTGTCAAGAAAGGTGATAAAGAGTTAATAGACATATTTGTTAATGTTTATAGAGTCCCTAAAGAGGACATAGATAAGCTTAAGACACCATTGGGCATGGCCAATTATTTCAGTAAACTTTTTAAGGAAGCTTTAAGAAAGCTTGGTATCTCCGTTGATTGGAGAAGGACGTTCAGAAGTATAGACCCAGAATTTCAATCGTTTGTTGTATGGCAATATTTAAGACTCAGAGAAAAAGGTTACATAATTAGGGGTACTCATCCTGTTGGTTGGTGTCCAGTCCATAATATACCAGTTGGAATGCATGACACAAAAGGTGACATCGAGCCAGAGATAGGAGAGTTTACAGTAATACTATTTAAGTTGAAAGGAGAGAAAAATGTTTATATAGCAGCAGCTACTCTAAGACCTGAAACTATTCTTGGTGTGACAAATATATGGGTTAGGCCAGATGTTGATTATGAAATTGTAAATCTGTCTGATCTTGGAATAAAGATAGTGCTTTCTGAGAGAGCATCATTTAAACTTAGGTTCCAAAGAAAAGATCTAAAAACTACAAAGAAAATTAAAGGAGAAGAGCTTATTGGAAAGAGAGTCCTTAATCCAGTAACTGACAAAGAAATTCCAATACTTCCAGCATCTTTTGTCAATCCAAACTTTGCCACAGGAGTTGTAATGAGCGTTCCTGCTCATGCCCCTTATGATTATATTGCCATTAAAGATATAATATCGAATACTAATTTCCTTAAGAGCTACAACGTGAATTATAAAGAACTAACGCCGATACCTCTTATAATTGTGAGGAACTACAGTGAAATTCCAGCTGCAGATGAGATACAGAGGCTAAACATTGTATCACAAAACGAAAGGAACAAACTAGATAAGGCAACACAGAATATTTATTCAATCGAATATAAATATGGAAAAATAAGGAGAGATGTTATAAGTTTCTCGAATGACAACTATCGTAAGGTAGTTGAGAAAGTTTTGGGAATGGATATTCCAAAGGCCAGGGATATTATAAAGGAAGAATTGTTAAAGAGAAGGAATGCGATAACTATGTATGAAATAATGAATGGCCCTGTTTACTGTCGTTGTGGAACAGAGATAGTAGTTAAAATCCTAAGGAATCAATGGTTTTTGGATTATGGAAATAGAAAATGGAAATTCTTGGCAAAGAAGGCACTTTCAGATATGAGAATAATTCCTGCTGAAATGAGAAGTGCATTTGAGAGGACAATAGACTGGCTAGAACATAGGGCTATGGCAAGGACAAGGGGTCTTGGAACTCCTTTACCTTGGGACAAGAGCTGGGTTATAGAGAGTCTAAGTGACTCCACAGTGTATATGGCTTTTTATACAGTTTCACATCTAATAAGGAAATACAAAATTAGTCGAGAAAAGCTTGTTCCAGAAGTTTGGAACTACATACTTTTGGGCGAAGGAGACATAGATAAGTTAAGTATTAAGCTTGAAATTCCTAAAGATTTTCTCGTAGAGGCTAGAAGAGAGTTCATGTATTGGTACCCGTTAGATTCAAGACATAGTGGAAAGGACTTAGTTGAAAACCATCTTACATTTATGATATTTCATCATGTTGCATTATTTCCTAAAAAATTATGGCCGAAACAGATAGTAACTAATGGGTTTGTGCTTTATGAAGGTAAAAAAATGAGTAAGAGTCTAAGAAATATAGTTCCTTTAACAAAAGCAATAGAGGAATATGGTCCTGACAGTGTCAGGGCGACACTGATATATGGAGCACAACTAGGCCAGGATCTAGACTTTTCTCCATCCTTGGCACGAAGGCTTGAAAGAGAACTTGAGAACCTAATAGAGTTGGCAATAAGGCTGAAGGATGTCAAGCCTTTGGATTATGTTCCAGAGAATAGAATGAACAGGTGGTTACTTTCAGTACTTAAAAAGACTATCAAAGATATTACAAAGGATATGGATTCGCTTAAGTTTAGAGCAGCTCTCCATAAGATACTCTTTGTTATAAGAGGGTATGTTGATTGGTGGATAAGGCGAAAGAATCTTAGCAATATCTTTGACATTGCTGAAAATGGGGATGAAGAGAGTAGGAGAACTCTAAGATTATTGATGGAAGCTGTCATTAAGATGCTTCAACCATTTACGCCATTTACTGCAGAGGAAATTTGGGAGCTCTTTGGATACAATGAGTTTATCTCAAAAGCAAGTTGGCCTGATATTAGATTTATGCCCAGGGATCCTTTGACTGAACTTGAAGAAGAGTATCTAAAGTTTCTAATAAGCGACATAAATGAAATTAAGAAGGTTTTAGGAAAGAAGATTGAAAGAATAAAGATAATTGTAGCACAGCCAGAGGACTACGACATGATTAAGTTAGCTGTAGAGGTCATCGAGAATGGAAAAATTTCAGAACTTTATCAGAGATCTACAAGGAGATATGGAAAAAGAAAAGGACAAAAAATAGGTCAATCTCTATTTAAGTTTGTGACCATTTTAAGTCCTGAACTTAGAGAACTTGTCAAAGAAGTAGATACATTCGATGAGGTGAGATTGATTGAAGATAATATTGATTTTGTCAAAGAAAAAACTGATATTAAAGATATCGAAATAAGTATATATGAAGGAGAAATGGAGACTAAAGGTAAGTTACCTTTGCCTTTAAGACCAGCAATAATAGCTGAATAGTAAGCAATTACAAAGGATATATCTTCTTTCCTAAGCTTTGATAACTATTATCATAAATTTCCTTTACCTCGAACAGAACAGCAGGGTACCAAGGATGACTTCTCTCACCCATAGGTACGGCATGCATCATGTCATGAACAAGATTTGTGTACTCGTATATAGGACCCTCAGTATAGATATAGACCTTAGCCCTTAGTTCTAAAGCCCCCCTATCAGGAGGTATGAGAATGCCAATACTTGCTTCACTAGTCACCCTTAGATTTATCCATGTATGTCCTTTGCTCATTATATGGGTTACAAGCTTTAGAGGATCGGATACATTAGGATCATAAACAGTATTCAAAAGAAGGTCGTAGGCTTCGACAAAGGCCTTACTCCCTTTACCCCAATACTTTTTAACAAAACGTTTAAGCCCATCTAGCACAGTCATTAAATGTTCATTCTTGACCATAAATGTAAGCATAAATGGTGCTACATTTACGCCAGCAGGTCCATAAGTTGCTACCATTGGCGATAAAAGAAAGGCATTTTTACTTATTTCGTCAATAATGGCTTCGGGATTTCCAGCCTTCTTAAGTTTTTCAACAAGTCTTCTTCTTGCAAAGAAAAATTCGTCCATATATAGTTTTGGTATGCTATGTCTCACTACCAAACACCAGCTCGATTATCTTTGCCTTGGGAGACTTTAAAGATGGGTTCATAAAATTAAATTCTTTAAAGTGGGCCTTTGGGTCAAGTATTGCAAAAATTGATTAGCAACAGAATTCCAGAGATAAAATGGGATGTTAAAATATGTTAGATGTCAATGTTAAGACATGAAGGTGAACAATTTGGTATTAGATAACATAAGAAAGGCTGTATCCAAGTTTCTAGGTGGAGGAGGGACTTACGAGAAGGCAATAAAAGAATTTGTTAGAGAGCTACAAAGAGAACTCCTTAGAGCAGATGTCAATGTTAAAATGGTCTTTGACCTTACAAGGGGTCTAGAGAAAAAAGCCAAAGAGGAAAGACCTCTTCCAGGTCTAAGTAGAAGAGAATGGTTTCTTAAGATAGTATATGAAGAGTTAACAAAACTCTTTGGAGGGGACAAAGAGCCTCAGGTACTCCCTCCTAAGATTCCTTGGGTGATTCTATTAGTAGGGGTTCAAGGCTCTGGGAAGACGACAACTGCCGGAAAGCTGGCGTTGTACTATTCTAGAAGAGGATATAAAGTAGGGCTTGTGTCTGCAGACACCTATAGGCCAGGGGCTTATGATCAATTAAAGACCCTGGCTGAGAAAACTGGGGCCTTATTTTATGGTGAGAGACTTGGAAAACCTGAGAAAATTGCATTGAAAGGAGTGAAACTCCTAAAAGAAAGAGGCGCTGAAATAATAATAGTTGATACTGCTGGAAGACATGGCTATGGAGAAGAAAGTGCTCTTTTGAAGGAAATGAACAGGATAGCTAATAATATAAAGCCAGATGACGTGGTACTTGTTATAGATGCTGCTATAGGCCAGAAGGCTTATGATCTTGCAAAGAGATTTCATGAGGTCACGCCCATAGGTACCATTATAGTTACAAAGATGGATGGAACTGCAAGAGGAGGTGGAGTTCTTGCAGCAGTTGCAGCTACTGGTGCACGAATAAAATTCATAGGTACAGGCGAGAAGCTTGAAGAACTTGAGAAGTTTAATCCTGCTAGATTTGTTTCAAGAATATTAGGTATGGGTGATATAGAATCTCTCTTAGAGAAGATTAAGGCTTTAGAAAATGCTGGGAGATTAGAACATGAAGCTGAGGAAGCTCTTAAAGGAAAAGTAACCATGAGAACTATTTATCATCAGCTCCAGGGGATGAGAAAGATGGGAACCCTTTCTAAAATACTAGAGCTTGTTCCTGGAGCTAGCTTTCTATTGTCGAAAATTGACGAAAGTAAGCTAAGGCTTAGTGAGGAGAAAGTAAAGAGGTGGCTGGCTATAATAGAGAGCATGACATATGAAGAGCTTGATAATCCAGAGATCATAAACAGGAAGAGGATTAGAAGACTTGCTCTAGGTAGTGGGACTGCTCCTGAGGATGTGAGAGAGCTCCTAACTTACTATAAGAACTTTAAGAATATGATGAGAAGGCTTAAGAGAGATCGTTCATTGTTGAGGAGATTAGGTCTTGGAGCCTGAGAATAATAAAGTTATAAAAAGTTTTGGGGAATGTTTCAAAAATATAAAAAGAGTTCATGTATTAATGGACGTTAAAAGTTTAGGAGACATTGCTGTTTTCCTAACATCTTCCCTACTTCTATCTCATGGCATAAGAAGAGATGTTGTCTCTGTAATAAAATTAAAGAACTCATGGTTATGTGTTCCGGGTTTTCGAGTCAGGCACCTTAGACCAGATTTTGATAGTGCATTAGGTTGGGTAAGAGCTGTTTTAAAGCGAAGTCAGAATGAGGTATTAGGATCAATCAAGCTTAGTAAGCTCTACTTCAGCCATAATGAGTTTAAGGTAGTTAAGGTCTTATGTAATCTTAATAGTAGTTTTCAGAGAATAAAACAGATGATGCTAACTTCATTTTATGACAAGGTCATTTTTGAATATTATAGTGATGTAATCAATATAAATGATAATGAGGAAGCTCTAGATTTATTTGGTGTTGAATGCAAATATGCCCCCATTTTAATGAACATAAGCTTAGACAGAATTGATGAAAATAAAAAACCTCTTTTATTTAAATGAATAGGGGTTTACTGTTTATAGATCGTTCTCACTCTCTTCTGTAACCTCCTTTTCTGTAACCGCCTTTCTGACGACGATTAAAACCCTGGTATCCAGGCTTAGACTCTGCTTTAGGAACATTTTTGGGTACTTCATCAGGAGAAGGAACTTCTTCTTCGTCTATTTTGGATATTTCTCCTCTGCTTCCTATATTTAGCTGAACTTCGCCACGATAAGAAGTTGTCCAAGCTCCCTTTATCTCGATAGCTTCTCCATCATGTAGAACGCCTGCTTGTTTACCCCAAAGAGTTAGTTTTATTCTTCCAGTTTCATCCCCAACTATTGCTTCGCTAATTACTCTATTACCTTTTCTTGTTTGAATAACCTTAGGCTCACGAGCTTCAATCACTCTAACCTTAAGATCTATTCCATCAAGACCCTCATGAAGATCCGCTACTTTATGTTTTTCACTCAAGAGACCTACACTCTCACTTACGTTACTTGTGAGAGACCACGATCTGGGCTTCTCCCGATTCGTGGCCTCAAGGCTCAGTAGGTGCCTAGGGTTAATAGTCTTTTTCCTACAGATTAGAGTCAGCATAGAATGACACTAATCTTATTATGTTTGTTAATTAAAGATATTTAAAATTGATTGAATTAGTAAGATCATGTATAATAATATCAATATATCTAAGTCCATTTAGATAGCTAGATAAGTTCTCCTTACTTGGGGGATTAGATAGGCCAGCCTTCGATTTTGTATGCCATATCCCAAAACATATATTCATATCTTGATGCAGTCAGAAAAACCCTCTTATATTTTTCATAATTATTTCCTTTCCATGAGAGATCTATGATCTTTTTTAGTTTGCTAACAATGGATTTATATTCTTTACTTAGATAAACCTTAGCCCACTCGACGTAGATATCTACATGGTTATGGAAAAGTTTATCCTTATTGTATTCAGCTATTTCCTGATAGCTCCAAAAACAAGGCAAAAGAGATACCAGGCACTCAAGAGAAGAACCTAGACAACAAGTACTTAACAAAAAGTTAACATAAGCTAGATTTGTAGGTGCGGGATCTTCGTTCATAATATAGTTGAGATCCATATCAAGTTTTTTAAGAAGTTTTATGTAGTTTTCCATTTCTACTGTGGCATCGGCATATGCAAGTTCTAAAGCAAGCTTTGAAATTTCATAGCTGGCTTTTGATGCCAGTAGTGAAAATGCCTTCATAGATCCGATAAGATAAGTATAATCTTGTTTTACATAGAACTTGAATTTTTTTAAGGGAAGGGTCCCCTCATAAAGTTCTATAATAAATGGATGTGTAAGTATCTTGCTCCATATATGCCTAGCATCTTCTTTTAGTATCTCACTTAACTTTCCCAAGTTGAGACACCAAAATAAACTGATC
This sequence comes from Acidilobaceae archaeon, assembly GCA_027082825.1. Taxonomy (GTDB): domain Archaea; phylum Thermoproteota; class Thermoprotei_A; order Sulfolobales; family Acidilobaceae; genus JALWTO01. The sequence continues at coordinate 88,329 of JALWTO010000005.1, forward strand.
CTTGAATCTTAAAAATCCTTACAAATATTATTGCCTAAGGAGCTTAGTACTCCTGTGAGGTGTATTTGAAGTGTCCGAAAATAGCATCTCAAAAGAGTATGAGGGAAACGCGAAGATAGGTAAGATAATGAAAAACCTAGCAACTGTTACTCTCAAACCTGATGATCTCTCAAGCCCTGTAGCATTCCAGATGGCACTTTCCAGGATATATGAATCTATAATGAAAGTGTTCGAATCAGGAGGTCCTAAACCAACTTATATAGCAGAGGTTAGGTTTACAGATGATCTAGGGAACAATGTTGTAATTGCAATAGATTTAGGTGATAGCCCACCTCCATTCTCTAAAGATCAGGTCAAGGCCAGAGTAATGGTTCAGATTTATGAAGAGGAATAAATAAGACGCAGTTAAATAGTATTTTCAAACTCATTCTTAAACATATTAAAAATAATGTGTGTAGCTGATTCTTTGTTTATTGCTATAAACTCAAAATAATCTTTTATATCACCTCTAGCCTTTCTTTTTTTGGCAATTTTTCTAGCTAGAATAAGAAAATCCTTGTCAGCGATATCT
>JALWTO010000006.1 GCA_027082825.1 Acidilobaceae archaeon
ACACAGGCCTGGGGAGATCTCATGCAAGTAGGCACCGTAATAGTTATGGGGGTGTGATGTGTCATGCGTCCTTTTGAGCCTAAACCTAAGGCTTCAAAGCCTGTCAGTCCTGGTGGCCATGGCCTTAAAGAGAATGAGCTCTGGCAACTTCCAGGCCTTATAGAATATAGGCCTAGAGCTAGATACGACTTTAGTGCTGGCCAAGCTTTAGGCATATTTTTGGAAAAGCTGAAAGAAGGAAAGATAGTGGGTTCTAGATGTCCAAGGTGCGGGAGAATTTATGTACCTCCAAGGAGTTATTGTGAGTACTGCCTCGTTCCAACTGTTGAAATCGTCGAGGTTCCGGATACAGGAACAGTCCATACCGCTGTAATAAGTTATATAAAGGCCACAAGAGAGAGAATGGAAAAACCTGAAATAGTCGGCATAATAAAATTAGATGTTCCAGGTTATGGAGAAAATGAATATGAGTTTGCTGGCCTCTTCCATAGACTCTGTGGTGTTTCTCCAGAAGACGTCATCTCGGGTAAGGTAATAGGTATGAGAGTTAAAGCCAGATGGAAGCCTCCCGAGGAAAGGAGGGGTAGCATCCTAGACATAGAGTGTTTTGAACCCTACTAACATCCCATTTTTCTACAACATAGACTAAAACATAATTTTTATTTTTATTTTTCCTGCAGGCTTCCCCTAGGGACGATTACCTTTGCTACTAAGATTGGAGATTTATTATTATATCGTTGCACCTTTCATAGGAATATTAGCGGGTTTTATCGGAACTCTTTTAGGCATTGGTGGAGGCTCCATAATGGTTCCCTTTTTGGTTCTTCTTGGCGTAAGCGCTAAAGAGGCTATTCCCGCCAGCCTTTTTGCAATACTTGGTACAAGTCTTGGAGGACTTAGAAGGTTATTTAAAGAAAAATTAGTTGATTATAAGTTGGCTTTTCTATTAGAGAGCGCTTCAGTTACAGGCGCTATTTTAGGAGTTATCATATTTGGAAAGGTCTCGAATGACTTTCTAGTAATTCTTCTTGGGGCAGTACTTATTGCATCGGGAGGGCTTTTCATTATAAAAGAGAGGTCAGGCAGGTCTGGGAGGGGCATTTCAAGTCTTAGAGAATATGGGTACTTAAAGCTATTTATAGCGTGGATTGCCAGTCTTGCAGCTGGTTTTCTTTCTGCAACTTTGGGAATAGGTGGGGGAGTAGTCAAAGTTCCAATACTTGTTCTCATCGTAGGTTTAACAATACATACCGCCGTCTCTACGAGCAAGCTCATGGTTGGAATAACAGCGTTAGCTGGGGTTCTAGGTCATATAGTCGCTGGCAGGGTCGATTACATACTTGCCCTAGCGCTGCTTGCTGGAACGTATCTGGGTGCCTCTCTCTCAGCAAAAATATTGATCAGATTGAGACCAAAAATAATAATGATAATAGCTTCCTCATATTACGTTGTAACGGGATTAAGTCTTATTATAAAGGTAATACATTAAGAACAATGAAGAGCGGTGGGGACCGTTGAGGACATCTAAAACTTTAGATATTGTTAAGAGACTTGGAGTTATTACTCCTGAAAGGATTTATCTAAGAAATTATCCCTTGAAAACCCCCAGATCCGTGTTTAATCCTGCCGCTATCGTTGAAAAAGACCTCTTGATAGTCTTTGCAAGGGTGGTAGTTGGATACTATAAATATATCTCTGGGATAGCTAAGATAGAGATTCCTATAGATGATATACTTACATCGGCAGTTAATGATATGTTGTACCTGGCCGACTTAATGATATATCCTGATACCCGATGTGATATGTGGGGAAGCGAGGATCCCAGGATAAGCAAGGTTGATGATCTCTATGCTATAACCTATACTGGAAGGACGGTAAATTATTTCAGATCCCATCCAATAACGCTGAGGACATTGCCTGTCATAGCTGTTTCTAGGGACCTTAAGAATTGGAGAAAAGTAGCATACATTTCCCCCACTAAGGAGTTCAAGGACAAGCTTATAAGCGACAAGGATGCTTTTCTTTTTGAGGATCAATACAATAACGTCCTATATCTTTTCCATAGGCCTCATACAATCGATGGAAGATTCCATATGAGTGTTACGAAGATAGATCTAGATTTAGGAGCAAAGGGATGCAAGGAAGTAGAAGTATGGGACATTAATGATGTTATAAAGCCTGAACCCTTTGAAGAGAAGCTTGGCTGGGGAACCCCGCCAGTTAAGATCGGTGAAAATAAATTCCTGGCCTTAGTCCATGCTGTCAGTAAGGATGATAGTTTCTATAGGGTCTTTCCTATTCTAATAAGCAGCAGTAGTAAAGGCCTAAACATTAAGGAACTCACCTCATACTACATCTTTGAACCTAGAGAGACATACGAAGTTTTTGGTGACAGGACGGGAACAGTCTTTCCCTGCGGACTTACAAAGATAGGTCGAAACGAACTTTTGGTTACATACGGAGCTTCAGACACTTTCATAGGCTTTGGCCTCATAGATCTTTCAGAATTGCCGCTGGACGAATAAGGTGTTCCTCTTGAGCAGCATTGTTGTTCTTTTAGTAACCTCATCTGTCGTCGGAGCCATAGTTGGCTATATAACAAATCTTATTGCAGTTAGGATGCTGTTTCATCCATATAAACCAATAGAGATACCCTTACTCGGAATAAAATTTCAAGGACTTCTCCCTGCAAAAAAGGATGAGTTTGCAGAAAGAGTGGGGGAAATAGCGGAAATATATCTCAAGACTCCTGAGTTTAAGAAAGAAGTTGAAAATAAAATAGGTGATGCCTTTAAGAAGATGATAGAAAGCGAAATACTAAAGGTCCTTTCGTCTTATCCATTAATATCTTCCCTCTTATCTCCATATATAGATAAACTTGCTCAAATACTTTCAGAAAGGGTAGTGAAATTTCTTTCGAGCGGAATAACCGATGAAGCTGTGAAAAATATTGATATAAAGGGGCTTGTAAGCGAGAGGATAAAGTCTCTAAATCCTGAAGAGATCGAAGATTTCTATAAGAAATTTGCAAGAAAAGAGTTAAGAATGATAGAGTATGCAGGACTTTTTCTTGGAGCGCTTATAGGTCCTGTAGAGGCAGTAGTTCTTGCATTAATACATTAACATCATCTTCATTGCCTCCTCCTAGGATCTATTTGTTTTGTTACTTTGCATATGGCAAGTAGTTAAGCTACTTCTGTTCATCTGAACGTTCCCCGTCCTAGGTCATCGTAGCCTCTATAGGGCTGTTGATCGCGGCATCTCCCCGCCAAAGGCCTCTATCTCCCAGCAGGGTCGCTAAGATAAGCTAGCGAAGATTTTTTGTAAGTGTTTTATAAAGGACACTGAAGAACATACAGAAGCCTTAAAGACTTACAAAGTAGAAACTGCATTTAACCCTTATAACCTGATAGAAAGAATTTAGTGATCTTTAATAACATTATAGTTCCTTTTAAGGAGATTAGTGAGAGTTCTAAGTCCTTTTTGTGTTAAAATGTAAACTTTACTACTATTCGAGATAAGCGTTCTTCCTCCACATATCTTTCTTAGTGGACAAGAATTACAAGGACATTGTTCTCCAGGTCTAGCTTCTCTTATATAGCCCTCGGCAATAAGGGCCGCTATCATAATGTTTAATTCATCTTTCTTTATTTCTAACTTCTTAGAAATCTCGTCTAATCCTAAACCCCTGGCTATATATAAAAGGAGTTTAGCAAGCTTTAATTCATTATTTATAGTATTCCTCTCCCGGGAAGGCACCACTCCTTACCTCTTCAGAATATTTCTTCACAGCACTCCTGATTATCTCTGATAAGTCAACGTATTTCTTTGCAAAAGGTGGAATGAATGGTGAGAGACCCAGTATATCATGTACTACAAGAACCTGGCCATCACAATAAGGACCGGCGCCTATACATATTGTCGGTATTGTGATACTTTCAGTTATCTTCTTTGCTACGTCGGCCTTTGTATATTCAATGACTATTGCAAAAACGCCAGCCTCTTCTAAGGATTTAGCGTCCTCTAATAGTTCCCTTTTTTCGGACTCTGTCTTCCCCATCCTTCTATATCCACCCAACCTATTAACCTTCTGAGGGGTCATTCCTATGTGACCCATTACTGGTATGCCAGAAGAAACTATAGCCTTGACCCTGTCAATAATTTCACTGCCTCCTTCTAACTTTACAGTCTCAGCGCCTGCCCTCACAAGTCTACCTGCATTTAATATAGCATCCCTAACGCTTGGCTCATAGCTCATGAAAGGCATATCAGCAATTACGAGGGCACAAGGTCTTGCCCTTGAAACTGCAGAGACATGTCTAATCATATCATTCATAGTAACATGAAGAGTTGAATCATAACCAAGAACAACCATACCTAAACTATCTCCAACTAATATAGCATCGACTCCCGCCTCATCAACTATTTTAGCTGTTGGAAAGTCGTAGGCAGTTATCATAACTATTCTCCTTTCCCCTTTCATAGACATTATTGTTCTGGCATATACTTTCTTTCTGCCCGAATTACAACTACTCAATTTCGATCCCCGATGGAGACTAGGGAATTAACTTATTTAAATAGAGATAATATTAGGGAATTCCTTGAAGGAAGGCTGAAAACGTTGAAAGGAGGCTACGACTATATAATAATAGGAGGAGGTATAGCTGGCTCCTTTCTAGCTTTAGAACTTTCAAAGAGCTCTAAGGTGCTCCTCATCGACAAGGGTCCTTTGCTAGGAGGTGCAACAGGTTCCTCAGCCGAAATAATAACGTTACAACTTCCTAAACCTTTTATAAATTGGGCTCTAGAATCGATAAAAATTTACGAAGAAATAGGAGCTCCCCTTAAAAGGATGGAAGCTATATTGGCAACTAATGAAAAGTGTGCAGAAAGATACTTAAAAATTCTAAACTCTGTTAATGTTAAGAGCTGGATTCTTACCAGAAGTGAAGCTTCTAGAGAGTCCGGACTTACCCTCAAGGGGAGTAATTACGTTTATCTAGCGACTCTAGATGCGCTTCTTGAGGTCGGTAAACTAGGTAATCTCATGCGTCTCCTGCTCACTTCAAATAATGCTGATATTATAGAATATAAAGAGGCTAAAATTAAAGATGAAAAGATTAAGATAGGAGAAGAGTTCATAGAACCAACTCAAGCCATAATAGTCGCGGGCGGGGCCTGGACACCTTACATATTAAACATTAAGGCTGAAGAATTAGCCGGGTCAAGAATCTATAAGTGCGAAGCCCATAGCATCGATTTAGGCAAGAAACTTAAGACTATATTTTACGAAGATCTCTCGGGAGCTTACATGGTTCCTGAATCTTCAAAGACTGCTACAGTGGGGGATGGAACTAACGTCGCCATTTCAAAACCTGAGGATGGATTCGTTCCGACACCTGGCTCAGTTTATGAGGTTCTTGAAGGACTTTCGAGAGCTGTTGCTGATGTTGAAAATGCCATTCCTAGAACCTCTTGGGCTGCGCCTTGTCTTATATCTGGCGATGGATGGCCGATAGTAGGCAACATTTCGGAGAGAACATATATCTTCACAGGCTTCGATGGTGTGGGACTTATGATTGCACCAGCATTAGCTAGAATGTTATCGGCACATCTTTTAAAAGGAAGAAAACTTCCACAAAAAATATATCCTTTAAGAAAGGTTAAGCCCTGGGAAGGTCCTCCTAAAGAACCTCCTGAACCTTACAGATTTGGTTGTTGATTTGATAAAAAGAAATTATATTGCCTTCTTAAGTTTAATATAGAAAGGTGTTAGATGTTGAATTCGAATAAGGTGAAGGAAAACATACTCTCATGGCTTGTAGAAGAGGGATTTGAGGTTCAGAAAGGACCTACGCCGCCCGGTGCTCCTCTCGAGTGGGTTCTCTTGGTCAGGGTTCCTGCACCCCTAATCGTTAATATAACTGTTCAAAAACCAAAGAACTTTGATAAAGTATCGTTCACCATGGTTGTCAAGCTCAGTCCCGAGCATCTTCAGGCATTTAAGAGTAAGAATACAAGAGAGAGAATATCTCTTATATCAAGCGTACTTATCGACATGCTTAAGCTTTGTCCCCAATGCATTGTTATAAATCAGCCACCCAAACTTGAAGACACGGAAGCTTTAATAGCTACAAGAGAGCTTCTGAAAGATGAAATCAATAAAACCAAAGTGATAGAGGCTATAAGAACTTTAGCCAACGTATATCAGTTAGTAGTCCTCGAGATAGCTTCAAGTCTAGGAACCCCTAAAGGCTTAAGTCAAGACCAGGGATCTTTGGTCATGTAATTTACCATTTGGCTTCAACTTCTCTCAAAAGGTCCTTGACTGCCGCAACTATTGCTGGTATTGCAACAAACGCCTGAATCCAAAGGACCAAAGGAACTAGAGGTGAGTATTTAATTGCGGATAGGGATATTTTTGATAGAAATCTGTTGTCTTTTCTGTAAATTATTGAAAGGGCCAGAAGAGCCAAAACTGATCCTATGATTCCCCAAAGATAGGATGCTACGATTAAAATCATTGGATAATGCGCTATAAGGTTAAGTATGATACTTATCTCTGAGAACTGCAGAAGGGAGGCCATGTATACCAAAAATGAAGAGGTCAAATATCCCTTGGCGGCCAAGTATGTCGTAGCTAGAAGGTTCATCAAACTAATAGAGAATGGTATTCCGCCAAATATATTGTAAAAGGCTGTTATGGAGAGGCCCCAAAATCTCTTTCTTAATATTCCTAATATCGTCTTAAAGAATGAGGTATACATTCCCCTGAGGATCCTAAACATCTTCTTGCTCAACGCCGAGGGAGATCCCGGATCAACAGTGTAAGCTAGCGCTTCTGGAACAAAATACAGTTGATAACCTTTAAGAGCCAACTTTAAACTTAGCTCTGCGTCTTCAGCATAAGTATCTACGGGAAATCCCTTTATGTCCATCAATGCCTTTCTTTTTATAAGAAGACAGCAACCATTTAATGTTGCAACGGCTCTCACCTTGGATTCGGCAGTCTTAACTGTAAGAGCAAACACTAGGCCTGACGATTCCCTAAAGGCCTTGGCAAACCAATAAGAGAACTTAAAAGAGGGCTCTGATTTCCAAAGGAGGGGAAGTCCGCTTGCAGCTCCAGAGTTAGGATCATTATTCATAACATCTAATAGTTTCTCTATGTATCTTTCCTCGAGTATAGTGTCGGAATCTAGAACCATAACATAGTCAAAACCTTCTGTGTACTTTAAGACACTATTCAATGATTTAGCCTTTCCTAAATGCTCCCTGTTTCTTTTCAAGATAAAAACTATATTGTTAAGTTCATAAGTTTTTCTAAGAACTATATTGTTTCTTATATCAACACTTCTTATTTTTCCTCCAAGTTCCTCTATTGTTCGAGAAGCCTTGGAAAAGGTATCATCATTAGAGGCGTCGTCAACAATTATGACAAGATGAGGTTTTAAAGTCTGATTAACTATAGATTTAATTACATCGCTTATATATCTGGAGACGTTTCTGGCTGGGATTAGAATTGCTATTTTCACATCTTTAATCCTTCTCTTTTCTCTACAAGGAATCCATACAGCTAATATCCTGTCCCTAAAAGCCCTGTAGACCCTAAAAATGGGAACGAGCCAGATACTATAG
>JALWTO010000007.1 GCA_027082825.1 Acidilobaceae archaeon
TGAACTGTATGCTTCTCATGTTTTGTTTTCAGTTCCTCTTTGTTCTTTAGTGCCGCTTCTTTTATGTAATTGAAATCCTCTTCGTTTCCTAAGACAATGTATACAGAGCTTGGTTCTGCTACCATTATTATATCGGAGAGCCACCTATGGAGTTCTTGGTCGCTTATTTTTGATAACCTTTCCATATGTTTCCTCTCTAACCTTTTTTGGAGGTATCCTATATAATCATAGTCTTCATTCAATAGACGTTCGCGTTCCATACTCCTCACTGAAGTGAATAAATGATACCTAAACTTAAAATACCTTTAGCATTATAGTTGACAAAAAAATATAAATGTTGTTTCTTAGTTTTTGAGATTTGATATGACTTTAAGGTATGTCTGGGTTAATGAAATAATTTTTAATAGTATTTGAAACTATTATGCACTATCAAAACCCTTAAAAGCCTGCTTAGCTTATAGGGTTCGGGGGGTTGGTTGTTCCTTTATTAGAAATCCTAGGAGAAACATGAGCACTGTAAGGGCACTTATTATTAGGTAAACCGCAGGCCATCCTTTTGTTTGTCCAACTATCTCAAATATCCAGATTAGTATTAGAGATCCTATTTGGGAAAATTCCCAAAGTACGGAGTTCGCAGCTCCTGAATAGTTAATACCGACAGAGACGACACTTAGGTCCAAGGCTAGCGGAGCTAGGGAAAGGAAGAGAAAGCCTACTACAAAGAGCCCTGTTGAAACAGCTACGGTGCCATGGATAAGGTATAGTGTGCTCCACGACACAGATGCTATTACCAAGGCAATTATCATTGGTTTCTTCCTAGAGCCAACCCTGTCTGCTATTCCAGGTATAATAATAGATCCAAAGATCCCGCCTAACGTAAGCAAGCCACCTACCATGCCTGCTTCTTTAAGCGGAAGGCCTGTTGCTCTGATTAATGGTTCTATCCATGTAGTAAATGCTGTATATATTCCCACTCCTAGGAAGAATAGTGCCGATAAAATTAGGATGTTCTTGTTTTTAAGTACTGCCATCATTTCCTTTAGGCTTATTCCAGCTCTTTCTTCTTCAACTTTAGCCTTAGGTTCCTTAATAAATATGAATACCATTGCTAGGGCGAAGAGGCTATAGATTCCATAGGAAAATAGCATGTACTTTATACCGATATGGTAAACTATAAAAGGAGTAAGAGAAAGCGTTATAAGTATTCCAAGCATTAAAGAGAGGGTCCCAAGGCCAGTAGCTAGTGCTGTCTCACTCTCAGGAAACCACGACCTAACGAGCTTAGAAATACTATTCATAACAAAAGGTTGTCCAATGCCTGCTATTGTCTGAAAAGCAAGTGCTATGATAAACAAAGGCGTTATGCTTCTAAGAAATGAGAAGACTCCTAAGAAAAGCATTCCAGTTATCAGAGCTTTTCTAAAACCATATTTGTCTATATAATATCCAACTAAAATGGATATGATTAGATAGACTAGTGGAAATACTGCAGCGAACAAGCCTATGTCCGCTTCAGGAACTTGATAAAACTTGGCTGAGGCGGTAAGTATGGGGGCATATGTTATCCAAACAAGCTGAGAGGCTATACCAGATAGTATATAAACTGAAAGCACAACCCACCGAAAATTGGAGTCCCTTAATAAACCAGCGGCCAAACTAAAACCCCACTTTAGTCCTATTATACTCTTTTAATAAAAGCTTTAGTCCTATTATACTCTTTTAATAAAATAACGTTAAAATAATACTATTGTTATAAATATTTTGTGGTGTGAATCTGGTTTGTCTAGTGGAGCTGGATCTGAGAAGGATGTAATTCTCTCATTTGACATAGGTACAACCAAGGTTAAGGCTGCATTAGTTGATGTGAAAACCCTTAGGGCTGTGGATAAAGTGGGCGAAGTGTCTACGGTTAGGTATCCTCAAAAAGGGTGGGCAGAGCAAGACCCTGAAGAGTTATGGAATCAGATAGCTCGATTGTCAAGTAAGCTTCAAAAGGAAAAGTACAATATTAGGGCCATTGCTTTTAGTGCATACTTAGCTGGAGTAGTTCCCGTGGATCTTCAAGGAAATCCCTTGATGAATATGATAATATGGATAGATGAAAGGGCAGCAGGGCTTCCAAAGGAGATTTGGAATGGGCCTATTAAATTTGCTGGATATAACTTGTTTAGGCTTTTGGAATTCGCAAAAATAACAGGTGGTGCACCAGGGTATAGTGGAAAGGATCCAATTTCAAAGATTACATGGATTAGGGACTTTGAGCCAGAGGTTTTTAGAGAGGTGTGGAAGTTTTTGAGTGTTACAGGTTATTTGGTTTTTAAGGCTACGGGCATTGCAACTATGAGTCCTGATGATGCCAGTTTAACGTGGTTAGCCGATACAAGGAACGGGAAAGCTTCATGGCATAGAGGGTTATTAAGAAGGTATAAGATACCCGAAGAAAAACTTCCGCCAATTAGAGACTCTATAGAAATAGCTGGTATCCTTGGCAAAAAATCTGCAAAGGAACTTAATGTGGAAAGAGAAGTACCTGTAGTTGTAGGAGCGGGAGATCTCACTGCTGCAGCTATAGGCTCTGGTGCTGTTAAGGAGGGTGAAATGCACATATATATAGGCACAAGTAATTGGATAGGGGCTCACATTTCTAAGAGAACCCTTGACATATCTACTTATATAGGCTCAATAATGAGTGCTATACCAAAAAGGTATTTACTTGTTGCTGAGCAAGAAGTCGCTGCTGGGGCTTTAGAATGGTTTATGAGAACTCTTGGTTTAGAGAATAGGTATGATATTGTTGAAGAGGAGGTTAAGGACTCGCCTCCAGGATCTCAAGATCTTATCTTTACACCATGGATGTATGGTGAAAGGGCTCCTATAGACGATCCGAATGCAAGAGGGGTTCTTTTTAACCTTGACTTAAGCCATAAGAGAAAAGATATACTTAGGGCAGTTATGGAGGGCATTACCTTTAATATAAGGTGGGTATATGAGCCCATGGAAAGGCTTACGTATCATCACGATTTTGTTAAAGTCGTAGGGGGAGGGGTCTTATTCAACGAATGGTGTAGGATACTGGCAAGTGTTATAAATAGAAAAATAGCAAGGGTTATGGATCCGCAAGATGCAACTCTTAGAGGAGTTTCGATAGTTGCCCTCCTTGGTTTAAGATATTATAAGAGTTTTGAGCAGGCCTCTGAGCTAATAAGGGTTGATAAGGTCTTTGAACCCAATAAATCGTGGAACAAAATCTATGATGAAATGTTCTATAGCTACAAGGAGTTATATAAAAAACTAAGAAAACTTTTCAAGGATCTTAACGAAAAGCATAGCGAACCTAAGGGCTAAGTATCTCATTGATTACGTGCTTTAACATAACTTCCACAAGGTCAGGGGCTAGGGATTTTATTAGTTCATCAACTAGTTCTAGATCTTTAGGAACTTTTTCTGAAGAAACACCAACATATTCTAAAAGCCTAGGCAACTCCTCTATTATTTTATTCGGTTCCATGTCTCTAATCATTCTTAAAATATTAGCCTTAAGTTGATCGCTTTCTCCCATCTTTTTAGCTTCTTCCAAGGCCTCCTTTAAGTCAGCCAGGAAGTCCCTAGCTAATTCATCATGTACAGGGGATAGTGTTAAGTGGATGCTCGAGGGAAACTTGAGATAATCGGATCCAGGTTGTACCTGTATGTACCAGCCTTTTTTCTCCATTATCGAAGAGAGCTTTGAAAGATTGACCTCATCGGAGGTAAATGCTACTAGGCTTGATTCGGGCTCTCCAAGAATTTGGAACCCCATTTCCTTGAGGCCAAGAATTATTTTTCTTTTTGCACTAAGGATCCTCGAAGCCGTATCTTTGTATCCTTTAACACCGAGGTACTTCAAGATAGCCCAAGAAGCTGCCAAGGGACCGGCAGACCTTGTTGAAAGAACTGCGGTATTTACTAGAGGGTATCCTGGCCAACGCGTTCCAACAAAGATTTGGCCTAGTTTTAACTCTTTGGATCTATAAAGAACAACAGATGCTCCTTTTGGTGCATATCCATATTTATGAAGATCTGCGGATATCGAGTACACGCCCGGTAACTTAAAATCAAAGTCTGGTATTTTTTCTCCTAGCATTTTAAAGAAGGGTAACACAAAGCCTCCTATGCAAGAGTCTGTATGGAGCCAGACTTTCTTGTCTATGGCTATATCGCTAAGCGCTGCTATGTCGTCTATCGTGCCAAACGGATAATTTGGAGCAGAACCTACAATCATAGCCGTTCTATCATTTATTAATTCATTTACCTTATCGACATCAACCTTTAAAGTCTTATAATCAACAGGGGCAAATTTTACCTTCATGTTCAGATACTCGGCTGCTTTTACAAATGATGGATGACCCGTCATTGGTAAGATAAGCTCTGGAACCACCCCCTCTCCCTTCTTCTTCCTAAAATATTCTCTTGAGGCCTTGGTTGCCAACATTATGCTTTCTGTGCCACCATAGGTAAAGCTCCCTGTGGAATTCTCTTCGCCATGCATTATAGAGAGAACCATTGAAACTATTTCGTTCTCCAGCTTCACTAGGCTAGGGTAGACTGTAAAATCCAGCATGGTTTTGTGCATGAAAGCTTTATAGACTTTCATACTAAGCTCCCTGAGAATGTTATCTCCAGTTTCGTATGAGTGGCCAAACATTTTTCCAGTAAGTGGGTTTAGATCTTCTTTGGTTACCTCTTCAAGTTCTTTTAAAATAGAATCTTTATCATATCCGTTTTCAGGTAAGCGAACCCCCATAAAAACGCACCTTTAAATTTTTAACCAAATAAGCTATTAAGGCCTACTATTAATAAATATTTCTGTGCTCAGCTTTCCTTAGTGGAGGGTGGATGTGAGAGTTATGAAAGGGGATTGTAGCTATTGGTTGCTCTTTTTAGATCTCGATGGAACTCTTTGGGATCATAAAGACATATCATCACTTAAGCCTCCATTTTCGAGAGTAGACAAAGGCACTATAAAGGATTCTAATGGCGTTATTATAAGGCTTTATGAAGAAAGTCTCAAGCTTCTTAAGTGGGCGAGGAGTAATGGAGCAATAGTTTCAACGCTTAGCTGGAACATACCTGAAAAAGCGATGGATGCCATTAAAGCCTTTGGGTTGGAAAACGAGTTTGATTATTTTGTAATAACTCCTGAACCAAACAAAGGTGGGGCTGCTTTAAAGTTTTTGGAACAGCTTAAGAAAAAAGAGAGATGTATCCTTCCCCCTTGTGCAATTGTTTACATAGATGAGAGAGATATTCATTTAAAAGAGGTTAAAGAGAAACTAGGAAATATAACCTTTCTGATGATATGGAAGGATTTCAGTAGTTTTGAAGATGGTAGAAAGCTAATTGAAGAAAAATTGAGTGAATGTAAGGATATCAAACGGATATATAGGGCTTCATAGATTATTACATTTATACATACATGGCAAAGTAGGTCAAGACTTAATGTTCTGAAAGTATTCTTGGAAGTATTCTTGGAGTTCTTATTGTAAATACCTAGGAGAAGTCGATTCATAAAAGATCTGCTTAAGATTCTAATTCTCAATGTTTCTAAGCTAAAGGAACTTAAGTGTTGGTTTAGTATGCTTTCAGCCAGCTTTGAACTAAATCCTTGATTTAAGAGCGAGCAACTTTGTTGCTATCCTCTTATTTTAGAGGTTTATCGTTGTTACATTCATAAATATCAAGCCCAAACTTCTCTATTATCTTAGATATCTTTTCAACCTTTTTGGGATTCAAAACATTTCTCCACTTGCTTTGTTGCTCTTTTATTTTCTTTGAGGAGCTAGTGCTTATAGGTCTTTTAATAATTTCATATGCATTTATTGGAGTTCTCATATTTATGTAATTAAATATCCTAGGTAGCTCATCTTCATAGTTTTCGATCAAGTGCTCATAGTAGACTAAAAGATATAGTTTTTTTTGACCTGTAGTATAGTGGACATGTGTGATTCATGTGGCGTGTTATCCCAACGATAATATAGTGCCATCTATATGAGTCTCTCCCAATGTATAGCGTATCTATTAGGCAATCTTCGCGAGATCTATATATCAATAAAGCTATCATCAATAAGGTATATTCTTAACTTGCCATATATTATTTCGGCATTAATAACAATTTCTGGATACAAACTAATGGCAAGCTCTCTAAGTCTCTCTAGTATTTCATTTATATCGATATTTTCGCTCACCTTTTTGAGCCTCTTAGCTCTTCCAGAAGCTTCTTTAACATCTCCTCTTGGTCAAGAAGGTAATCAAGGCGAGTAAGATCCTCAAGGACTTCGGTTTCCTTTAGCTCTCCCTTTCTAACCTTTTCATCAAGATCTTCGATACTCAATATGCCATATCGAGTTGTAATGAGTTTATATTCTAACTTAACATGTCTAAGCTTCAGATAATATATACTGAAGTAATGCCTCTCTTTCTAATATACTTTCTTCAACACCAAGTATTTTTGATATTCTCCTGTATAGTGGACCAATTTTAGACACCTCAGATTAAACTATACTCTAAGATATTAAGCCTCATGATTTTAACATCAGATTTCTGGCATGACCCGAACATAATATTTGATGCTGATAGTACCTTATATTTTTCTTAATTGATGTTCAATAAATATAATTAAAAACAGATATTAGTTGAAATATGGTATGTCAGAATATAACATTCTATTAAGCTTAAAGTCGAGACCATGGTATATTCTATGACCTTGTTAGTTATTGAGATTGTAGGATTATTCTTCTTTGTTTAGCTTCTTTTTCCTCTTCTATTAAGTAGTATGATTCTATACCTGCTTTCTTAGCACTCTGTTTTTGCTGCTTATCATTTGTTAATAGTATTCCATTAACAAATGATGCTACAGCAATATAATATGTATCTGCAGCCTGTGATCCTGTACTTCGCGCTACTTTAATAGCTTCATTGTAGAATATCCCCTCTGACATTAATTTTATTGGAGGAAAAGAAGTAATTACAAGCTCAAGATCTTCTTCGGAGAGGTATCGGGCTAAGACACCAATTACTTCAACCATTAATAGCTTGGGAGCATAAACTTCTACAATACGTGTACTAATCCACGATAACACTTCCTCGGCAATAGATGCCCTTATTGTTATTACGTGTTGCATAGAGATCTATAATGAGGGATGCATCAATGACCAATCTTTTGCTAACCAAGGCGTTCACGCTCATGAATAAGTTCTTTTAGTAGATCCTTGCCTCTAAGCTTTTCCCTTAAATATACTCTAGTTTTCCGAGCTATTTGTATGAAGTCTTTCTCAACAATCATAATCCTGACGCGTTGCCCATCCTTAAGATCCAGTTTCTCAATAGGCTTCAAGACACCCTTCTCATAAACAGCATCAATAATCTTAGTCATACCCCTTACCCTTCAGTATATATTTGCTGTAATTAACCTTGATAAACTAGTTGTTTTTATTTGCGATAAAAATGTTCCATAGTCTAGAAG
>JALWTO010000008.1 GCA_027082825.1 Acidilobaceae archaeon
GACACCAGTTAAACAAAGAACTTCTAAAAATAAAAGGGATTAATATGTAAAGATATTTATCATTAAATCTTAACTATTTTATAGCTAGTTATACAAGTTGAGGGGACATAATCAACGGTAAAGATTACGTTACTAGCTTTTTCAACTTTAAATCCTTTCTTCAAAAGGCATAATGTATCGATTTCGAACACAACTATTATGTTAGATCTTCTAGCACCTACCTCAACTGCCGAGTCAAAGGAACTAGTTAAATGAACTTTGTTCCTTCTCATTTTCTTTATCCCGTCTCTCAAGATTGAACCCAAATTTTCTACTGGAGTTCCGTGATACAATCTATCGGGTATAGGGCCTGGAAGGGGTTCTATTTCTACGGGCAGAGTATGTCCATATCTGGCTCGAATACGATCTCCCTTTATTTCAAACCTACCTTTAGGGTCAAAAGCTGCTATGGCTCTTATGTGCCACTCCTTAACCCACTCATAGCCTCTCAGGGAGTTTATTCCCTTTACTAGACTTTTAAGATCGACCCATCCCCTTGAATCTATCTTAACCCCTACCCTCCAAGGATAATGTCTAAGAACTCCACTCAAGAATTTGCTCAAAGAAAGTCTTCTCTTAAAATCTAAGGAGTCTACCACCTTACCTTTACATAAGGAGGGATCTTCAGAAAAACTTCCATCCCCACAAAGGTATAGATTCTTTATGTTTTCTCTTCTATTTCTTTGCATGTTCTTTCAGCCAGCCTCTCAGCCTCCTCTAAGAGCCCTCCAGCATCCCTGGCTACTTTTTCAAGTTCAGTCCTTTTAGTCTCAACAGCCTTTAGCAAAGCGTTCCTGAGGATTCTCTCTGCCAGAAGCCTTATTGCTAGTATTCTTCTAGAAGTTATCTTCTCCTCTATGGCACTAATCTTTTTGAGAAAGTCATAGTGCTCTTCTATAGCATTAATTAAATCCTCTATCCCCTGGCCCATTACAGCACTTGTTCTAATAACCTTAGGTCTCCAACCTTTTCGTGAAGATCCTATTTCCCCCGTTTCAATGACGAAGTTCAAATATTCCTCAGTTTTGCTCGCGCCCGGAATGTCGCTCTTGTTCACAACATATATATCGCCTATCTCCATTACTCCGGCTTTTAATGCTTGGATATCATCGCCAGCTCCTGGCATGGTAACAACAACTATGGTATGAGCGGCGTGCATTATGTCAACCTCAGCCTGACCTACACCAACTGTCTCGACAATAATTTTATCATATCCTAAAGCATCGAAAGCTTCTATAATGGCCAATGCAGCGAGACTAAGTCCACCCTTAAGGCCTTGAGTGGACAGGCTTCTGATGAAAACCCCAGGATCAGTTGCATGTTCTTGCATTCTCAACCTGTCTCCCATAAGAGCTCCTTGACTGAACGGACTACTCGGGTCTATGGCTATGATACCAACCTTGTAACCTCTTCTTCTCAGCACAGTTGTCATCCTAGAGATGAGCGTACTTTTGCCAGCTCCAGGTATTCCTGTAACACCTATAACATGTGCCCCTCTGGACTTTCTAGCCAAGATCTCAAGAAGTCTTCCGGCCTCCTCATCATATGTCTCAAGAATGGAGAGGAGCCTTCCAATAGCTCTAATGTTTCCGCTGGATGCCTGATCAACTAGCTTTTCTAAAAATTCGATCTTAAAAGTCACACTAGCTCTCCCCAAAAGACCTTAAACATTGTCAAGATTTATAAGCACGTTTTACTTGATTTTTATTATCCTTCACTATTCTGGGCGCACCACTGTTCTTATCTTGAAACCTTTATACTAAGTGCTGAGTAGTAATTATTATTTAAATGGTCTTGAGATCATGAAGAATTTGTCCTAGGTCTGAATCCCTCATAAATTAGCACAGCAAATACAATGCCATAAAGAGCGTTCAGGGATAAGATCATAGTCTTATTAATTTTTGTTGTTAACTTCACGGGCTGAGGCATGTTACTAGTTGGTAGGAGATTAAGGGTTTTTTCAAAATACTTCAACTCTTTCACGTTGTAACATATCTTTACATTCTTTCCGAAAAAGTTCCTCTTGTTTATGACAACAATTTTTTGACCTAGAAGGGGTTTCTTTATATAGAAATACGGATGATCATCTGCCCAAAGAACTACAGGTCTTAGTGAAAAGCCTCGGACTATAACCAATACGTTCCCTTTCTCTGTATAGAGAATTGCAGCCACCAATGCTTTGCCTAAGGGGTCCATTTTGCTGTAGGTTACTACATGAGTGTAAGGTAAGAGAATTCTAGAAAACCACACTTTATTATTACGAAATACAGCCAATCCGTCCCAGAAGCCCAGTGGAGACCTAATATAAAAGTGCGCCGTACCATTTCTATAAAAGGTGGCAGAAAGTATTTCGATTCCCTTACCATTAAGGAGCTCAAATAGAGTTGTGCTATTATTCAATGTCTCTAGGAAACCTGTATCCGTGTTGTTTTTTACATAATAACCGTCTATGAGCACGTTCCCTTCCCTGCTAAAGACGTCAATTAAAGTAATATTCCTTGGATAAGCTAAGAACATGTTTTTAAGGTTATTCTCCGATAAAAGGAACAAGTAATATTTTCCACTAAAGTCTTTAACTATCATAAATACGTTATTGTTAACTACCTTAATCTTCTTGATGTAATTAAGAGAAGTGTTTAAGAAAGTATAAATCCTTGAAGAGAAATCGCTTAAATTGTAAACAATTAGGAATGGTCTAGGAAAAGATCCTCCTCCAGCAATTATGTTTCCTCCACAACTCAACACATTTATAGAACCCTCTCCCTCAAATATTATATCATAGGCAGAATTATTGTTTAGGTTAACAACTAAGATAGATGGCCTGCCTTCAGAGCTCCCAGCCAACACTATCTTATTATCTTTATTACTACATGCAGCTTCGGTTTCAAAATCTACAACATACCATTTATTATATTCATAGAGAAAGGTTTTAGAGTCTTGTGAAACTACAAGCAACGGACCTTTCCTAGTTACGTTAACTAACTTTAAAAAGTACGTTGAACTCCAGTTAAAGAGAACATAACCCTGTAATTTAGGCACATTAGTTAAAGTAACATACGTTCCTCCGATTATGCCCGCGATAACATAAATTATTATAATCACTGTATAAAGTTTTTTATTGAACATAAGACTCAACGATTCTCACCAACCGATCAATCTCTTCTTTATTTACATCCTTTAGTTGAGCTTCGAGAAAAACTCCTTCAACTCTATCTAAAAAATTCTCAGCGTCAAGATTCGGGATTAAAGCTATCCCCTTATATATAAATATCTTGTCTTTAACCTTTTCATTCTCAACTATTACTTTGCTAGCTGACTCCAATCTAAAGCATGTAAAGTCTATAGAAAATCCTATTCTCTCGCTTTGTTTTTCGACATATCGTTCTATAATTAGTAAAGACAGGGACATGTAGTTTAACGATAAACAAAGAACCAGTCTTCCACTAGAACATAGGTAAACCTTTAATTTATTATTGATTTTTACCTCGCTTTTACATACCTTTAAAAAATTATTCAGTATGGCACGTTTTTTCCTAGAAGTAATTGTTTTACGATATACTGTGTAAATTCCTAAAACTACATAGATGAACATTAGGGCTATAGCAATGAAATAGTTGTTTATTTCGAGACTAACTATCCTATAAATTAGAAATGTGGAGAACGCTTCAAAAACTATGTAGCCTGTAAGAGACAAGACTTCTTTCCTAGCGTAGCGATCCTGGAAACCTTTCACTCAAGGTCTCCCATAAAAAAGAAAAGGGGTGTAGAGATTTTGATTTTAGTCTAACCTTACCTCCTTATTCCCCAGAGCTTCTTGACAACAACTTTCATACCAGCACTGATGCTGTCGAGAATCTTTGGAGTTAGCTGCATTCTGACCCTTTCAGGTGGGGGTTGTATTTGACTTAGCTCTATGCTTAGTGCTAGTGCGTGCTCCAGAAGCTTATGCGCACCCTTATACTTCTCAGTTAAAAGATCTTCGAAATATGGAGCCCAAGCGGCAGGATCTCTACTTCTTCTTACTAAAACTAAGAACCCTCCGACTGCAGGTCCTACCTCAGGCTTAACTCTGTAGTATTTGTAGTTCTCGCTTCCTCCCTCTTCTGTTATATAGTCGTGTTTCTTGAGAGCATCAACTAGATATTTGAAGACTTCCTCGGCCTTACGACCTCCCATTCTTATTAAAGTGGCCTCTCTCGTTTCGGGAGTGGCGCTTCTGAACTGAATGACCGGACCCCTTGCAGTCTTTCTAAGGACTAACTTATAGGTTCTGCCCTCCAGGGACATCCTAACTCACCCCTTTACTGCGACCCACTAATACTAATATAAGTTCCAAGGTTTAAAAATCCTCCTATTCGACACATCTTGACAGAATTAAGGCTATTTCTCTGGTAAACACCTGACCTGATTTGCTTATCTTTAAATAAGGTAATACCTACAGGTATTAAAAATATAAAATCCGGAGTCCCCTGAAAGTGATCAGAAAACTTTAAGGTGATAAGAATTGTCTGCCGAAAAAATAGCAAGTTCTTTAGCTAAACAAATTTTTACAAAAGAAGTCAATAAATATAGAAATCTTAAGGACATAATACAGGTATTCAAAAACGCTTCAGAAGTCGCTGAGTTAGAACTTGAGCTGAAGTCTGAGTTCTTAAAGATGATTGCAGAGAGGAGATTCGACCACAAGGTTTTGAAGGACATTGCGGATCGCGTTTGCTCTCAAGGAGTCAAGAGTAAAGCCGTCATATCATGCAAAAAGGAACCCCTACCCACTGATCATGGAATTCTCTCCAATGTTCCTATATTAGTAAAAGATAGTATAGAAACTTTTGAATTTTCTTTAACTTTAGGTACAGAATATTACGAGTACTTGCCAGCCAGAGATTCTGAAATTGTCGGCAGGCTTAGAAGCTCTGGTGCAATAATTTTAGGAATTACGAATATGCATGAGCTTGCACTAGGGACCACAGGAGTGAATGAATATTATGGAACCCCTCTAAATCCTATATGCCCTGAAAGAATACCTGGAGGTAGCAGCAGCGGTAGCGCTTCTGCTGTTGCTCAAGGTTTAATACCTATAGCACTAGGTAATGACGCTGCTGGAAGCGTAAGGGTTCCTGCAGCATTTATGGGAATAGTTGGGTTTAAGTTCAGTAGAAACTTTGTGGATGTTAGAGGCACTAGACCTGAGATAAGTAGGTTTACGTCTCTAGGGGCCCTCAGTAGAGGAACTTTAGACCTGATACCAATCTTCGAAGCAATCAAAAGATTCTCATCTTTAGAAGTTTTAGTGAAGCTAAAAGAGTTTACTAAAGGTAAAATAAGAGCAATGATTCCGAAGAACCTGTTGAACGATACGAAAGAACCTGTTCTCTCTGCGTTTAATGAGACTGTCGATATCATTAAAAATAGTGGAATTAATATGGAGATCTACTGGGATGAACTTCAATTTCCTACAGAAATTGACAGGGCTAGAACCATAATAACCCTTGCCGAGGCCTTTAACGACTACATTCAAATTTATAACATGTTTAAAGATTCTATGAACCCCGACGTACGATTCCTACTCGATATAGGTAAAGAGGTTTCTGGTACTGCATATCTTCGAGCTAAAGATATAATAGATGAGTACCGTAGAGAGTTTATGTCAAAATTATTAAAATATGATATAATTCTTACCCCTACAGTACCAAGAGAGCCCCCAAGACTTGATGATGCCGATTGGAGACTTTCTGCCTCAACAAAACTGATCGGGCTAACAACCATTTGGAACATTTTAGAAACTCCTGCAGTGACTATACCCTCTCCTGCAAAACTGCCTTGTGGCGTTGAGCTGGGCGTTCAGCTTTCAACTCCAAAAGATGATACGAGTCTCCTAGCCCTTTCAATAATAATGGAATCTATCTTTAAACGAAACAGACATTGAAAATATTAAATAGAGAGATTTTCGAAAAAGCTTGGAAAATAGCTTGGCCTTTAATGATAGCTGAATCTATAAATAGTATATTGTGGATAACGGATACGTTTTTCGTTAGCAAGCTGGGATATTTGGCCGTAGCTTCTGTAGGTCTGGCTGGTTATATCATCTGGCTTCTCTTCACCATAGGCTATATGATGTACATGGGATCTTTAGTAATAGTCTCACAAGCTTGGGGAGCAGGTCTAATCAAGAAAGCTGAGAAGGTCTCTGGAGAGGCCTTCGTTTTAAATACTATGATGTCTATACCAATAATAGTTGTGGGAGCGACCTTTGCCAGGCCTTTGCTAAGATTGCTCGGTGCATCATCTCAATTAACTCATCTCGGATTCGACTATATAAGGGCTAGAATTATAGAGCTGATGCCCATTTATGGTGCGCTTGTGCTAGATTCTGCCTTTAGAGCAATAGGCATAACTAGGCCCGTATTGTATGCGACCTTGACGTCAGCTATAGTCAATGCTATACTAGATCCTCTCCTCATTTATGGATTAGGGCCTCTTCCGAAACTAGGCGTTGCTGGAGCTGGATATGCAAGTGCGCTTGCATCAGCAACGTATTTGTTAACCTTATCTTATAGCTTCTTGAAGGCTCCTTTAAGACCTAGGCCTAAGTTACCTTCCAAAGAAGCAATTAAAACAATAAGGATAGGGTTGCCTTACCTGAGCGAAGAGCTAGCTGTAGTCGGTGGTCAGCTAAGCTATATAGGTAGCATAACTAGATGTGGATCAAAAGCTCTTGCAGCCCATACTATAGGTGTTAGAATAGAATCCATAGCATTCTTACCTTTAGATTCTTTTTCAATAGCCGGAGGTAGCCTTGTTGGGCAAGAGATTGGAGCTAATAGAGAGAGGAAAGCGGAAGTGGTTGGATGGGAGGTTTCAAAAGCTAACGGTATTTTGGGCATGATCGTTGGAATGATTCTTGTCCTCTTCGGGCGATATTTTGCCCTCATCTTTTCGAAGGACCCTTCAGTTATAAAACTGACAGCTTTATATTTAATCATTGCTGGCCTTACAGAACCTCCACTGGCCTTTGCAATGGCCTTGGCACAAGCAATTAGAAATGCTGGAAATACCATCGTTCCTACCGTAATAAACATATCGAGCCTGTATCTTCTGAGAGTTCTTCCTGCGTACTTTTTGCCCCATCATTTTCCTAAAGATATATGTGTTGTAGGAGCTTGGCTCGCTATGGCCCTCGATGTAGGAAATAGAGGAATAGTGTTTACAGTACTTTATAGAACTTTATTTAAGAAGCTTCACAGAAAAGTTGTTTAAGATAGGAACACTATCTTTGCCTTTATAGACAATG
>JALWTO010000009.1:0-11419 GCA_027082825.1 Acidilobaceae archaeon
GTAGTTGACAAGGTTAAATTAATTAAAAATAATGAGAAGAAAGTTATTATATCTTTAGATAGAAGAGTAAATTTTGATATTGTTACAAAGACCCTTAAAGATCTTGGCTATGAAATAGAGGTCAAGAGGAGGACTTATGACTAGATGGTTTGCTTTTCTTCTTACTTCCCTTACTCTTTTTTGACTTTTTTGTTTTCTTTTTCTTCTGAGTTTTCTTCTTACTTCCTTTAACCTTAACTATCTTTGACTCTGCAACTACAGCCACTTTTTCGTTATACATCTGCATGACTTCATCTATAGATAGCCTTCCCGAGGCTAAGGAATCAAGTATGTCTGTAGCCACAAGTGTTGCTTCTATGAGTTCAGGATCAACTTTGCTATATTCGACTATTTCCTCTATTTCGGTGACTCCCATCTCTTGACTCTCAGTTTCCGCAGGAGTTGTCTTCTCTTCGAGTTCTACTCCACCTTCTTCTACAACTTCCTCACCTTCTTCAGGATAGGACTCTAATTCTTCTTCAGGCATCTTAGCATCACCTTTAACCTCCAGACCTAAAACTTTTTCGCAGGTCTGCCTTAATATGTGCTTAGGAACAGAAACATTAGATAAAAATAGATTATTTATTTGAATACTTGAAGTTTTTGATAGACTACTCTAGTTTCAGCGCTCCAATGCACAAAGAGCAGTACTATCTTGTATCTTGACTTAAGCTCATAAACTTATCATCTCCAATATGCTTATACATGGTAATTCTGGTAATGTGGACACTGAAAATAACTAAAATACAATTAATTGCCAGAATAGTTTATACAGTTTTGATTATTCCTTTAAGTGTTTTCACTGAAACTAACTAATAAAAGCTTACTATCTACAGGAAACAAAATTAAATATTTTCCTTTTGACATATCCTCTAGCATGTTGTTAATTACATGAAAATCCAGATAATCCTTTAAGAGCTCCTTTAGTACTCTTATGTTTTTTGCATGTCCAATTAAGTATAAAGTTTCTATTGAGGGAAATCTAAAGACATGATCACTTAATATATAGTAGTCTAGATAATCTGATATCACAATAATGACCTTAAATGAATTAAGCAACTCCTTAATAACTGCTCTTAATAACTTCGTATTGAAAAACAAAGATTCCATACCATCTATAATGATAACCTCTTCACTCTCAATAATTCCTGTAAGAGCAACTACTGCTGCATAAGCATAATCTTCTGGGGAGTCTATAAAAACTACTTTGGGTTTTTTGGTCTCGATTAATCCTATGTTATCTGCTGTAATATGAAAAGGTTCCTCTATATTTTTCCAAAAAGATTCCTTGCATCCTAGACAAAGAACTCTCGTATTTAATTTATTGAACAGAGGGATCAATGCTCTTCTAGCATTTTCACCATAGACGTGAAATATAATCTTTGAATCTAAAGAAATGGAGGGCTTTGTCGGTTTGCTGCATTGAACCCCTCTTAAAGACCATCTGAAGGCTGTGGTTTTCAATAAATTTCTGAAGGCTGTAGTTCTCGTGGAAACCCCCAAAACTTTCAGATGGTCCATATGTAGGATTTTTTTCTCTCTGAGATATTTTTTTCTCTGAATAGTTGGTTGTGAGGAAAGTAGAACATATGTTAGAAACGTTATTGGCCAACCCAGTGCTGAAAAAATTGACATAAGTATTGAACCTAATGAATTATTTAGATAAAAAAGACCAAAAACTGTTAAGGCAATAGATAAAAGCCTGAAAAAAGATCCAATTATATTTTGTGGCCAATAGTTCAGATGAACAATAATCTCTATTGAGAGTGCTGAAAGAGCCAAAGATGTAGCTATAGCTCTATTATCTCTATATCTCATAGCTCTTGTTACAGAATCTAAATACCCTCCTGTGAATTGTGAAATAATATAAGTAAACGCTGTAATTCCTAGAAAAGCTATTAGCATAATTATAAAGAAAAGTTCACTATATTCTTTTAAAGGCATGCTAAATAGCGATTTCTCTCCGAAATAATAAACCAAAGAAAGAAAAGCCAAGGAGCCTAATATGATTGATCTTGACAATAATGATATGAGGAATACAGAAATCAGAAGTATAAAGGGTAAAAACGCATAAACTATCATATTTTTAAGGACACCTAAGCCCAAGCCTCTCTCTGAAATGACGTGCACAGCTAGCGGTGTGGCCTTAAGATATTCTATCAAAATGAGCATCATAAAGTAAATGATTATAACCAGGATAAGCGATCTTATATTACAAATAGAATAGTTGAGTGTTCTCGTTAGTAACTGTTTATGCCATCTATTCGTTGGCATTTTCATCACTCGCAGCAAAATCTCCAGTAACGTTCTTCATTTCTGTAATTTTTAATGTTTTTAGGGCTCTCTATACTTTGATTTAGTTCATTGGTGTTATGAGAACCTCACGATTTCTTTCACCAACGATATACTCGTTTGTCCCTAAAGGTAAGATACAGTTTCATAACGGTTTCTATCTGTTGTTCATTAACAGATTAAGGGATACGAGAGGCCAAAAGATTAAATGTTTTAAAGAGCAGCTTCTATCAGTTAATGAGATGCAAAACAGCAAAGGGATAGGCAAAAATGAATAACGTATTTGACATGCTTGATGACGAAATAAAGGGCACATTAAAAAAACTAGGGTATGTAAGCCCTCTTTCTATACAAACTCTTGCCATACCCATAGTTTTACAAGGAGTTAATACTCTCATAGTTGCCCCTACAGGAAGTGGGAAAACAGAGGCAGCCCTCTTACCAGTACTCTCGCTTATGCTTCGGGATAAAAGGAAAAACGGGTATAGTGAAGGAATAAAAACTATCTATATATCTCCTCTTAGAGCACTCAACAGAGATATAGTATGGAGAATAGAGAAACTGGTTGAGGATATAGGATTTAGTATAATGGTTAGACATGGAGACACCACAACTCTCAGAAGAAAGAAGTTCCTAAAAAAGCCTCCAGACATAGCCATAATGACACTGGAATCCCTTAACTTACTTTTGACGGCCACACAAAGCCAACTTTGGGAGAAGGTTAAATGGATAATAGTAGATGAGATCCAGGAGTTTTTAGAGAACGAAAGAGGATCTGAGCTATCCCTTATTATAGAGAGACTTAAAAGGAAGTCAAAAAGAAAAATCCAGATTATAGGCCTCTCGGCAACACTCTCGAAGAGATCCCTGGAAGAGGCAAAACATCTGCTTAGTGGAAGAAGTAAGATGGAAATCGTAAGTCTTGCTGGCGGAAAGAAATATGATATATCTATTGAGGTTGTTAATAGTCAGGATGACGTCTTTTCAGACATGTCAAGAAAGGTGGCTTCTATTATTAAAAAAGAAAAAGGATCTATCTTAATTTTCGTAAATACACGATCCACAGCTGAGGCTTTGGGCAAGAAACTCTCTGATTTAGTAAGCAAAGAGGCCGTAAGAGTACATCATGGAAGTCTTCATAGAGATTTGAGAGAGAGCTCTGAAAGACTTTTTAAAGAAGGTAAAATTAAGGCTTTAGTAGCCACTTCAAGTATGGAACTTGGAGTTGACATAGGAAAGGTAAATTCTGTCATTCAGTTTATGTCACCAAGACAAGTAATAACCATGACACAGAGAGCTGGTAGAGCAGGTCATAAAATAGGTGAGACCTCCAGAGCAGTCATTGTTGTTCCAAATAATATATTTGAAATCCTTGAAGCAGGAGTTATAGCTTTTAGAACTATAAAGGGGGATTTAGAGGATATCGAAGCTCATAAAAAGCCTTATGATGCTCTTGAACATCAAGTTGCTGGTATTATCATAGAGGGTCTTACCTCAACACTTGAAGAGCTTTATGAAATAGTTACATCAGCATACTCTTTCGAATCGTTAAATCTTGATGAACTAGAAGATGTTCTGCTTCATATGGACTCTGTAAGAGTGTTAAAGTATGATAATGTAAAAAGAAGGATTAAAGAAGGTAGGAGAACAAGGTCATATTTTTATAGGGTTTCCATGATACCTTCAGAACAAAATTATATTGTAATAGATGCAGTAAGTGATAGAAAGATTGGAGAAATAGGTGAGAGGTTCATAGAAATTAGTACATTTGGAGCTAATAGAAAGACTAGGACTAGGCTGAAGTTCGTTCTAGCAGGGAGACTTTGGGAGGTTCTTGATATAAATCCTGAGGAAACAAAAGTTTATGTGAAGCCTCTCGCAAGTGTTGAGGGATATACGATACCTAGTTGGCAGGGTGAACTCATTCCTGTGAGCTATAAAGTTGCTCGAGAGGTATGTGCACTCCTATCTCTGGCTATGGAAAGTCCTAAGGATGTCAAAAACCTCCTTAAGCTGAGAAGGATCCCTGAAAATGGCATCAAAAGGATTGTCAATGTTCTAGAAAAAACGGTCAGTACCTGGAAGGAACCATTCCTTAGCCCATTAACTCCTGTTGTGGAGGATTATGGAAAGCATACTATTCTTTATGTATGTCTAGGCAGTAGGGGAAATCTTGCACTAGCTATGCTCATTTCAGGAATCATGGAATCTCTTGGCGTTCCTGCACTTTTTGATTTAATACCATATGCTATAGTATTCAATCCAGAGAGGCCATGGAGTGGAGAAGTCGTCAAGAATGCCTTACTCAGGGCAAAAAGCATGGAGCCTTATGAAAGGGTTGGACTTCTCATAGATTTGATAAAGAGATCAACAGCATTTGTAACAAGATTCAGACAGGTCTCAAAGAAGATGGGGGTTTTCGATCCTAATGCAACAATTACAAATGAACTTTTGAAAAGAGCACTAAAGGCCTATAAAGATTCTGTTGTTGAAAGAGAAGCCATAAGGGAAATGATACACGAAAAACTCAATATAAAGGCCCTTAACTCCTTTCTTGATGAAATGAAAAAGCCTATTATATTGAAGCTTAAAGATGCCTCTCCTATTGCTAAGGAAGTTCTTAGAAACCCATATATGAGAGGGACTCAGGCAAGTATAGATCTTAAGGCAATAGCCTTAGATAAACTCATAAAGGCTAAAAAATCAAGACTTCTTTCAAGAGAAGTTTTGCTTTTATGTCTCAGTTGTGGTCATCTAACCAAAGTTAAGGTCTCAGAAATCCCTCCTCATGGAATTAGATGTCCTAAGTGCAGATCACTAAGAATAGCCCCTCTTCCTAATACCGAATGGGGAAGAGAAGCAGTCAAAATCTTTTTTAAATATAAAAAAAGAGAGAAATTAGAAAAATATGAGAGAAAAATTTTAAAGGAAGTCCTGAGTAGAGCCGAAATCTACTCAACATATTTTGCTCAGGGAATGGGCAGGCTTATTATAGAGGCTTTAATGGCAAGAGGTGTGGGACCTCAGAGAATTATTAGGATAATAGATGCTTACTTCAAAGGAGGAGAGGAGAAGTTCTATGAAGAAATTCTTAAGGCTGAGGAAGAATATCTAGCTAACAGAAAATTCTGGAAAAGTTAGTGTGCCTTAAGGGCTAGAGATACTATACTTCTTACCTCCTCCTTTAAAGCCCCTGGTAGCTTTGAGAGAACAGGCTCAAAGAATCCACTTACTAGCATCCAAGTGGCTTCTTCCTCTGTGAACCCAGCTAATTCAAGGTAGAAAAGTTTCTCATAGTCAACTCTTCCTACACTTGCCTCATGAGAGAGATCAACTTCTTTCTCCTCAGAATGCAAGCCAGGTACAGTAATGCTTCTTGCGCGATCACCTAGAATTAAGGTATTGCAACTCATGAAACCAGATGCATTTCTTGCTCCCTTTTTGGCATCTATAAGGCCTCTGAACTCCTCTGTTGCCTCATCCATTACAACAGTTCTATTTAGTACCATTGCCTTAGAATCTTCTGCTATCAACTTAACTTTCGGTGAAGCATGCACTCTTTGATCCTTTGTATAGAAACCTATATTCTGCATAACTCCTTTTCCAAATCTACCCACAACATCTATTTGAGGGGCTATTCTTATACTCTTGGCCCAAAAACCTACAGTGGAGAGTTCAGCAGTAGCTCTTTCAAAGGCCATAAGTCTTTTGATAGGCAAATGGTGTACATTTCCGTACCAATTACTTATACTCACTATTCTTAACGAAGACTTTTTCAAGGCAAAGCCTTCCAGAGCACCCAAATGAACTCCGTAATTCATCTTAAAAGGAGTTACACAACCCTCTATCCAGTTGACCAAGGATCTCTCATCAGCAATTATTAGTGTATGTTCCGTCTGGCTTAGTCCTTCGAGGCCTAAGGTAAAAATAGAGTATATTGGTTGTGGAAGCCTTACTCCTTTTGGCATATAAAGAAATGGGCCACCACTCCAAAGCATCACATGATATGCAAACTTCCTATTTTGAACAGGAGTTACTAACTTAAACATATAATCTTTGATAATGTCATATTTCTTAACTGCCTCATCCATACTGGAGAACTTTATTCCCTTACTCTCCATAAACTTAAGATATGCCTTTAGTAATCTATTATCTGATGTGACAGAAAGTCCACTGGCAAGCATTTCCAGCTCTTCTTTAGGCATTCCTATTTTCTCAGCATATTTTACTGCATCGTTAAAGTCTATCACAGGAGCCAGATAACCTTCAATTATGGTTCTATATGCCAACCTCTCTAAGAATGGATCAATCTGTGGATCAGGTCTTGTTGATTTCAAATATCTGTATGCATTCAATCTTCTTTCTAGAACCCATTTAGGCTCCTTACGGAGCCTAGAAAACTCGACTATATCACTTTCTTTTAGGTCTTTAAGAACCTCATCAGTCATCAGGGTTAAATTCCTACTTTCTATCACCATATTTCTTCACCACCTTGTAACCCTCTTTCTCCAGTTCATCTATTATGTCAGGAGAGGATTCAAGTACCTTCTCGCCTGATATCATTATGTGAACTCTTTTTGGTCTTAGATAATCGAAGAGGCTAAATTGATGAGTTATCAATAAAACGCTGGATCCTGCTGAGAGCAACTTCGAAACAGTACTTGCAATCCTAGGAATGCTATCAATATCAACTCCACTATCTGGCTCATCAAGTATTGCCACCTTTGGGTTCATAATTAATACCTTTGCCAGCTCTAACTTTCTCTTCTCTCCACCACTGAACTCTGCCATGTAGTATTTGGATAAGACATCTGAATCTAAACCAACAACATTTAAAACATCTTTTACAAACTTAGAGACTTCCATGTCATTTAATCTTCTGAATTTCTTAGCAATCTTAATTAGAACCTCACCAACTCTTACTCCTTCAAGAGAGGGGGGTTCCTGGAGAGCTATTGCAAGACCTTTAAGTGCTTTCTTGTTTGTCTCGAGGTTGCTAATGTTCTCGTTATCTAAAAGAACTTTACCCTCTAGTCGATAAGCTCTATGCCCAGCTATAGCCTTAACTAGTGTTGTCTTACCCGAGCCATTCGGTCCCATCAAAACGTGAAGCTCCCCATCGCTAATTCTTGCACTAAAATTTTTGACTATTTGCTTATCTCCAAGATATGCACTGACGTTCTCAAGTTTTAACTCTGGCAATTCGAACGCCCAGGCATTCATATCTTTAACGGAGTTAATATAAAATAACATATACTTTTTTGAGATTGAATTGGTAGTCAAATATAATATATTCTATCCCAGAACATCTTTTCATAGTACTGTATAAACTTGGTCACAGTCCTATATTTCTCCAAATCATAATATCTCTCTATTACTGGATAGGACTTTCTTTCAAGTTCATCATAGGGACCAGCAAACATATCAAGAAACTCTGTTCTTGATATTCCGTATTTCTCTCTGAGAGCAACAGACAGTTTTTTAGTATTAGAACCCCAGACAGGGAGATTTATTATGAGTGCTATGGCTGCTTCACCTAGGCTTGCATGGAGAGAGAGCCATGACAGGTAGTGGGTATATACCACAGCTCCTGGATCTAATTCCTCAAAGCTGACTGTTTGTATACCAAGCTCCTCAGCTAAGTCCAAAAGGGCATTAAAAGCCTCTCTGTCACCAGAATATAGTATTGAAAAGAACTCGGTCTCATCTACAGTCCTTGATCTTGAGATTAGATGAGCCAAACTTTTCATATCGTGAAAGACTATATAAAGTTGGTTTCTGACAAAAAGCTTTATCTTTTCTAAAGGTAAAGAACCTTTTAGGGCGTCATTTATAAAGGGATGATTCAGTATTTCTTCATTCTGTTTTTTTATCTCCTCACGTAGCCGTTCTATTATCTCTCGTGCCATGACCAAGCTTGTACACCCAAAGTTTAAGCCGGTTCACAGGAAATTAGAACTTTACAAAATATAACAACCTTTCGTTTTTATATATAAAATATCTTTGAATAAATTTTTGATGACTTCGAATTCCACATAAATAAAAAGTAACAAACAAGGACTAGGCTAGATTTGAACGTTTAAATATGAAAACAAACTTGTATGGATAATCAGAAAGTTTTTCCAGTATTATCTTCAAGCTCCTTGATTCATTAGAAACAAGAAGTATCACAAACCCTCTATTGGAGAGATTATGGGGGCCCTTACGAGCTGAGGTCAAAAGCCTTCTATATTCAACTGCTGGATCTCTTATAGTTCTCCCGAGCTTCTCTTCAGCATATCTCTTTAGGATGCTTGCCATTTCAGAGCCAGCTGCTGCCAATATATATGAACTCTCTCCTATTCTTCTATCAAGTTCGATAACTATATTTCCTATCTCATTGAGACATTCTTCTAGGCTTTCACATTCTTTAATTCCCAGCCTATTTAAAATCTCCTCTAAGGATCTGAGGCTCTCTGAGCTTTCTTCAAGGGCTTTTCTTATCATGTTTTTCATTAAGCTATTGACAGCCATTCCTCCTCTAGCCTTGGCTTTTAATGCTTCTTCAAGTAAGTTCTTGAGCTCTCTGAGCTTTCTGATGTCAATAGATGACATGAAAAGGGTCCTGACATAGACATCGGGAGAAAGAGCTAGCCTCGGAGAGTGCCTTCTCCATGGTGAGAGTTCTATGTAATAATATTTATCCTTGCCAAGCACTATGTCTAATCCATTCTCACAAGACTCTCCAAACTTCTTTCCTGCAATTTCTATTCCTACTTGAGGAATGGGGGAACCTTTACTAGAGCATAATCTAATTCTCCCCAAAATTCTTTGCATGTCTTGAGAAACAGAGACACACACCTCTTTATCAAACCTAATCAGACATTCATCATTCGAGATAGAAAGAGAACCTTCAATGACAGTATAGTCAAGTATACTGCTTAGTCTAAGGATTTCAAGAGCCTTTGAAGCCCTCTCCTTAGAGCCCAAAAGCTTATACAAGGCTTGCAGTGGTATGAGTGCTTTTTTCCTGCTTTTAGAATATTTTGCAGTTTTAACAATGAAATTGTATAATATTAGAACATCGCTAGGTCTTACAACTTCTCTAACCTTTAGGCTCTCTTTTATCCTGAAGTCCTCTGAATTATAATAGGCTATTGCCTTTGCTTCTTTACCATCCCTTGCAGCCCTTCCTACTTCCTGGTAAAAGTCCTCTATGCTATCACTTGGCATAAAGTGAACTACAAATCTTATATTGGGTATATCAATTCCCATGCCAAAGGCTTTCGTTGCCACAATTAACCGTGGGCCTTGATTTCCTAAGCTAACCTTTTCAACAGCATCTTCTATCTCCTTTCTTTGTCTCGAAGTAAGCTTTCCATGGTAATAAATAACTTTCTCTCCAATCATATCTGACAATCTTCTGGCTATCTCTTCGGCATTTGCCCATGTAACCCTTTTGCTCTTAACATATCCTGTATAAACAAGACCTATCCAAGGTTCATCTAAAGCTTCTGACCATCTTATCAATTCCTTAAGGAGGAATGCCAAATCCTTTATCCTTTCTTCCCCAAAAGCTCCAGGTCTTATATCAAACTTTATCTCATCTCTTATAGGAGATGCTCTAAGTATAAGAACCTCTCCAGGTCTTATTTCAGGATATGAAGGTGGCGAGCTAAGATCAAGCTTAATTTCTCTAACATTTTCCTTGTTTCCAAGTACTTCTATTACATCGTCTACTATATCTGGAGGGGCTGTGGCTGTAAGAGCCATTATTGGTAGATCTCTTCTTGTTTTCTTAATCTCTCCTATAACCTTAGCCATATAAAGGTAACTCGGCCTAAAACTCATACCCCATCTGGATATTGTATGTGCTTCATCAAGAACTATTAATGCACAATCACTTTCTCTTAATATTTTTTCAAACTCAGGACTCTCAAACCTTTCAGGTGTTATATAGAGAAGATCCAGGAGACCTGCAAGTGCTAGATCAAGAGCCTCTGTTCTTTTGTCTTTAGGCACGGTTGCATCTATATATGCTGTTTTTAGCCCTTTTTTAATGGCATTCTTTACCTGGTCATGGATCAATGCCCTTAAAGGTGATATAATTAAAGGGGTTGATCCCCACCCGATATCTGCAAGAACGCGAGCAGCTACCTGGAAGATGGCACTCTTTCCGGCACCTGTAGGTAAAATGATAATAGCAGTTCCTGAGCCTTTAGGTGACAATATTGAGTATAGAGAGTAAAGAGATTCAACTTGGTATCCTCTTAACTTTAAACTAGCCCCCCACAACTCCTTAAATGTTCTTTCGCTATATGTGGTCAGGTAGTCTGCATTCGGTTTACTTAGCCCCTCCTTAGCATCAGGGACAAGCTCTGTTGGTTCACTGATCAACTTGGCTTCCTGGATGAATCCCTTATTGTACATAAGTGTAAGTGCTCTTGAAATGCTCGTAGCCCCTAAAGACTGAGCAAACCATAAGGTTTCCCATAAGAGTCCTCTCCCTGGATTCTGTCTAGACTTATGGGCAATTATTCTTTCTGGTAGAAGCAATACAGTTTCTTCAGAGGCCCCAAGAATCCAAGGATTTCTAGCTATGTTATTATAATCGATTATTGCAATCTTCTGTTTGCTAAAGAACCAGCTCGAGGCAATACTCTCTGTTAACAAAGGCACTTTTAGATGTTCAGAAATGATTTTTGCTAAAGGTTCAGAAGGTGTGATTACAAGTAGCTTGCTTGCATCCATATTCTTACTTAGGTTATATATTAGTCTTGCTAAGAGAGAAGCACCTCTGGGTATTTTGTTTACATAGATTTTTATTGGGCCAAAGGACTTTTTGAGCTCCTTTTTTTCAACGAGCCTGAACATATTAGTTTTTAGATCAATATTATAGGGAACTTCAATGTTTATAGTTATATCCTTTAAGTTCTCTTTGAAACCTGGAAGGCTCCCTGCCACCTTAAGTAGTTCTGTCTCACTTTCCGAAATTTCAGGGTTTTTTAAACATCGAGAAGGGGGACTTATGCAGTCAAGTGTTATTTTTTTCTTCATCAACTTAGCTAACTTAGCCAGCTGACTTGTATGCCATGGTTCGACTTGGACT
>JALWTO010000009.1:11429-25346 GCA_027082825.1 Acidilobaceae archaeon
CCTCAAACCCCCTGCAATCATTCTAGGTAATATCGAGTCAAGAGGATTTTTTCTCTGTAGGACAAAAGCCCTAGAAGGATCTCCCCATCTTATTTCAAGAGACTTTAAAGCAACTATTGCTGCATAATTCCATCCCTCTGAGGCTTCTCCAGAGGATGGAGGTTCTACAGTGTAAGGTTTTAAAACAGGTATTGAAAGTCTAGGCCTATCGGTAATCACTATATCTGCTCCTAAAGGAGGAGGATTAGGTTTCTCAGGCTCTATTATATAGGCTTGTGAAACAGTCCTAGGTAGCTTGTTCCATTCAACATCAATTTTATCTAAAATATACCTAGATAATCTTGCTGTTTTTTCGACAACCTCTGCTGGTTTTTTGGGATCTAGGTAGAAATGAAAGGCCATACTTAAGATATCGGGTTTGATGTCAGGAAAAGCTATACTAGCCAAATGAGAAAGGTTGACAGTCCTAACTTCTTCTGGTTGGGGGCAATCCTCACCAAGATAGACAAAGAGAGGAGGCCTTGCACTTTCTAGTATGGTCCAGAGAACTTCTTTAGGATCTCTATATGACGATACACCTATAGAACCTGCAAGTTCAACTTCGAGACTCGAGGCCTTGATCCACACTCTCCTAGAACTGCAATATGCATAAACTACGCTACTAGATATTATGTCATAGAAGCTCTCCTTAGATAGCAGCATGGAAGCCTTTCTCTCCCAGTTTGGAAGGCCAGAAACAATAAAGTGTTTTCTGGCCTTCTCAATTAGGTCTGCTGAGTAATTGCAACCTCTAGCCGCATGTCTAACTATCTCCTCATAAAGTCCTAGTTTAGCTAAAAGCTTCATGTCTTCTTTATTAGGACACGAACGTTGAACAGCTGAGGCACGAGCAACTTCAATAGAATCTATAATACCACTAAGTGAAAGCTCTGCAAGTCTTCTTACTCCTTTCCAACCCATGGTTTCAAATTTTTTAAGAGCCATTGTCTTGAGGGTATCAAGAATAGGATTGTTATTTCTTTTTATAAGCTTAAGGATGGCTTCTGGTGTTATATAGATTAAAATAAGAGGAATAGCTGTTATTGTCAATAAAATTAGCAGAATTGATGTACCTGTTGTATCATTAAACATATCATTCACCCAAGGATGTTACTTTAGATGATTTAGGTATTTCAAGGTGACACCCTCGGACTTATCATAATTTTTAAGCAATTAGCTGTTTGTTGCTTTTTATGTCTTTAGTCATGGCTAATGAGAAAATGCTTGGAATTAGTGAACAACAGAAATAATAATTTAAAAAGTTAATCCTTTTACATAAAAATTTTTATCTAAGCCCCACCTTATTTCTATTATTGCAGAGTTTTTTGTAAGGTGAACGGGTGTGGGAAAAGCTTCCTCTAAGGTCCTTAAGTATGTACTTGCAGTGTCACTAATAGTTATATTCACCATGTCGATAGGTGTGCCCTTAACAACAGCATTTTCAACAACTAGCTCATTTAGCGCAAATAGTGCAAATGCCTGGAAAGCTAAGATATCTAATCAATTACTCAGAAGTAAAAAAATATATAATGTATACTATGATCTAGGGGCTTTAACATCTATAAACAAAGCTATACCTTCATTTCTATACAAACGCATAGCTGGTCCCCCGACCGATCTTGCTAGAGTGAAAATTATCGTGTATGGCGGCGAGAAACAGATAGGTGAGGTAGCTCGTCTTCTAACAAGAGTTGTGAGTATAGCTAGGCTTGGAAGCCATAGCATAATATTTGGTCTGGCAACAAAGAAACAGGTAGAAAACATAGCAAAGCTTCCATTCGTAACTTATGTATTTCCACAGAGAAGCATACTTAATGTAATTCAGCCAAAGTATCCGAAATTGGAAGGAATAACCTTACATACATTCATGTCATCAAATTCAACAGGCTCAGCAGGAAGCTCCAGCTATCCTATGTTCTCTGCTCCAATGATCATTGGAGCAGAGAAGGTCTGGAAAGAATATGGGATCAATGGAAGCGGAGTCAAAATAGGGATTGTTGATACTGGTGTCGACTTTGGTTCTCCTGACCTAGGAGTTAATAAAATAGCCAGAGGCTCAAATGGACTTCCTTTAATCTTTGATGCAGATATGGTTGGGTTTATAATGACTATAAACCCAACAAAACGTATAAGCAATAATACTATTTACGTCCCAGGTTGGTATAAAGGTCACTTAGTGTTCTTTAGTCCATTAGATGGCAACCTTTACGCAGGGGACTATGCATTTGCTGTAGGAATTAACCTTAATACAGGGGCTTCTAATGCGACTTTTGTCAAAGTAGACAATAGAACCTTTGAGATACCTAGTAACATAAAGGGTAACATAAAGTTTGGCTTGGGACTACAATATTATGAGGTAGAATATCCAAACTGGGCACCGAATTCTGTATTTGCATTTGAAATACTTAGTCCTGTTATAGTTGCAGATACAAACGGTGACGGTACATATGATACAGTTTACGTAGATCTTTCAACTACTTACTATCTTTTAAGGACAGTAATCTATAATTTGACTGATGGAGCTGTGCCTCTACCAAGTAAGAATCTTTTGGACTTTAGTTTTGCAGATGAACCCGCAATAAAGTACGGACATGAAGTTGCAGCAAGAGACTTTACTGGAGACGGTGTCCCAGACTTTAGCTTTGGAGCACTTGCTGGCGCGGTATATGATTACTGGGGACTCTTCTTTAAGAACTACTATCAGGATTGGCATAGTGACTGGGAACCCTCAACTGGCATCATACCAGGTCTAGATACAAAGAATGGAAACTGGGTTGACTTTGTATACGATTTCTATGGCCATGGGACTGAATGTGCTCACGTTGCTGCTGCATCAGGAAAGGTAGTTAGGCCTATTGTCGGCGTTGGAGGAAAGTGGAATGTGACTCTACCTGGAATAGCTCCTGGAGCAAAGCTTGGAGCTGCCCCCGCTCTCTTCGAGGGTGATGTTGTTACAGCAGAGCTGTGGCTTAGTGGCCATGATTTAGTTAACCCCAAGACCTATACCTGGGTTTACACAGGAAAGCACAAAGTTGACATTATAAGTAATAGTTGGGGTGATAGCTGGCTACTTTACAACGGTTATGCAAATGATGCCGATGACACTAGCCTATGGGAGGACTATATAATAGCCACCAGCGGTGTTGTTATAGTTCATGCTGCAGGTAATGGAGGACCGGGATGGGGTTCCGTGACATTTCCAGCTGCCGCGACATTACCAATAACCGTGGCTGCATCAACAGACTTCTTCTACAGGCCTCTCTTTGGTCTAAGCTCCAAGATAAGTTATCTGCCTGGTGGTCACTTTGAGATTATAAGCTGGAGCGATAGAGGGCCAACAGAGTTTGGTTATCCGAAGCCTGATGTCGCAAACATAGGTAGCTTCGAATGGGCAGGAGAGAGAGCAATAGACTCTCTGACTAATGGAGTCTATGCTTTTGATCTCTTTGGAGGAACAAGCGAAGCTACGCCAATGACTGCAGGATCAGTTGCCCTAGTAATACAGGCCCTTAGAGTTGCTGGAATAAAGTACACGCCTTATCTTGTAAAGTCAATCCTGAAAAGCACAGCCAGAGACATGGGCTTCAATGCATATGCTCAGGGAAGTGGCCACGTAGATGTCTATAGGGCTGTTAGCCTAATACTAAATGGAGGTCTTATTGCCTACAGCAAGAAAAGCATTCAGAACGTTCTTAAACTGTATGACGAGACACTTGCTGCCATGCTAAGAACTTCAGTAAGCAATATAACCAACATATTCGGTAGTGCTTACGACACAGCAGTATATCCTGGTCCAATGATACCTGGAGAAACCGATACCGTTAACCTAACCCTAAAAGCTATAGGCACAGGAACGTGGAAAGCAAACATATCAGATTATACTCTAGTAAAGACTCTTTCAGAGCCCTTAGCTGTTGCGCTCGATGTCAATAAAGGGAGTGCCTTCCTGCCCTCATCTTCATCATCTTCTGGAGTTGCATTATATTCAGCCAAGAATTTCTTAACACCAAGCCTCGATGGGAAAATCTATATGAACATTTCCAACTCTCCAGCAGGCTTAAGAATAGCTATACCATTAAGCAATAGCTTATTAAAACATAAATTCATTGAGGTCAATATAGCATATCCTCTCTACTATGCGTTTGCACCTGATACAAAAGATTCTTATGGAAGACCAGATCTAACAAAACTAACACTTTATATGGGCTTTGAACTTGGAGTATGGTTTGATCTTAACAACAACGGAAAGATAGACTGGTATAATGGTCACTATGAGGTTTCAAGGCTACAATATGACATAAGAGAAGGCTCAGTAGCGCATTTAGAGATAGGAAATCCAATGGAACAAGTAGAGATCGCTGCTGAAGCAGTCTCTATGTATACTGGCCTGAGTCCTGAGTACCTGATCAAGCATGCCAGATTAGTTGTTGAAATAAGATTGTTTGGTAATGCCTGGTATGGAGCTAACGTACCTCCTATGCCAATCAGCGGAAACGTGGAGGCTTTTGATCCCGAGCCATCACCATTCATAGCAAACCTCCCAAGTAGTGTGACAGTCAATGGTGAAGCTACAATTCCAATAACTATAACTGTACCAAAGAATACCCTGCCTGGAATCTACGAGGCTTATGTTGTTGTGAATACCTCTGCTGGAAAGACGTTGGTCCCAGTAAGCATTCCTGTTGCTATGCCTGTCAATCCAGAACAGAGGATAGTCTCGATAATGGGAACTAAGCAACCATATGTATATGATAACTATGGGTTCAGAGGAGCCCTGGATCAGAGTTGGAGACCCGAGGTTGGAGACTGGAGGGTCTATCCAATAGCAATCCCAGCAGACAAAGCCTTCTATTCCAGTAGTGTGATGGTTACTATAACATGGAGCTATTTGTACTCCGACTATGATGCTGGACTAATAGGACCAGGAATCAATTACTGGGGAGTTATGAACATGAGCTTTGTTGCCTATGTAGATGCTGCTGTCCTTGGTGCTAAGTTGACGATACCCTTCTCTGTTCTGAAGTTGCCTGGAGTCTATGGTTACTTTGATTATCCTGCCCCAGGCATAGCTCAGTTTACAGCACCTCTAGATTCTCTAAGGCCTTTCATGACCGGAGAGAAATACACCTTCTACTGGCTAGTTGTACATCAAAAGTTTACGGATAGGGTCTCTGAGACTCCAATAATAACTCTCTACTTTGGAAGAAGCGTCAATGAACCTTATATTAACGTACCACAGAATGTAGTTATGAGATCGATCTATTCATATCTTGGGGTTGATGTAGGTCCCACTGAAGCAGAAGGTGCCTATGTCATTCCACTACTTGGTCAAGGTAATTCAATAGCTGTGAGACTGAACTCTGAAAATGTAGGAACTGGCATGTTAAAGTTCTATAAATACACGCTCTCAACAGAGAATGCCGATACTGGTCCTTACTTAGTTATATTTCCGACAGTCGACTGGGGTACTCCGGCAGTTATATGGGGTATAACGCTCCATGGAAATACATCATCTACTATGTGGGTGCCTTTGACTTTCACACCAGGCTTTATTGTCAACGTCACTGGATAAATCTTTTAAGTCTTTAAACCTTTTTTAAACCTTTTTTTCTGTCTAAACATGGTCCTATGAGGATGCGTCAGGTTACCTGATTGATGAAGTTGGCCCGTGTTACCGAGGACCTAGGCTTGTCATCAAAACATAAATAAGCTTAAAAATATCTAGGCTTCTTTCCTTTCTTGGTGAGAACGATATGACAAAAATAGTTAAGATCGTATTAGATACCGCTGAGCATCATCCTCTTCACAAGGCGTGGCTCAAGCTTGCAGAGAACCTGGCTAAGGAGCTAGATGTTGAACTTGAAATCAAGAAAGAGGATTATGTTTTTGCCATTGAACACGGAGAAACTGATGATTTGGGCATGGCATGGCTTCCTCAGCTCTTTGCTGAGACTGAGAACGGAGAGGTAAAGCTTATCTTAAGTAAGTATCCTTTTGATCCAGCAACAACTAAGCCTGATGAAAAAATTGCCCATGAAGAGGCTAAAAAGAAAGTCGAGGAAATACTTAAGAGTTAAGCTCCATAAATCATTTTAAAATAAATTATTGAATTCAAGGCAAAAACGTTTGCATTCTTTTCACTGCCTGAGAACTCTCCTCTCTCGTTTCTTAGATGATGGTAAAACTCATGAAGTACCACAAAGGGGTCTCTATACTCTGAGGAGCTCCTTAAGCATATTAACTTTCTCTTAGAATCATAACATCCTTTTGCTCTTTTAAGCCTCTTGGGAAGGCCTATTTTTAGCACTGGGATTCTTATTTTATAGAATTTTGAAAGTAAAACTAGAGCTTCCTCAGGCTTCCCATCAAGAATCAACTTAACGGCTTTTGCTTTAAGAATAAGCTCTTCAGGTTTTTCTTCTTGCGATCTCAATTACCTTCGCCTTTACTTCACAATTCAGAAGCTCAGGGAAAATTCTTTTTCCTAAATATTTTTTGTCCAAAGGATCACTCGAATACATTGCCTCGCTGATAACTCCATGAAACTCTACTGGCGGAAGTATGGCTATTGCTCTAATTTCTCCAACCTTTATATGTTTAAGATTTGTAACCACAGTAAGAGCAAAAGGTCCCGTTGAAGCCCTGGTAGCCTTAAGTTTTTCGGTCAAGTCTTCAATCTTGACAACCTTGGCTCCAATAACATCAACAGCATACTCAGGTATGTTCTCTTCTCCTAGCTTAAGTCTCTGAGGAAGTCCAATTAGTATGCTTAAAGAATATCTTATCTCAGCAAGCATCATTTTCTGAGAAAGTGTCTTTGGCATGCCAAGGTTCTTTCCATTCTCTATAAGCTCTTTCTCAAGTTCTTTAGACAATGTGAGTATATCCTTTATTTCGTTAGATCTAAGTATAAGATTTGCTGGTAAGAAGCTGTACTTTAACCTCAGCAACTTTTTTCTAAGTGCACCTATTTTTTCAAGGATATC
Source organism: Acidilobaceae archaeon (assembly GCA_027082825.1). Taxonomy (GTDB): domain Archaea; phylum Thermoproteota; class Thermoprotei_A; order Sulfolobales; family Acidilobaceae; genus JALWTO01. Next base: position 18,455 of record JALWTO010000009.1, read on the forward strand.
CCTCTTTTTTATTGGCCATGGAAGGCTCCAGGCCTTAACTTTCTTCTCAAGCCTGTTAATAGCATCTTCGGCCAAAATCATCCGGTAATCGTTTGCTGTGTCCAAGGCTTTAGACCCTTTACTGTTCTTGAAGTTTGCACTGGTTCTTAACTATATGTCCTCTTTGTAGGACTAAGGAGATGTTGTCAGGTCCAATTAGTATCTCTGGGTTATCTAGAACATCGCCATTAACAACTATTAGATCTGCTATCTTTCCGGGCTCTAAGGATCCTATATAGTCATCTAGACCAGCCACAAATGCCGCATTTAGGGTAGCCGCTCTTATGGCCTCTATAGTCTCAAGGCCAATATCATTTATCAATGCCAATATCTCGACTGCGTTGTATCCATAGACTTTAGCTCCTGGTAGTTGGAAGAAGAAATCAGAGCCTGTGGCTAATGGAATCTTAAACCTGTGAGCTCTTCTTATATTCTCCACATGTATCCTCTTGACTTCTTCTGCTTTCTCAAGAGCCCATTTTGGTAGTTTGCTTTCCTCACCAGCTTTTAGTAACATGTTTATCACACTTAGCGTAGGTATTAACATTACTTTGTTTTCCTTTGCAAGCCTAATACCATCATCATCTATATAAATGGCATGTGCTATCCTCTTTACTCCTGCACTAATAGCATTAACTATTCCCTCTGCACCTTCTGCATGTGCATGAACAAATGTATTTGCTCTCCTAGCTTCCTCAACTATAGCTCTTATCTCCTTTTTGGTAAGCTGAGAGAACTCTGGTCTATCTCTCTGAGAGGCAACACCCCCTGTAGTGAATATCTTTATGAAGTCAGCTCCTGCCCTTAGAGCATATCTAGCTGCCTTTCTACATTCATCCTCTCCGTCACATAAAAGAGATGAAAATGGGTTAAGAAGCTTGGTAGTTCTTGCATCAACAAGATCAGGAGGTAAGAAGTGAATGTCTCCATGACCAAAAGTCTGAGAGATTGGATATCCTGAAGCAACTATTCTAGGAGCGTTTATTATACCCTCTCTCTGCGCCTGCTTTAGCTGAAGAGAAATCACACTTCCAGCATCAACAATAGTGGTATACCCAGAATTGATCATCGCCTCAAGATCCTTTATTGCTCTAGCAACTAACGTTGCATAGGGAGTTAGAAGAGATTCCTTTATGTAATCTCCGCTTCTAAAACCAGTGACATGAACATGAGCATCTATAAGTCCTGGAAGTATTGTTGAGTTTGTACACTCTATGACCTTGGCATCCTTAGGTATATCTAAGGATCCTTTAGTCCCAACATCGACAATCCTATCTTCAGAAACTATAACACAACCCTTTAGAATCGGGAAATCTTTAACAACATCTATGATCTGATGGCCACATATGACTAAGGGCTTAGGTTTCCCTGCCATTATTACCACCATTTTTAATTCAGAATTGAACCCTAATTTCTGCGTTGTTTCCTGGTAAAAGGTGAAGCACCTTGGAAGACAAAGAAATCTTAAAGTTTTGCAAGGAGGAGTATAAGGGTTTTTTGATATACTCTGAGTTGGCAAAGAGTGAGAAGAACCCTAAGCGAGCCAATATACTCAGGTCCCTTGCAAGTGATGAGAAAAGTCATTATGAGTTTTGGAAGAGAGTCAGCAAAGGTGAATGTAAGGCCAAGATTAATAGGTTTGAACTTATTGCTGTGAAGCTGCTCAGGAGGGTTTTCGGCCTTACATTCACCTTAAAGCTTTTAGAGAGAGGAGAAGAGAGAGCAATAAACGGATATAAGGAGTTCTTCAAAGAAGCTAAAGATATAGAAGAAAAGAATGAAATTTCGAAGATAATAGATGATGAATCAAGACATGAACGAGAACTTGTAGGGCAGATAGATGAGAGGATAGTCAGATATATGAGCTTTGTAGTTCTAGGTCTTGCAGACGCGATAGTTGAAATAACAGGAGTTCATGCAGGATTTCTTGGTGTTACAGATAACACTATCATGGCAGGAATAGCTGGTCTTGTAGTAGGCTTCTCAGCCGCAATATCAATGGCCTCAGCTGCTTATTTACAAGCAAAGCAGGAAGTCGGAAAAAGATCCCCAACAACATCGGCAATGGCGACAGGTTTAGCATATATCGGTGCTGTTGTTGCTTTGGCACTTCCTTACTTTCTCATACACCATATGTTTAAAGCTTTTTCAATTTCCCTTTCGATAGGAGTAGTTCTGATAGCTACATTTAACTACTATTCATCGATAGTCCTAGAAAAGAAATTTCTGAGAGAGTTTGTAGAGAGCACAGGACTTATGCTGGCAACAGCTTTTGCCTCATACTTCTTTGGCGATGCTCTTGGTAGGTTCTTTGGCATAAGAGGGTTTTTTACCTAAATTCTATATAAAGCTTAGAATGAGCAAGGAGATAACAAAAAGGATTAATGAAGGACCAATGATCATTTCTTAAGTATTAAATATTAATTTTATTGCTTTTTAAAAGCTTTAATATCTCATTTCTTATTTCCCTTGGATCTATACTAAGTCCTTTAGAAAGCGCCATAGAGACTCCAACGCCAACTATGTATTCTAGCGCTCTTTTTCTTCCCTTAAGGTAGTCCTTTACGGCCTTTCTTGATAGGTTTACTGCTATTATGGCTAACTTCTTAGGATTGGCCTTTCCTTTAGGTAATATCTCTTCAAGGCTCAATATCGGATTAGATGCCAACTTAGGTATTACGTTTAGCTTGACATAGTCATAGTTTATCGATCCGACATCTATAAGCTTAGATATCTGAGCAAGGGTTTTTGGTGAGGGCCAGTTATCTCTATGGTAAAGATTTCTTCCAGCCTTCTTCAGCTCCCCCTTAAGGTCTATAGCTATTAACTTAGCTAAAAGAATAGGATCTCCTCCTAATGGAATTGCCATCAGGAGAAGTTCTAGGGCAGGCCTTGTTTGAATGAGACTCCAGGCCTGTTCTCTAGGTATTCCCATTGAGCTTAGCTCCTCGAACCTCCTCCATGGAGTTTCCTTAAGTCTAGCCATAGCTTCCTTCATAAGGGGCTCTATTGGAACTGGAGGTATGTCGGGTTCAGGCATGTAGAGATATTCACTCTCCTCTTCTTTATGTCTTAAAGGCCTGGTGACACCCTTAATAGGGTCCCAGTGCCTGGTCTCTCTAATAACCTTCCCTCCAAACTCAATTAGCTTTTCTTGTCTTAGAATCTCATAGTTTATAGCCTTCTCAAGATCTAAGGTGCTTCCTATGTTCTTGATCTCGACCCTCTCCCCACCATAAATGCTAACGTTTGCGTCAGCTCTGAAGGCTCCTTCAAGCCTTGGATTTGTTACTCCTATATATTCTAAGGTTAAGAGAAGAGCTTCGACAAACCTTCTCGCCTCTCTAGCACTCTTTAAGACAGGTTCTGTAACTATCTCAAGAAGAGGTACCCCACTTCTGTTTAAATCTATAAGAACGTATTTACTTCTCATTATACCTCCTTCTTCATAAACACTACGCCCAGGATCTTCCTCAAGGTTTATCCTTGAAATCCTGACCTCTCTCCATTCCCATTCATCGGGATCTAAATACCTAAGGCTTCCTCCAAGACAAATTGGCGTACCATAACCTTTATATTGAGTTATCTGGTAGTTTTTAGGAAGATCAGGATAAAAATAATGTTTCCTTGTAAAAACCACTTTACCAGGAAGCCTGCAATTCATCACGATAGAAGAGGCTATGCCAAGAATTAAAGGATCCTTTTGTGGGACTGGAAGGGCTCCTGGAAGGCCTAAGCAAACAGGACAGACATTGGTGTTTGGTTTCATTCCTCTATAATTGGCTTTACATCCACAGAAGAGCTTTGTCCTTGACTCAGTGAGCTGGACATGAACCTCAAGTCCTATCTTAACATGCATCAGCAACCATCCCCCTCAAACCTGTGAGCTCTTCAATGCTCAGGCCAGCCGCAATGAGCTTCCTCTCTCCTAGGGGTTCCGTCATTAGCTGTGCCCCTATTGGAAGTCCTGAAGAGAAGCCTATGGGGAATGAGATTGCTGGTATCCCAGCTAGGTTTGCAATAATATTGTATATATCAAGAGCATAGAGTGTGATTGGGTCCTTTATTTTCTCTCCTATTCTTGGAGGAAGTGTCGGAGATGTCGGCAGGACTATGAGACACTTTGTTACAAGTTTCATTAAGTTTTCCCTTACAAGTCTTCTAAGTCTTGCAGCCATCACATAGTATCTATCCTTGTAACCCTCACTTAATATAAACGTTCCCAAAAGGATCCTTCTCTTGACCTCAAATCCAAACTTTTTTCTAGCAAGAAGTACATGATTCCTGTAATTCTTTCCTAGGTTTTCTGTTGGATAGAGAATACCATCATATCTTGAAAGATTACTTGATGCCTCTGCCAACGCTATAGTATAATATGCTGAGAGGGCCTCTTTGCCCCAAGCTAGGTCTATTTCGTCTATCCTTGAACCCTCTGTTTCAAGCCTTTTGATAAATCTCCAAATCTCTCTTTTAACTTCTTTTTCAGCTATATCGATTAGATTAAGCGGAATGCAGATCCTGAGCTCTTTAAGGTCAGCTGGTGATATGTCTGTGAGCTTTATTCTCTTGAGACCTAAGGTTGTTGCGTCTTTTTTATCCCACCCTGAAATAATCTCTAAAAGTAAAGCCAAATCTTCAACACTTCTTGCCATGGGTGAGATCTGTTCAAGGCTATTCGCATATGGTATAAGTCCATATCTACTTACAAGACCATAGGTAGGCTTTAAGGAGTATGTAGCTGTATAGGATGCGGGAAGTCTTGCGCTCCCTCCAGTATCACTTCCCAAAGCTATGTCACAGCCTCCATATGCAAGTGCAGCAGCACTGCCCCCACTGCTCCCTCCAGCAACTCTTTCAAGATTCCAGGGATTTCTCGTCGGACCAAAGGCACTAAGCTCCGTAGTACTACCCATTGCAAACTCATCAAGATTCGTCTTGCCTATAATGATTCCTCCATCCTTTTTTATTCTCTCGACAACTGTTGCATCAAAGGGAGGAACGTAGTCATAAAGAACCTTAGAGCCTGCTGTTGTAGGCATGTACATTGTTGATATATTGTCCTTAACAGCAACTAGGATACCTGAAAGTTTTCCCTTATCCATAGAGTTCATAAGTCTCTCAATGGCTATCTCCATTGAGTCTAAGCTTATATATGCATTTACTTTAGGTTCACATCTTTTAATGTTATTGAATATCTCTTCAATAAAATCAATTATATCGGCAGATTCTTTTGAAATAAGCCTTAGCTTTTCTGTAACTGTCATCATTCTTTTCATGCCCTAGCACCCCATGGAATTCTTATGAACCTTTTCTTGATCTTTCTGGAATCAACTAGACTTTTGACTTCGACACTCTTACTTTCAGCGACCTCATGAGCTTCAAGCTCTAATTCGTGAGAATGATAGAGTGGTTCTATGCCGATCAGCTTATCTGAGAGTTCTGAAGGTCTTGATAAGAACTCAGAGATAGAGAAGAAATCCTTACAGAGCCTGGAGATTTCATCCTGAGAAAGTGGAATTCTAGAGAGAAGAGAGAGTCTCCTTAATGTCTCACATTCCCCATTTTAACTGACACCCGTTGCCAGTAAGGAGGTTTTGAGGGGAATTTAAATTCATCCCATCCAGCTCCTTGGTAGTACTGTGGCTGAGGTGGGGATTGCCAATATTGTTGATAAGGTGTTGGTTGGGCACTCATGAAAGTCTGTTCATATTCTCTCCTTACATCCTCTCTCTGCAGGTGAAGATAGAGCTCTGTTACCTTTATGTCGCTATGACCAAGGATCCTCTGTAAGGCAGCCAAGCTCATACCTCTTCTTAATGCCTCTGTAGCAAACGTATGTCTCAGCACGTGCGGCCTAACCTTCTTAGGATCTATTCCCGCCCTTCTTGCAAGGCCTTTAAGTCTCTTGTAAAGGGCCTGGTAGCTTATTGGTATAAGTTTCTCTCTGTCAGCTAACCCCATCCTTAACCATTCTTCTAAAAGAAATCTGCTAAGTCTTCCCAGAAAGACTACTCTCTCCTTTTCATATTTTCCTCTTACTTTAACCTCCCCTCTCTCTAAATCTATATCTTCAGGTCTTATGGACAGGAGCTCACTTGCCCTAAGACCTGTTTCGGCAAGGAGTGATACAATAAGTGCATCAAGAAGATCTCTTGAGGCATTAATAAGTCTCTCAACATCGTTCCATGTTAGTGCTTCAGAAAATCCTCTCCTCTTTCTAGGAACTGCTGGTAAGTTTTCAGCGATACCCGCCCATTCCAAAAACCTCCTTACCATTATGCTATAGTAATGCAAAGTCGACTGTCTTGAATTCATGTTAGAACTTCTAGGCCTTCTAATTCCCTTTTTTCTAAGGTTTGAAAGCCATTCAGTATAATCCTCTATACTTATCTCCTTAACATTCCTTTCTCCAACAAATCCTAGAAAGTTTAGAAGAGCAGCCCTATATACTTTGATTGTTCTTTGACTAGCCCCAGCAATCTCTAGAGATTTTATAAATGTTGTCACGGCCTTCTTTACACTGAACTCCTCTATTTTTGAAGGAGGTGGTGGAAGCTTGAGTGCTGTCATGAATTCCCCTTAATTATTATTATAAATGATATAAAATAAGGACAAGAGGAGACGATGCAACTCCAGTAATACATTGAAGAAAAAGACGCCACCCTGTACATGCCAGAGTTTCACCCCTGGACACGAGCCAAGACACACGGGGCACATGGTTATACAGAAACGTGCACCCGTCCCAGGTAAGAAGCCCCTGCGGCCTCGGGCGATTGGGAGCGGCGGGCTGAACGCCTCGGGACACAAGGTCCCTCGACGCTTACACCCCCGCCCCATCAACCCCGTCTTCTAC
>JALWTO010000010.1 GCA_027082825.1 Acidilobaceae archaeon
CAAAGAAGTACTAAAAAATATAAAAGTTGCAAGAGCATACTCATCAGATCACCAAATTTTACTAGTTGAAAAAATACCAGATTTAATTAATAATGGATTCAATGCAAAGTTAATAATTGTTGATTCGTCGAGCTCAACAATAGCTCCATGGAATCCATGAAATGGAATTGAAAGACTTTCGAATAATGCGAAACTCTTTCTTGATCGGAGATCATCGAATCCATGAAATGGAATTGAAAGGCTGTTCAGCTGTATGTAGCCGGGCATATCGCACTCTATGAATCCATGAAATGGAATTGAAAGGTTAGAAGTAAAATAAGGATTCAAAAAACAAGAAACAAAATGGAGAATCCATGAAATGGAATTGAAAGCCATATTTTGAGAATGGAAATTCACTTGCTTCATCGATTATAACAAGAATCCATGAAATGGAATTGAAAGCTGCTCCCAGTTTTGATATAAGAAAAAAGAAGAGTAAGAATCCATGAAATGGAATTGAAAGATTTTGGGATATGGCGGAGAAAGGCTATAAGCCTTTTTAAATCCATGAAATGGAATTGAAAGGCTTTCGTAGTAACCTGTTACTATATATCTACCATTAGCGAATCCATGAAATGGAATTGAAAGAGGTACGTTTAGTGAAAGCAACATAAAGCTCATATCTCCTATGAATCCATGAAATGGAATTGAAAGCGAAAGTGATGAATATTGTTTATACAACCATTGTTTGGTTGTTGAGAATCCATGAAATGGAATTGAAAGATGTTATAGAGGATCCTGGTCCTTAATTTGGTATTATACTCTCTTCTCCTGTTCTGTTATTAAAATATTCTTTTTGCAATTTCTTCAGCAAGTTTTTACCTCCTTTATTTTTAAAGATACATTTTATTCTATTCATTTAAAACCGAACCAGAACACTTTACTGCCCTCTCCTCTATCTTTCACTATTATTCTCACTAATAGTATTTTTCTGTTAGTGGTACTTCTCCCCGTTTTCGGTACCAGCCCTTATTATACCTTTGCCACTTTTTCCGCTAAAACCCCTTTATCCAAAATTTCCCATTACTAAATGGACCTAAGAATCTAAAGGGTCCAAGTTAGAAAGCTACTGTTCTCGTCACTATCCACAAGCCTCTTTAAGCTGGATAGCGCCACAAGCTTAGTTTCTGTTACTAGAGGCTCCAGCGTTTGGTTACTAAAGCTTACTTTTTTCCACAAATTTAAGGGAAAAGAAAGAAGAACAAAAGTAGCTAAGGACAAGGTAGAGGGATGACTTAGTAGTGCTTTTCACGACTATTTTTATCCCTATGTTAATTGTTATGGGGCCTGTAAGGTCGATCAGGTCGGAGGAGTTTATTGTAGGAATGTGTGTCAGTAGCCATACGTCTCACTACTTTGTTTTATCTATATAAATTTTTAATCTATCATATAATTTTGTTTGCATATTATTCTATGTTATATAAACGTTATATAAACAGCTCAACACACCATCAAGAGCTAAAGGCTTAACGCCAGCACCTAGATGAAAAATTAACTCGACAAAATCAAAAACCACGAAATCACCAAAATATTAATTATAAGGTTGAGGAAGAATTGAAAGAAAAGTTAAAAGTTTAAATAAATCACCAAAATAAATTACAAGGAGAAGCTGGATAGGGATTACTTGGATGAAAGGGTTACCATAAAATTTGAAAAAATAAAACAAAGGTGATTTTAATCAGCTACGAAGTTGGGCTTATTTATCGATAAGCCTTCAAAATACTCCCTAATTAAGGAAGTCTCTTCCTCATAATGAGAGGAAATTGAACAAATAAGTAATACTTTAACATTCTCGTCCCTGAATTCATCTAAATACCCAGTAATCTCCACAACCGCGCCACGTAAATGCTCTTCTGCAAGATCAAGGATGGCATCAAGCCCCTTAATATAGACTACGCATGGCTGGTAACGCCTAACCTTCTCAAAGAATTGCCTTATTAGGTGCTCTGTTTCTCCAAACCATCTAGACCTGAAGCGACCTGCCCTAGCAACAATATAGGGACATTCTCTTTTTTCACACACTTTATACGCTATTGCTGATGCAATTTTATCAGCGTAATGCCATAGTTCAGGCTTTAACAAGATAGGTTTAAAGTGTGGATTAGCTGAGAAGTTAGTTGCTATTTCCCCTATTTTTTCCAGTATTTCCTTATTGAGTTCTTTGCTCTTATCTTTTGGCTTCTCTAGGTTAAATTCTCTTAGGGCTGAGGGCTTAATCCTAATCCTAGCCTTCATTAGATCCTCATGTGTTATCTTATCTCTACCCTCAAGAGCAGCTTGAAGGAGAGCTTCATTAACTAGTTGGAGTAGATCCGCACCCGTAAACCCAACTGCCAACTCAGCTATTTTATCAAAATCTATACCTTCATAACGTCCCGGTGCATAATTGCCTAGGATTATCTTCAGGATCTCACTTCTCTCGTTAACGTCAGGTGGGTTAAACTCTATTTCTAGGCCAAACCTCCTAGGTCTTCTTAGGGCTGGATCTAGGACCTCAGGTCTATTTGTGGAACCTATCACTACCACATGACCCTTTGATACCCCTTTTTCTAACCCATCCATAAGGCTTAGGAGCTGCCCTACTAGCCTGGGCTCAAGCTCACCCCTACTCAGGTCTCTACGCAACGCTATAGAGTCTATTTCATCTATGAAGATTATGGCTAGGTTCTCCTCTTCAGCTCGCTCCTTAGCCAAGGTAAATATTTGCCTAAGCCTTTGCTCACTCCTGCCATAATACTGGGAGATTATCTCAGGCCCCCTAATTATTATTGGCTCAGATAAACCTAGCTTCTCGGCTAAGGTCTTCATCAACAGTGTCTTTCCAGTCCCGGGCGGACCATAGAACAATATACCCCTTGGAGGTTTCTTGCTAGGAAATGTGCCTTCCTTTAAGGAGAGGAAGAGGGCTACTATCTTCTCTAGGACTTCATCTTTAATGTACACCTTTTGTTGTATCTCACTTACCTTTTCTTTAACCTTCTCTCTGAACTCGCTTGGCAAGCTTAACACCTTCTACGAATTTATCAAGGCTTACAAGCTCCCACCTGAACTTGTTCTTTGAGGTTAGAAGGGTCAAGACCTTGAACTCCACTCTCATGTCCTTATAGAGGACTTCATAAACTTTCTTTCTTGCTTTTAGCTCCTCATAATGAAGCAGGGCTGAGGCTGGATTAAGGATTATCCAGACGTTAGCTCCTTGATAATCCTTATACTTTTCAATGGTTTCATCTATCTTCTTCATTGGTTCAAGCGTCTCAATCAAGGTCTCTATTTCAATGAAGATTTTCTCTTCCTCAGGAAAATAAATTAGATCAGGAACCACTTTTCTACCCCCTACAGCGATTTCTTCTTCTACCTGTATCTCTTTATCTATAACTTCTTTGACAAACTTGCATATTCCTTCAAAATTATTTATCAGCTCCTTCTTCCTTTTCCTTAGCTCATTTAGCAGGTAGACAAACGTAGCGACTTTTAGTGGGTATTGGAACCTATCTGTGGCATCTGCCCCCCTCCTAACAAATACTGAGAACCTCCTAATGGTCTGACTTAAACATCTCTCACGAGCCTTGAGATTATTGAAGAAAGTGCCTAAGGGGCTTATGCCTAACACCTTAGAGCAGAACAACTCATATTTAGCATCATCAGGACTACATGAATATACACGTATTCCTTTTACTTTCAGGATATTCCTCGCTTCCTCTAAGTCCTTCCGCCTTACTGCAATCACGAGAATGCCGAATTGCTGAAGGAAGGCTGAGTTAAGCCTACCCCTAACAATTTTAGCAAACTCCTCTACAGCTACCCGCATCATTCTAGCATCTAAAAACTCAATTTTATGTTCAAATGTAAACTGCTCTAGAGAATGAGGGTCTATAGAGTCTACATGTTCCTCCATGCTCTCTTCTAGAATTTCAGGCTCTCTAAAGGTCACCTTAGGATGCCTATCCGTAATCTCGCGGAAGAGTTCTTCCAAGACGTAGATAATTGGGATATGCCATTCACGCTCATCCTCGCCTATAAGAAGAATGAATGGAGAGCTAAAGCTCTCAGCAAAGCTTCTTGGAAACCTTCCATCTGACTCTATAAACTCTTCTAGTATGGGGAGTTGGGTTTCTTCCATTGAGCGTAGAATCTCTATACTTGGTGAGGCTTCAAGCATATCAACTTCAGTGTTTAACCCTTGAAGTTGCTTTAGGGCAATCTCAGTCTTTAGGCTTATATCGAAAATGTTTTGCATCACACCTCTTGTTACTTCCCTTTGCATATTCCTGAAAACCTCGGTATTCATGGTATCTGGCAACCTATGAACCTTATATTCAACAAGGGACACGTCAACTATGCCTGAGACTTCACGAGATACCTCAGTCCTTGCTACTTCAGTTTTAACCATCTTGATCTTCTCTACCCTTATTCCTCTCTCTATTGGCAGGTCAATCAGCGTTACTGGCGCTTGTCTTTTTGCAGTCTTCTTCACTTCGGTATTCAAAAGCTGTAGTTTTAGAGGAGGAGATACGGACTCTAAGATTACGTCGTAGACTGGGTACTCAAGAATAGCCTTCGTTGTCTCTTTAGGTAGCTCTGTTTTGATCCTACGTGTAACGGCCTCATCTTCTTCTGTAAGCACAATTTTTGAAGCCTGCCTAAATCTAAGCTTTTCCGGCATTTTCTATTACTCTCCCAACCCATTCTTTCGCAAAAGGTGAAAACCTTAAGCTAGTTAAGCTTTTACAATCTTCTATTATCCCTGTACTTATGGCTGGATAGAGCCTTATCAAGAAATCTCTAAGCCATACCTTCTTTGAAAGCTCTACTTTGTTGTAATAAGAGTATAGTTTCGTGATCCTGCTCCTGCTTCCTCTTACTTCAAGGTAAAAGTAATCTCTATCCTTAAGTATTTTGTTCCAGAAGGTAAATATGGGCTCGTAATCTTCCCAAGGTTCAAAAGGTATTTTAAGCTGGTCTATAGCATCTTTGACCATCTTTATAAAGACTTCCCCCGTAGTTGGTTCTATCCTCTCAAGGTATTTATGTAGGCTCAAAACCTTATCTGCTAGCCCATCTAATTCAGCGATTAAAAAGACCTTGTCAGGGTTTTTTGTAGGCAGCTTAACTTCTACTAAGTCTATCATGGAGTATGCCTTTAGTTCCAAGAAGCTAGCTAAACTTGTTACATCGTTTATATCACACTCTAGGAATTTCATCAGCACAGAGACAGGAATTGCCCTTACATAGTGAATGAAAGTGGTGAACGGATTTGCTCCTATCGCTAAGTCCACAGCCCTTTGCCTAAACTCATTTATCAATGAAATTAGCTTCTCAGGCTTTTCGCCTGGCTTGGGAAGGAGGTTTGCAACGTCAATTGTCTCAACAGGTTCATAAGATTCCTTAAGTCCCAATTCTGACAATTTTACATCAAGCTTCTCGCGAAGTTCCCACCTTATGAGGTTATCAAGTCTATTAACTAACCCATCTATGGGTATTTTACTTATCCAAGAATCATCGATGATACTAATCTTAACGCTATCTCCCCAGCTCCTATAGTGTTCAATGCTTTCTTCAAAGGATTGTGCTTTTTCTGCACACAATCCAAAGCGTTCATACATGAACTTAGCAAATGAGGTCTCAGGGTTCTGATCCACACCGCCATAAATTGCTGCTCTAATCTTATCCTTAAGATCCTCATCCTCAATATCAGCTAAAGAAGGTTTCCCGATTATTTTATTGCTTTGTAGAAACGAGTAAAATTCATTAAGCGTGTATGCTACTTTGTAGAAAGGCAGGATATATTGCGTGAGAAATGGTTTCCAACTTTTTGGTTTCCATACTTGGTTATTAATAGCCCATTCCCTAAGGGAAGTCAACATTCTTACCTCCATCCCTTAATTAACTTTAATTTAGCTCATATATCTGCTTTTGCTGAAGTAGTCTATTACTACTCTTTTATAAAGGAGAAAACCAAAGTGTTATATATAAATACATAATATAAATACATATAAATACAATACCAAAGTATAATCGGTAAGAGGGTTCCCTCTAAAGAGATGGGATAAATGACTTTGGTTGTTGCTCTTGTTTGGGGTCATGGTGTTTTAGTTACTTCAGATAGTAGGGCTTCGGGTGGTTTTGTTTTCCATGAAGAGAGGAAGATTAAGCCAATATACTTTACTTATGGTAAGGAGCTTTATCTTGCCGTTGTTGGTGGTTCTGGTGACGCTGCCTTAGTTAAGCAAGGCTTCAGCGTTGTTGAGTTAGCGTTTAAATCCTGGTTTGAGGGAATTGGGTCTAGGGAGGGGAGAAACCCTTACTCTGCTGAGGTTGAGGATATTGTTTCAAGCATTGAGTCCAAGCTCATACTCAGATACAGGAACCTAAGGGAGGTCGGTTTAGACCCTGAAGTTAACCTATTGCTAGCCACTGTTACTCAAGAGGGTGAACCTAAGCTATACGTTTTTGATAATAGGGGTTTGGCCCAGCCAATGCATGAGAACCCAGGCTACGCGCTCTTGGGTAAGGGAGCACTTACTGGAGGGCTCCTCCTGCTGAGGTTGCTTGACTACAGGCCTAAGGAAACGTGGGAGTGGAACCTGGGCCTCCTCTCGGCATTCATAATAGATGTGGTCTCCGAGGTTGATCCTTCGGTATCCCCATTTCTAGGCGAATCCTACTTAATAAGGTATGAAGAAGAAAGCAAGAGGGTGGTCATAGGGCCACTAAAAACAGAAGCATACAAGGAATACAAGGAAAGCATAAGAAAAAGAAAAGAGCTAATAAAGCAGCTCTGGAACGCAGCAGAAAAACATGGAGAAAAGGCAATAGAAGAAAAACTAAAGGAAGTATTAAAATAGCCTAAGGTTACCAACTAACGCAATTTAGCTTTAATGCTAAAGGTTTAACATTAAACTTATTTATACGAACTAATTTGATCCCGATTAAAGAAAATGTGAGTAGAAGAACAGAAGTAAGTATGAAACCAGAGTTTAAC
>JALWTO010000011.1 GCA_027082825.1 Acidilobaceae archaeon
CCCCCCAACCGTTACGTTATATACCGTTATTTACCGACTGGAAAGGGAGGGTCTCATAACCAAGGGTGATACAGGATCCTATAGGATAACAGATAAAGGGAGAGAAGCGCTTAAAACTGCATCAAACATCCTGAGGGAACTAAGCGATAAGCTCAATCACTTAGAGTAGATTTTGTTTAAAGAAGAATTAAGCGAAAGTTGGATGGCAAAAGGGTTTAGTTCTATCAAATAAAAATTTAATACAAGCTTAGAAATAATTAGCTAGAGAGGGAGTTTTGATGTGGTAACAAATATAGAGATAAGCGGGTATACTGAAGATATATTAGAGGCCTTGGTTAAAGCAGGTATATACTCAAATAAGACTGAAGCTGTAAGGGAAGCTATAAGGAGGTTTATAGAGAGCTTTGATATGAAGGAAATATCATTTAGGGCATATAAGGATGAAAAAATAACTTTTCAGCTAGCCCTCGAAATAAGTGGGCTAAATATAGAAGAATTAATATGGTACCTCTTAAAGAGAGGTATAGCTCCGGAACTAGGTCTTGTTGACGTAGATGAGGCAAAAGAAGGCTTGAGGACAATTGAAGAAAAGAACCTATTTGTATTTGATCTATCTTCAGCTTTTACTATTTTAGAATTGAATGGAATAGATGTAATTAAAAGGTTGCAAAAAAGGCTCATTATAGGGAAGGAGACTGGTAAAGTTATAAGATCCCTTATAATGAGGTACTCTAAAATAAGGGGTTCACTTGTCTCTCTTGGAGACTACGAGCTGTACCAACTAAAGATGCCTCTTGGAGAGTTTGCTAGGAAAAATGGCATGAGTATACAAGAGGCTGAAGCCCTCATGATCGCAAAGAAGGAGGGCGGGATATACGTTAGCGATGACATCAGAAGCAGGCAAATAGCGAAAAGCAAGGGAGTAAGTAGCGTACCTGTGATATCTATATTTATCTATGAGAGGCAACAAAACATGTTAACAGATAACGAGTTTAATGAAATAGTTATGAAAATGGGTATGGTACCTCTCTTAGTTCCATTTGAAATACTTAGTGGGATGAGGTAATTATATTGAAGTTTATAGGAGAAGGTGTGTTAATCGGGATTGACACTAGCATTAGTATGTTGAGGAGGGATTTCAGGCCAAACAGGCTAGAAAATGCAAAAAGGGCAGCTTCTATAATTTCAAGAGAGCTTATGAGTAGAAGCATACATACCCTTATTTCAGTTTTGATCTTTTATAGGTATTCCTTTCCACTTACAGATCTGACGGATAAATTGAACGTTATTGAAGATATAATATCGCAAATAAAGATAATGGGCAAGGCAACAGCACCATCAAATGCTATTAAGGACGCATATCTTATATTAAGATCTGTTCCACCTGGCTATTATAAGAGGATCATACTGATCACTGATGGGGGTTTTAATGAGGGCGTTGATATAGTTACATCTGCCACTCTCTTAGCAAAATCAAATATTGAGCTAGATGTATTAGCTTTTTCTCCTATACCTAGGAAAGTTAGGGATATGATAGATGAGGCGACAAGGATGACAAATGGGGTTTGGTTCGAGTCAACTAGCATTGAGGAGTTTTTTGGAAATGCATCGAAGCTTGGAGAAAGGTATCCAGAGTAGCTTTCGTCCTCTCTAACCTGCTTTATTGAATTTAAGTTATATCAAAACT
>JALWTO010000012.1 GCA_027082825.1 Acidilobaceae archaeon
GCAGTAGTTGCTGGGAGCGCTCTGGAAATTTTTGAACTTCTTCTGCATCAAGGTTATGAACCTTCCAGCATAGTTGACGGAACAGTTGATAATATAGATGAGGCGAGGCTTATAGTTCTTCTAGGAGCATATCTTCACGACATAGGAAATGCTGTTCATAGAAGAAATCACGAGCTTATAGGAGCATGTTTAGCTAATAACTTGCTCAGAAGAATTCTTCCAAGGATACTTAAGAAAGATTTTGAGGAAACTCTGGGAATAGCCCTAGAGGTAATGCACGCGATCTATGCTACAGCAATGGATGTCGAGGCGCTTACGCTCGAGGCTTCAATAGTTAAAGTTGCCGATGCTACAGACATGGCTGAGGGCAGGGCAAGGCTTCCATATAGGAAGGGGAAAAGCGATATACATGCTCTTTCTGCCCTTGCAATAAAAAGCGTTGAAATCCTTCCAGGAGAGAAGAAACCCTTAAGAATAATGGTTGTTATGGACGGAACTGCAGGTTTCTTCCAGATAGAAGAAGTTATGCTTCCAAAGATAAAAACTTCAAAGCTAAGAGGGATGATCGAAATATTACCTATTTTACTGTCTCATCAAAAGAGCAAGGAGCTCAGCATAATTTATGCCTAAAGAACTTTTAACTTGTAGCAAGCTAAAGCTCAGAATTCTTAAAACTCATATAAGTCTCAAAAAAGAAAATTGTACCTTGTGCAATGATGAAGGGAGCTATTATGATCGATGATTTAAGAGCTCATCCCCACTGAGCATTTTCAATTATTAATAAACTTTTATAAAAGCGACTAGTTGGGGGAGAAGAGTTTGTCGCCAAAGGAGTCATTCAAAGAAATAAAGGTTTCACTCCCCGAGGATACATACAATACTCTAAATGAAATAGCTGAAGCTTTAGACACCACAGTTGAGGACTTGTCAATGAAGATTCTCGACGTAATATCCAGCTATAAAAATTTGATCCTCGAACTTGGGCAAAAGTTAAAGGTGAAGAAGGAGCATAAGGTCGACAGTATATTTGAAGAGCTAGTTTATTATGGTGTAGAGGCATGGAGAGGTATTCTAGAACCGATCTTAAGAAAGCTAAGAGCTTTAGGAAGATTTGAACTTGAAACGCTGCAGTTCGATCCTTCAGCTCCTTCAATGGAGATAGAACTTGTGGCTCTTGAGGGCAGTGATCTATTGGCAGATGTCGTTAGAATATTTTGGACACTAAAAGGCGTTACCATGGAAGTAATTTACTATTTGGAAGAGGGTATAGAACCTCCACGAGGCATAAAAACTGACCTAAACTGGGATTATCTTCCAGATGAACATGCAATAGTTATTACAGTCCAGGCTCCATCAATAGATAGGCTACCTCCTATACATGTCATTGATAAAAAAGCAGAACCTCTTCTTTAGTTTGTAGAAAGTCAGGAAGACTTGTTTTAGGTGAAATCTATGGCCAGAAAAACTATGAATATTGTAGACGTCATGGCGTGGGTTGAGCTGGTCAGAAAGAGGCTCCTAGGAATTAGGGTGGCAAATATATATTATGTTGACGGTCAAATTATAATTAAGTTAAAGGGCCTAAGTCCTTATATTTTGCTCATTGAGGAGGGGAAAAGACTTCACTTATCTAGAAGATTTAACTTAGTTAAAGATAAACTAAAAGTGACACCGCTCGTAATGATTTTAAGAAAGGAGGTTAGGGAGAAGAAGATTAATGATATTATACAAATTAATAATGATAGAATAATAGCTTTTGTCTTCGATAAGAGAAAGCTAATTGCAGAACTTCTCCCTAGAGGTATAGTTTCGCTGGTCGATGAGAACAACGTCGTTATTAGTGCATCTAATTATATAAAGACTAAGGACAGAACTATAAAGAGAGGACTTAAATATGTCCCCCCTCCCTCAGTGCCTTTCATTTTAGACGTGTCCACTGAGGAACTTCTCACCAAGATTCGTAAACAGAAAACTTTGGTTAGAGGTCTTATTAAGGAACTTGGAATTCCCGGTGAGGTTGCTGAGGAGGCTATATTTAGAGCTGGATTCAAAAAAGATAGTGGGACGGAGGAAATAAGTTCAACGGACATTGAAACTCTCATAGAGGAGTTAAAGAAAATATTTAATGAATCTAAAGAGGGAAAGGGTTATTTAGTTCAAAGAGAGGATGGAGTGTTTTTAGAAGCAGATCCCTTTAAACCATTAAGGTTCAAAGAGTTAGATGGAGTCAAGGTTGTAGAATACGATTCTTTTGATGATGCTTTAGACGACTTCTTCTTTAAAAAAGAGGAACTTTCGGAAGAAGTTTCAGAAAAGGCGAAGCTTTTAGAGTCATTAAGAAGGGCAGAAGATATTGCAATTAAGTATAAACAAATGTCTGAAACCTATAAAAAGTTAGCAGAGATCGTGGCAATGAATTATGATCTTCTAGATCGAATAAGGGCCTGCGTTTCAGAGGCTTATAGAAGACATGGTTGGGAGGAGATTTTAAGATGTCCTAACGTGACTTCTTATGATAAGTCTAAAGGTATGTACGTTGTGTCTTTGAAGGAAGGTTTATCCGTTGAAATAGGAATTAAGGAAAGTATTGATAAACTTATCGTAAGACTTTATAGCAAGGCTGGTGAAGCGGAGGCAAAGGCTAGAAGGGCCTTAGAATCGATTAATGAGATAAGAAGAAAGCTTGAGGAGGAAGAGCTGAAGGAAAGAAGTTACAAGGTTAGGGAGTTAATTGTTCATAGAAAAAGGAAATGGTTTGAGAAGTATCACTGGATAATAACAACTAATAACTTTCTTGCTATAGGGGGAAGAAATGCTGATCAGAACGAAAGTATAGTCAGGAAGTATTTGGAGTCGCAGGATATATTTTTACACGCTGATATACATGGGGCCCCTGCTGTAATTTTAAAAACACCCAAGGACAGAAAGCCTGAGATTGTAGACATAATGGATGCGGCCATACTTACAGCAGTATATAGTAAAGGTTGGAAGGAAGGCTTAGGATCAATTCCTGTCTGGTGGGTAAGAGGAGATCAAGTTTCTAAAAACCCTCCAAGTGGTGAATATCTCGCCAAAGGGTCTTTTATGATATATGGAAAAAAGAACTACCTTAGACCAATTCAGCTTAAGCTGGCCTTAGGTATAAGCATTGACGATGAGGGAATACCCATAGTCATAGTTGGTCCAGAGGAGCTAGTTAAGAAAAGATCTTTTGTATACGCAATTCTAGTTCCGGGAGAGGGGAAAGTGGAAGAGGTCGCTACCCACATCAAAGAAAAGTTCTTGGAAGCCTCATCAAACGAAATTAAGCATTTGATATTAGCTTTACCTTTAGAGGAACTAAAGGATAAGATACCTGGTAGATCGAGAATTCTTTTCGTAAGGAGGGGAGAGCTCAAAGTTTAAATATATCGATAGCAAGATGCTCTTCAAAACAGGTGAATACTTTTGACGGAGCACACCTCTTCACAATCACAAAGGCAGGAAGGAAGGATAGAAGAGGAAGATAGGACTCGAAAACACTTTAGTGTATTTATTCATAGTTTGGTTGGTCTAATTATAGGTCTACTATTGGCTTACTTCTCGTTAAATGGAGTTATTAAAGAAATAGGTCCTAAAATGTGGGCTCTTTTAGGAAGCTTTATCATAATAGCGTTATATTTCCCAGTATTCTTAGTTATGAGGCGTAAAGGATATCCCTCTTTTGCGGCAGAATTTCTCGTATACTTTATAATGGCTTTAGGTTCCTGGTTCAGTTTCTATCCTTTTCTTATAAGCATATTTCACCATTAAGTTATTGTTAAGTAAAAACATTTTAATTTTCTGGAGGTTCTTCGATTTCATCCAGAAAGGGAGGTTTACAAGTGTATGAAGGTGTGACAAAGGATGAAAAAGAATGTGGTTATTGAGGAATTTCCATATCCTAGTGTTGAAGAGCTGAAGGTAGAATTAGTTGAGAGAAAGGGATTGGGACACCCAGATTATATAAGTGATGCGGCAGCTGAGGCTTCGAGTAGAGCCCTCTCGAAATACTATATTAAGAACTTTGGAAGAATATTACATCACAATCTTGACAAAGTTCTTTTAGTTGGAGGACAGGCAAGTCCACGGTTCGGAGGAGGTGAGGTACTTCATCCAATTTACATAATTGTTTCGGGAAGGGCCACCACAGAGGTCAAGACGGAGGATGGCGTTTCCTATGTCCCTGTGGGAAGTATAATAGTTAAAGCTGTCAAAGATTGGATAAAGAAGAACTTCAGATTCTTAGACCCGGAATCTCATGTAATAGTTGACTATAAGATCGGAAAAGGAAGTGTTGATTTAGTTGGGCTATTCGATGAAAGGAGTTCAATGCCTAGAGCTAATGACACGAGCTTTGGCTCAGGTTATGCTCCACTGTCAACTCTGGAGAAACTTGTTCTTAATACAGAGAGACATCTTAACAGTAAGGAAGTGAAATCTAAGATCCCTGAGGTTGGAGAGGACATTAAGGTAATGGGACTCAGGAGAGGAAAAAGAATAGATTTGACAATAGCGGCGGCAATAATAAGTAGGCTCGTAAATGATCTAGAAGAATACCTTTCCGTCAAGGAACAAATAAGAGAAGAAGTTTTAGATCTGGCCTCTCGCATAGCACCTGATTATGATGTTAATGTTCATGTTAATACTGGAGACATTCCAGAGAAAAACATTGTTTACCTAACTGTAACGGGAACTAGTGCTGAGCATGGAGATGATGGAGCAACTGGCAGAGGCAACAGAGCTAATGGATTAATAACTCCCTTTAGGCCTATGAGCCTTGAGGCTACGGCCGGTAAGAACCCAGTTAGTCATGTCGGAAAAATATATAATGTGTTAGCTAATAAAATAGCTTCTGATATCTATAATGAAGTAAAGGGAGTGAAGGAGGTTTATGTTGAGATACTAAGCCAGATAGGGAGGGCCATAGATGATCCTCTTGTTACGAACGTTAAGGTCAAACCAGAGGATGAGAATGGTTTGACCGGAAATATGATTAATGAGATAGAGTCTATAGTTAATGAAGATCTATCAAAGATAGATAAGCTAACAGAACTTATACTTGAAGAGAGCGTTACACTCTTCTAGTCATTTTTAATTCTTTTTTCCTGTTTTTTCTGTACTCCTCGATAATTCTGCCCAAATCGAGCAGATCTTCTTTTTCCTCTAATTTTTCTTTAGCTTTAATAGAGTCATCCACCACCTTAGAGTCGACAAAAATATACTCCTCAACAATTTCTGGTTTATAATCATTTATATTGAAGACAGGGATCCGAAATCTTCTTAATGAGTTAGAGAGGTTTGGTGATTCAACATCAGTAAGAACGGCTGAAATATTCGTTTGAGATAGATACTCTAAGGCTTTAACTTCATAAGTTCCGGGGTTTGTTACGTAAAGTACTTCGCCAGGTCTTAGAGGTCCTTGCTCTCTTTCCGACCTTCTTATAGAGGACAGAGTTAATGTTGTTATTTTTCTAGCAAGTATCTTCTCTCCCCTGACAACCTTTAAGAGAAGTGATAAGATTCTCTCCTTCACCTCAGCTAGAGAGTTTAGTTCCTCCTCCTTTTTTCTGAGTTCTTCTTGTAGAAGTCTAAGAGTAACTTTTAGGCTGTCGATCTCTCCGTTAATGACTGAAAGAGCCTCTTTACGATAGTTAGACCTGCACAGCTCGATCTTTTTCTTATATTCCATTATAGCCTCTTGTAGCTCCTTGTTTTTCTCTTCAAGATATCTAACTCTTGCTCTAAGTTCATCTATTTGATCTAACAGTGAACTAACTTTTGCATTTTCCTTTACCTCTGTACAATAAAGATCTTGTCTTTTAGGCTTAGGGTGTTCCTGTGTCTCATCCATTAAAATCCTTTGTATCTCAGCTTCAACAGCCTCAGCTACTGTAGACCCTTTAAGAACAGCTTCCTTAACCTTATCATAATCTATGTCAACATCTATCTTAGATAAGTAAGAGTCTATTTGATCGAGTTTTGAACGAATAATGCTTAAGGCCTTATAGGCAGCAGCAAGAGCATCCCTCTCGTGTTGCGTTTCAGGGCTTTTTCCATTTAGGGCTTGTCTTGCTAGGCTTATTTTTTCTGAGACCGACAGAGGCTTCGATGGCGCATATACAACAGCTTGAAACTTGCTTGCAACAGCCTTTACTGCCTCAGGAACTTCGGCAGTATCAACAGCCATTATGACAGGCTTTCCATACCTAGATATAGTTTCTATCAAAGAACCTCTATCAAAGTTTTTGCTACTCTCTAGGTGAAGAACATTGCCGTCCAGATCCATTATGGCTAGGCCTACCATAATTCCGGGATCTATGCCAACGACAATAGGCCTTTCAATCTTAATTTCTGGAGATCCTAGGGTTAATTTCTTTCCATAGATAGTTCTGAACTTTATTACATAGTTTATACCCCTATGAGGTCTAATGAGTCCATAGAGCTTTCTTCTTGGAGCATAGACCACGAAGACTGCCCTATCTAAGCCTCCCTTACCACCTTTGAAATGAACGTCGTAATCAATACCTTCTTTATCTAAAATTTCTTGGATTTTTCTTGCCGCATGAAGAACACTAGCTCTAACCCTTCTTTGATATCTAGCTTGACTCATACCTCCCTTCTTGCTTCCCTTACCCTTGCTTATGGTTATAATCGTTTTCTCTTCTTCCATGAATACAGCAGTGCCATAACCTTTTGAAGCGAGTAGTGCGACAATATATGCGGTTTTCATGGGGTTTAGTTTAGATAGTCCTATTTCCATATGGGCCTTTTTTGCAACATCCCTCAGTGTAAGAACTTGATTGTTAATAACATTAACCTGAACGACTTTAGTTTCGGGGGGTAGTAGGTTAAAAAGTTTATGAAGTCTTGAGACG
>JALWTO010000013.1 GCA_027082825.1 Acidilobaceae archaeon
ATAATTTTGTTATGAGATTTGCGCAGTCTCTCCCTTATCTCTTCATACTCTTCATTTCCGAACACAGCAATGATCCTTGTCTCTCCTAGGGTTTCACGGATGAATCTCACTATAGGATCAAACATTTCCGCCCTACCTTTATCAACTAGGTCCCCAGCCAGTATTATTGCACACCACTTTTCATTCTGTTTGAGGTTGTGAAGTGCTTTTCTGAAGAGCTGAAGATATACCGGACTATGTATATCACTCGTAGCCAAAAGTTTAGGCTCAGAACCTTTTCTGTTCAAAGGTCTCTCCCTTGCTTCAGGTTGAAAGACCATATTATTAATTGGAATTAATAGTATTATTAACTATCTTTGGTTAGAAATTCTAACAATTAATATTACTATTTTAAAAAATTCATGTAAGAAATATAGTTATATTTTTAAATTTGTTATATTTTTATATTATAAAGGGTGCCAGCAAAGGTGAGTATACCTAGCTGGTCTAGTTATCCTTTGCCAGGCTTGAGGGCATTATCCTTCATTGGGATAGAAGTTCATTGGGCAATACTTCAGTATGTTCTAGGCCTTCCTTTCATGACATTCATAGCGTTGCTCATATACCTTAGAACAAAGAACGGAAAATGGAAGAGGATAGCTAAAACGTTAACGAAGGGATTCATCATACTCTTTGCCGTAGGCGCTGCAACGGGAACAGCAAGTGAGTTTGGACTAGTCCTTCTTTGGCCCAACCTAACCGAGGCGGCTGGTAGATACATCTACTTCCCGCTCTATGCAGAGATATTTGCTTTTATGATGGAAGTAATATTCATTTATCTCCTTTGGTACGGTTGGAACAGGTTTAGTGATAAGGCATTGGTGGCAATTTCCTTCTTCGCTTTTCTAGGAGCATGGTATAGCGCAGCCATGATACTTAGCGTGAACTCCTTTATGCAAGGACCCCCAGGGCTGAAACCAGCCTTTGTTCCCGGACCTCATCCAAAATACTTATACTCTGAAGGGTATCCAAGACTTACAGTAGCCGTTCCTCTGGACATTTTACACCTTCTTAACGTAACAAAGCTTCTTTCATTGGGAGTCAATGTAGTTACTCACAACGGAAAACCGTTGACAGTGGGCCTAACAGTTTCTGGCGTCAAAACTAAGGCATTAGTTATAACTATGCCCGTATCAATAGTTCAGGAGCTGGTAAGGGAGGGGTTCAAAGGTTTCCTGTTGAAAGACAGCGTTCTCGTAAAGGCAAATCTAATCAACTCTACTGAGATAAAGGTATTAGCTAAAAATCCTTACGAGCTTCATAGACTTATAACAATCATAAATGCTTATCAATACGTGCCAGCCACATATCTTGAGGGAACTTCAACCACATTAGATCCTCAACAACTAGGACAAGTTCTTCTGAACATACCGGTTAAGAATTATTTAGATCCTATACTTATGTCAACCGTGAAATATTTTGGATATGCCACTATAACGTTTAAGTCTCCAGATTACGTTCCCACACTAATGCATGCAATAGGCTCTGCACTAGTAGTCTCTAGTTTTACAGCCTTCGCAGGATTCTCGTTAAGGTTACTAAGATCCAAGGATCTAGACGAAGATTATAGAGATTATCTAAGAAAGGCATTAGTATATACAGCAGTGTTTGCGGCCATAGCAATATTCTATCAAGGCTTTATATCTGGACATGAAATGGGTGTTGCTGTAGCACACTACAATCCTGAAAAGTTTGCAGCTATAGAAGGAACATCGGCTCACTTTAAATCTATAGCTGGTGTTTTGCATTTACACGGTATCACAAAACTCCTAGCCTATGGAAGCATGAGATACTCCCTACCTAATTATGATAAAATACCACCTCATTATTGCCAATGTAAGCTTACAGGATATCCTAGTTACGATTGCAGGCCACCTCTTATGATCGACTATACATACTACGGTATGGTATTTCTTGGAATAATCATAGGGATTTATGGGCTTATAGTAGGTCTTATTGCACTAAGAGACAGGTCAGTATTAATAGATAAGCTACTAGGAATTTTCAGGATAAATAGTTATATATGGAAGGAGCCGCTAGCAAGAAAGATTTTGAGCCTTTCGCTCTTTATGGCCTTCCTAGCACAGCTCTCCAGCACCCTCGGTTGGGTAACGAGAGAGGTAGGTCGCAAGCCTTGGACCATTTATGGAATGATGACTGTAGACGTCGCTTCAAGTACAAACAAAGTAGTTCATGAAACAGGTCCCTTGGTAGCTATAGCTCTCTTCTACATCTCTTTGCTCCTAGTTCTAATCATAACGGCCTACAAAATACTCTGGAAGTCTTCGGAAAGGAGGTGATATGATTGATAGGAGCAGCTCCTCTATGGCTTTCTATATTCTTTTCATTACATATAGTAATGGTTAACCTAGGAATAGGGCTTGCATGGCTTGTACCCTACTTCAAGTATATGGCTGATAAGAGAAACGATAAAGATCTTGAAATTACGGCTAGAGAGCTTATGAGGTTTTATGCTGCCACATATGGTCTTGCGGGAGTCTTCGGAACGGCGTTTACGGTATTTCTACTAAGTTATTATCCAAGATTTATAGGAGCTGCAGGCCACATAGCTTCAGTACCCTTTGCGATAGCTGTGACTGCAATAGGCGTTCAGTTCTTCAGCATAGTAGCCTTTTGGTACGGTTGGGACAGGTTTTCTAAAAGGACACTTTATATAATAGGAGGTTTCCTTGCGCTATCAGCATTACTCATACCCTTTGGCTTTCGAGCAGTGTTTGCTTTCCTCAACATTCCAGCAGGCTTAGAGGCAACCTTAACTCCTTCAGGGATAAAATGGGGTTTAAATTTAGTAGCAGCGTTAAAGAATCCCACATTTGCTCCACTATACATTAAGAGTATTGCAGGAGCATTTACCTTAACCTTCGTAGTAGTTCTTAGCATATACCTTTACAGAGGCCTTACAAGTTCCAATGATGACATTAAAGAGAGGTCACTCAAGATAGCTAAAATTATGTCGGAACCTTCAATAATAGGGCTTGCAATTATGCCAGTCCTAGGGCTTTGGTATGGGTTGAGTCTTGAAAACATACCCTACAAGTTTAATAACATATTTGCTCCTCTAGGCCTTAAAGTCGGGGATGGAATTGCCTATTACAACGTGGGCTGGTTATTTATCATAAAACTGATCTTTTACGCCATCCAAGTTATTGGAGTTTTGGCAGCGATCAGATTTCTGCAAAAAGGTTCTAAAAGCATAAAAGCGTTAAGTCTTTTGTTTTTGGTAACTGCTGCCTTAGCAATGGGAACGGTTGCCTCTGGGGAACTTCTTAATGCCTATTCTCAATATCCTTTCTTCATAGCTTCTTGGCCTAATGTAATGACAGGTAGTATCTCGTTAAGTACTTTAGTTCACAAATACGGTGTTGTTGTATATCCTCATTCCTTGAATTCAATAAGAGAGCTAGTAAACTACATTAACTCCTTTGTACTTATTGATGGGAGCTCCTCAGCTAGAGGGGTTATACTTCGTCTAACAAGAAAAGGCCTCGATCCAGCTTTTCTAGATCTATCATTAAACTCCGTAAATAGAATAGCTGTGACAAAAGGTGTGATCGTTTTAACCACCCTATTCGTCTCCGTCCTGATATTTTTTGCTGCATGGCTTCTTAAGACAGCAATAACTCCCAAAGGAGAGTTATACTCTTAAAAACTTAAAAAGCAGACTTTAATTACATGTAAAAGCTTTTTTCACCCTCCCTTCTACTGACCTCTTCAACCATCTCAGCCATTCTCTCCATAATAACTTTTTGAGCCTCTAAAGCCTTCTTAAGGATCGTAAGGTCTATCTTAACGCCAGTAAGTTCTGATATAACTTCTACACCCCTCATCGTTGCATTATAATCAGCCTCCTCCACAGAGGAATAGGGGAGAAGTATCATAGCAGGGACCCTATAATATGTCATGTAGATGTAAAGTAGTGCTAAGGGACCCATAACACCTAGTCCCTCTTCCATACGAGGAGCGTCTAGCTTTATTTCTTTGAGATATTCATTCGATATCCATCTGTAGCCATACTTCTCTGTCTCGGGTCTAAAGTCTCTACTCAGACCACCCACTAATATTGAATATCTAATCCCAATCTTTGAGGCCATTTTCGCTATGAACTCTGTGTAGTCATCCCATTCCCTTCTTTCAGGTAGAGCTCTATTGACTATAATCAAGAACTTATTCTCTTCAGCAAAATAAATATCAAAGGGAAAACCAACATCATTATCCTCTATGACTATACCAGGAGGAACGTTTCTGGTTAGAATGTAGCCGATTCTTTTGGCTTTAAGTGCCAAGGCAACGTATCTCGATACGAGGTATCCGACAAGGCCATAGCCTCTAAAACCCGTAATTAAGATGGAATCCTTGAGCTGATCTCTGGGGATTTTAATATAAAATCTAATCCCCCTCTTCGTAGACATACTTTGGACACCTCACAAACCTTTGACCTCCTCACCTTTAAGTAAGATTATCTTTTCTTACCTCTCTAAGTCTAACAACTTCACCATAGCTTAAAAGCTTCATTAAATCTCCTGAGACTTTAGCTCTACCCACTCCTATAACTTCATCACTTTTATTAACGACAATGACCTCGTTGTTGGGCCTAATATTAACATCAACATCAACAATATCTCTAGCAAGGACGCTACCTTTTAATTCCCTATCCCCCTTAACAATAACTCTAAACCTCGGTGACTCAACAAGACTTGTTATGATTTTTGCGGCCTCTAAACTTATTGAAAAAGTTCCAGATGTAGGTCTTAATGTGAGCATTCTCTTACCTTTCTTTAAAACATATCTTACCTTCCCCTTAGAGGAAGTTATAACTTCGATCGAGCTCGGAGGGTTTAACAGAGAGTTGGCTACTAACGAGTTAAACTGATATGTCAGTATACCCCATAATTTAATTATCTCACTTTTAGTTGCCTTTCTTCTCATATCCTTTCTTCCTCAGTTTTCTCTGAGATGGAGAACTATGAAAATAATTTATTAATATTGGCTCTCCCCTCTTTAAGGGAGATACTAGCCGTATTAGAAATGATGGTGCTGGAAGGTGTCTGCTAGTAGTAGCAGAGGGCGACAAGGGGAAGAGCCTATAAATCTTGAAGAGGAGGTAAGATGGTTAAGGGAAAGACTTAGGAAGTTAATGGAAGAAAATGTTTCTCTACAAAGGGATCTAGAGTATTATAAGAATGAGGTCATGAGACTTCTAGCTCCTCCTCACATCGAGGCGATAGTTCTTGAGGTTCTTAATGATGGAAGGGTGGTTGTCAAAAGTACTACCGGGCCCAACTTGGTGGTTCAGGTCGCTAGTAATATTGATGTTAATAAACTTAGGCCAGGAATGGTTGTAGGTCTTAACAGTAGAGGTTCGGCTATAGTTGAAATACTTCCTGACAGGTTTGATCCTCTGGTAAAGGCTATGGAGGTTATTGAAAAACCCAAGGTTACGTTCAAAGATATAGGTGGGCTTAGAGAGCAGATTAGAGAGGTATATGAGGCTGTTGTGCTTCCTTTAAAAAGGCCAGAGATATTTAGGGAGATAGGCATTGAGCCTCCCAAGGGAATTTTACTCTATGGACCTCCAGGAACTGGAAAGACCTTGCTTGCCAAGGCCGTAGCTCGAGAGAGCGAGGCCGTTTTTATAAGGGTTGTTGCCAGCGAGTTTGTGAATAAGTTTATAGGAGAGGGTGCTAGACTTGTCAGGGAAGTCTTTAGATTGGCGCGAAGAAAGGCTCCAGCAATAGTGTTTATTGATGAAATAGATGCAATAGGTGCCAGAAGACTAGATTTAGGAACAAGCGGTGATAGGGAAGTACAAAGAACTTTAGTCCAGCTTCTTGCAGAACTTGATGGCTTTGATCCCTTAGATAACGTTAAAGTTATTGCTGCTACGAATAGGATAGACCTTCTAGATCCTGCCCTTCTAAGACCGGGAAGATTTGATAGACTGATAGAGATACCGCTACCTAACTTCGAGGGTAGAAAGGAAATCTTCTCGATACACCTGAGAAGGCTTAAGCTTGGTGATGATATCGATCTTGACGAACTTGCCAGAAGAACTGAAGGCTTTAGTGGTGCAGACATAAAAGCAGCCGTAGTGGAGGCTGGATACAATGCTATAAGAAATAACAGACTTTATGTGACTATGGAAGATCTTGTTGAAGGCATAAGGAAGGTTATGTTGAGAAAAAGGTCCTCAAAGGATAAAGAGGAGGGTACATTACATTTCTAGCTTAATTTAATTAAATCCCTATCTCACTTAATTCCTTATTAGTCATAAATCTTTAATACTACTTATAATTGTGGACTTATGATAACTTTTCTGGTGAGTGTTAATGGTAAAGGTAGCAATTAGAAGCATAACAGTTCATCTTCCTAGGCCAGAAAGGTGGGATTCCGCTTACATAGAAGATTACCTAGAAGAGTGGGCTTATAAGGCATTAGAAGCCTATGATAGGGTTTCCTCCCAAACGAACTTAGAAATTACAACGTTAAGATTAACTTTACCAAACATACCACTGGATTCGATCAGTGATATTTCCTCATTAAGCAGAAAAGTAGAGGAGAATGTTTTAATAAGTCTGGGGGGCCTTCCACCCGCCCTTGACAAGGTCGAAGACTTCATATTTTCTTCGATTAAAGAGGGCTTCTATATACATGTAACAGTTAATGAGCCCAGTTGGAACGTTTTTAGAAAGCTGGCGAAGCTTTTTAACAGGCTATCAGAAGAAGAGCCTGATATGGCAACCAAATTCGGAGTTAACCTTTCTGGAGAAGAGCTCTTAACACCATTTTATCCATTAAGCTGGAGTCCTGGCGAAGAGGCCCCCTTAATCACCTCCTGCCTCACTTATCCTTCAGCTCTTTTAGAAGCATATAGAATATCAGGACTTGATGGTTTAAGGAGCGAAGTTAATAAATGGGCGAAAGAGGCCTCCTCTGTCGGGAAAAGTTTTGCTGAAGAAATTAAAGGTATATTCAAGGGCATTGATCTGAGCGTTGCGCCCTGGATGGAAGATTCCTCTTTAGGTCTAATAGAGGTCATAGCTGGCGTCAGGCTTCCTGAACCAGGAATAGCCTATGGTATATCTCTTGTAAATAAAGTTCTTCATGAAGTTTCTAGCTCCATAGACGCTATAGGATTTAATTCGGTTCAGCTTCCTCTGGGCGAGGATCTAAAACTTAAACTTAGGGCATCAGAGGGGGAGCTAAAGGCTAGAGATCTTGCAAGGCTCTGCGGGGCATGTCTTGCAGGATTGGATATGGTCGCTATACCTTTCGATGAGATCAAGGTGGCTGGTCTTCTCTTTGAGACGGCAGCATATGCTAGAAGTGATAAAGTCCTAGGAGCCAGGATAATAACTTTAAATGGAATAGAAGAGGGCGATAAGATCTTTACAAAAAGATTTGGAGAAATACCAGTGATACCTATTTAATGACTTTTTAAATAGAGCTACGAAACAACTAGAAGACGTTTCCTTCTTTTTACCAAAACTATTTTACTCTCTAAGAGGGATCGTTTCACTCCTAAAATAAAAGGGGATGAAACTTGGCAACAGTAACAGTGAGCAGCAGAGTTGACGAAGAGACCACTAGAGGCTATGATGACAATGAGGTTTTAGATCTCTTGAAACCTTATGTGAGGCTTTGGTTTAAGAATAAGTATGAGGCCTTTACTGAGCCTCAACGTAAAGCGATACCTCTGATAAAGATGGGTAAGAATGTATTAATAAGCAGCCCCACAGGCACCGGGAAAACTCTAGCAGCGTTTCTAGGAATACTCGATTCGTTATATGATGAGTGGGAAAGAAAGGGAAAGCTTGATGATATGGTATATGCCGTATACATCTCGCCTCTCAGAGCTTTAAACAATGATATAAGAAGAAACTTGCTCGAACCGATAAATGAAATAAGGAACGTTGCCCATGAGCACTTCGCTATAGAGCTGCCTGAGGTTAGGGTGGGAGTCAGGACCAGCGATACAAAACCTAGTGAGAAGCAGAAGATGTTACGAAGACCACCACATATACTCCTGACCACTCCTGAAAGTCTTGCAAACTCCTTAGTAGCACCTAAATTTAGGGAGAAACTTAGGGGGGTAAGATGGGTAATAGTTGATGAGATTCATGAGCTGGCTTCAAGTAAGAGAGGTGCACATCTTTCTTTATCATTAGAGAGATTAAACTACTTAATCGAGTCTTCAGGTGGCAAGCTTCAGCGAATAGGTCTCTCTGCTACAATAGCTCCCTTAGATGAGGTAGCTAGGTTCCTTGGGGGATTCAACGATGATGGCACTCCTAGAGAAGTATATATTGTTGATGCAAGATTTGTAAAACCTATAGACATAAAGGTCTTAACGCCAAACGTTGATTTAATCTATGGAGACCCTGAAGAGATAAATGAATCTATATACAGGATATTGATTGACCTTATAAAGAAACACAGGACTACATTGGTATTCACAAATACGAGGAGTGCAACTGAAAGAGTAGTATATAAACTAAAGAAAAAGCTCTCTGAGGAGAAAATAGTAAATATTGATGAGATTGAAGCCCATCACAGCAGTCTTTCTAGGGACCTAAGAATAAATGTTGAGGAGAAGCTGAAAAAAGGGCTTTTGAGAGTTGTTGTTTCAAGCACGAGCTTAGAGCTTGGCATAGATATAGGTTACATAGATCTTGTTGTGCTTCTTTCAAGTCCAAAAAGTGTAACAAGAATGCTTCAAAGGATAGGAAGAGCAGGTCATCATATAAGAGAGGTGAGTAAGGGGAGGGTTATAGTTGTTGATAGAGATGATTTAGTTGAGTGCACAGTACTTGCTAAGCTGGCCAGAGAAAGATTCATAGACAAGGTCAGAATTCCTAAGAATCCTCTAGATGTGCTAGCTCAACATATAGTGGGCATGTCGATAGAGAAGAAATGGAGGCTTGATGAGGCATTCAGATTAATTAAAAGATCTTACAACTTTCATAATTTAGATTGGAATGTTTTTAAGAAGGTAGTCGAGTATCTGGCTTATGGCCATGGCCTTGAGAGTGAGAAGGTCTATCCCAAGATATGGTTAGACGAGGATGAAGGCGTCTTTGGCAGAAAGAGAGGTGTGAGAATGATATATCTTCTAAATAGCGGTACTATACCAGATGAAAGCAAAATCACCGTTTTAACTAGGGAGGGCAAATATGTCGGGAATCTAGAGGAGGATTTTGTTGAAATACTTACTCCCGGAGACATTTTTGTTCTTGGAGGAAGAACGTTTAAGTTCATTAGATCTGAGGGCATGAAAATAATAGTTGAGCCAGCTGAGGGTTTGAGACCCACAGTCCCCAGTTGGTATAGTGAAATGCTACCCCTTAGCTTTGATAGTGCATTAAAAGTAGGGGAGTTCAGAGAGTTAATGGAAGAACTAATAAAGAATAATATGAAGGAAAGGGCATACGATATTTTAGTTAATGAGTATGAGTTAGAACCGCACGCTGCGAGAACCATAATTGAGTACTTTGAAGAGCAGATAAAATACTTGGGTATAGTTCCCACACATAAAAGGATCGTGGTAGAATACTTTAAGGATGAAAATGGGACCCATTTAGTGTTTCATGCTTTATATGGAAGGAGGGTTGTTGATGCACTTTCAAGGTTCTTTGCTAAAATCTTCTCAGAGGAGCTTTCAGCACCGGTTAAGGTAGCTGTTACCGATAACGGTTTTATGTTATCCTTACCTCCAAACGTTAAGCTTAATGTAAATTTAATTAGGAAGATATTGAAGAAAGCCCTCTCAAGGGATATAAGAAAATCCTTGGAGGAAGTTATAGTCAGAACTGAACTAATGAAGAGAAGGTTTAGACATGTAGCACAAAGAAGTTTTATGATTTTAAGACGTTATAAGGGTAAAGAAAAAAGCCCTGAAAGGCTTCAACTAAATGCTGAAAGACTTTTAAATATCATACTCAATAGCTTCCCCGACAGTCCCCTCATTAGGGAAACGTTTAGAGAGATCCTCGAAGATTATATGGATGTTAAGAACGCTGAAAAGATTATTAATTGGATAAAAGAAGGTATTGTAGAGATCAAGATTGTAAGCGTTCCATATCCTTCACCCTTTGCTCACAACATAGTTGCTCGTGGATACAGCGACGTTGTTTTGATGGAGGACAGAAGGAAATTAATAGCAGAGCTCCACAGAAGGGTGCTTGAATTAATTAAGTTAAAAGAGAAAAACAGTAACTAAGCGTTACTTTCTTATCTTAAACTTCTATCATTAATCATTTCCAAAAAGGGAAAAGAGTTAGCTTTCAAACTGTAAAAAGATATTCAAAAGCTTCGGGACGGAGTTCGTAAATCATCGACTCATAGTCTCATCAGCGGCAGAGCGCCCACATCGGAGCTTCATAAAAAGAAGCTCTTCCTTACTTATTAACTCTTACCTTATGTTTTTATCAGAAGCATGGTTATTGTAGTAGTTAGGATTGGTCAAAAACGAATGATAATTCTAAAGAGCCGCCTTGATCTTCATGGGAAGTTTTTGTTGTAAAACATTCTTAGGCTTAGGGAGCATTACAATATCGTTAAATACTCGTTAAAGACAATTAGAGATTGTCGAAAAGTGTTGGCTGAGAGTCATGGAAAATGGTATTTACTACGAATTCATATCAATACCCTGCAACAAAGGAAGAAGACTTGAATATTCAATGCCTCTAGGCATTCTATGGGGAACTACTCCTCTATTTAAGATCTATAAAGGAACGGGCCTTTTTAAATTGCTGGAAAGAGACGAGGTTGAAAACTTATTGCTTTATTCACCCAAGGATCCCATAGATTACTTCTTGAGTATAAGACATGATCCTAAATTGGAGAACAAGGGACCTTGTAAGCCGCCTAAGGACTTTACTCTCTATATTATTTGCAAACCTTCAATTAAAGAGATTCGTGAAGATTCTAAAATTTATGAGTGTAGGAATATAGAGATTTTCAAGGGAGATCCGGAACCCTATAGCAGAGCTTATGGCTGCCTTGTCGAGATGCTAGTAGTTATTACAAAAATGAAGGCAGGAGTTCTTGACCAGAGATACTCATCCTATTTAGACTTCCTAAGGTGGTGCATAGAGAGGTCAGCGCCCAGGAGTGAAAAAATGAGAGCGGTGTTAAACTATGTCATGCAAAGTTTTAGAGACCTTGAATATAGCGCTTAACAAGATAGGTAGTCCTTATGATATCATTGAAGAATTTTTACCCTACCCTAGACATAAGGAGACTCTGGCCTTAACCGAGGTCTCCAAAAGAATTCCATGCGACGAAATTTGTGAGACCCTGATCCGTGTCGAGGAGACATTAGAGAGAGCCTCCGAGATATGTGTCATTTTACCGGGTCTAGGCTCTTCTGAAATGACTAGAATATCACATTTCTGTAGGAAAGGTTATATAGCGGCCGAAACAGCGTCCGCTTTCCTTAGAGACCGTGGAATCAGAGCCCTCATCATAACTACTGACCTTGATGCTAGTGAGGATTTAATATCTTCATACTTCTACATCTCAAGTTATTTCTTTGTACACATACACGGAGATAATTTCATTAAGGTCGTAGACTTACTTAACAAGAAAAATATAGTAAGAAGGAGCGTCTTCACAACTCAGATAAAAGGACAGGACTGTGTCCTAGGACCCTTTGGTTTCACAGACGGGGACAGGGCAGTTCTGATTCCAATGCTTTTTGGCGTTAAAAAGATCTATGTTTATGGATACGACCTTTCTAAGCCTAGAGGGAAGAGATATTACACATTAGAAAAAACGGCTAAGATGAAACTTGGATATTTAATAACACATTACTACGCCTCTAGGCTAGGCTATAGAATAATTGATAAAAAGAATTTTCTGGAGTTGATTAAATGCTGACCCTTCAGTTTGAGATTAACATTTTAAACTTCTTTAGTATGTTATTATTTCGAGGGTTGAGATTGTGAAGGGAGTAATTGTGAACTTCGTGAGGGGAGGTGGAAGACAGTATAACAATAAGGTAATAGTTAAGGTTTTAGACGTTAAAGACTCAGAGATAGGTAAGTTAATAGGCGGGAAAGCAATCTTTGTAGACTCATATGGAAATAAATACAAAGGGAGGATCATTAGAAGGCATGGATCAAGAAATCCCTTGGTCATAGTCAGGTTTAAGCCAAACATACCTGGACAGGCATTAGGGTCACTGGTTGAATTGCTTCCGAACGTTTCGGAAAATAAATAAGGTACTTACAGTTCTTTGGATAGGCATATAGTTAACTTCTCGTTTAAATAAATGTCTAAGCTCTCGATAGGTTATAAAGATCTTTATTCAAAGGTTGAGTCAATTGAAAAATGGCAAGAAATATATATGAATAATTGCCATTTTATATAATTGAGGTGAGTTCTTGAGCAAGAAACTCCATTCCTATTTCTTAACTTTGAAGGTTAAAGATTTGATTTCGAGTGTGGTTTCTGTTCATCCTGAGGATCCCGCAGGTATGATAAGGAAGATCTTCAGAGATCAAAAGCCCAGAAGTGTAGCCGTTGTTGGTGAAAGAAATAAACTATTAGGAGTTATTTATAGGTCTTCCGTGGTTGCCTTAACTTCAAGAAAAACTAATGCAATGGCAAAGGACTTGATGGAGGATCCTGAATATGTAGCCAGAGAGGAGGACCCTCTTTTAGAAACCATTGACAATATGATAAAGTATGACGAATGGACTTCTATGGTCACAAATTCTAAAGGAGAACTTCTTGGTGGTCTTTCATTGGACGGTTTTATCCAGAAGGGTTTGGAAATGCTTAGATCAGAGCTCTCTAGTCTAAAAGTATCAGATTTCATGACTAAGGATATAATTTCCATCTCTCCGGAAGAATTTATCTTGAATGTAATAGGTAAGATGATTGAACAAAGATATTCAGGTTTTCCAGTGGTCGATGAAAAGGGGAGGCTTGTCGGAATAATTACTCAATATGATATAATAAGTAAGGGTCTTACAAGAGTTGAGTTGGAGTCGGAGTCAGGACCAAACAAAGGGGCTAAAGTGAAAAGGGCTATGACACGTAGCGTATCTCATTTATATCCATGGTCATCAATTCTTGAAGCTGCTGAAATTATGGTTAAGAGAGGTTATGGAAGAATACCTAT
Organism: Acidilobaceae archaeon; assembly: GCA_027082825.1. GTDB lineage: Archaea > Thermoproteota > Thermoprotei_A > Sulfolobales > Acidilobaceae > JALWTO01. The sequence continues at coordinate 13,187 of JALWTO010000013.1, forward strand.
TGTCAACAATCCTCGAGAGAAGATGCTGGTTGGTATAATTGATAGAGAAGACGTTGCAAAAGCCATTCTCAGTATATTACGTTAATGGAGGTGAGAAGTCTTGGGTAAGGGTTCTAATAGAAGAGGTGTTCCCAGAAGAATTAGGATGTCAGCTGCCCTAAGAATTCTTAAGGAGCCTCCCAAGCAAGCAGTTCCAAAACCTCGGCCCGAAGGTCTTAGGTGGCTTAGAAGCGATGCAGAGCCCAATTGGAGTCAAAGGGTATCAAAAAGGAAAGGGGAGGTCGAGATGATCGCCTCAAAGCCTCCGATAACGATAGCTCCAGCATCATCCATTTTAGAGGCAACAGAACTGATCACAAAAGAAGATGTTAGAGGTCTAATAGTAACTGATAGTAGGGGTTACCTTCAGGGCCTTCTTTTAGCGACGGATCTTGTCAACTATCTAGGGGGTGGAGAGTATTATAATCTGGCACTGAAAAAGCATGAAGGAAACATCTTCAAGGCTCTAGAGAAGGAGACCGTCTCTTCCATAATGAATAGAGGGCCTGCAGTAGTGAGAGCCGATGAAAGTTTCTTAGACGTCTTAAGCGTTATGATAAAAAGCGGCTTTGGAATACTACCGTTAGTTGATGAAGAGGGAAGGGCTGTAGGTGTCATTACAGAACATGATATAGTTAAAAGCCTTTACGAGAAAAGGGTTGGAAAGAGAGTTAAGGATTACACAACTAGTGTCATTGTGAGCGTCAGTTCTAAAAGTCCGCTAAAGGAGGCTGGAATACTAATGACTAGACATAGGTTTAGAAGATTGCCAGTAGTCGAGGGAAATATGTTAGTGGGAACTATTTCAGCTAAGAATTATGTAGCTTATTTTGGAAGCCATGAAGCTTTCAGAAGAACAACTACAGGCTCTCTGGAAGAAGCCCTCCTCGTTCCCATAACAGAGGTTATGGAAAATAGGATAGCCACAGTGAAAGAGGACGCCGACATAGGTGATGCGGCAACACTTATGATCAATAATAATCTTAATTACTTAATAGTTGTTAATGATAAGGATGAGGCGGTCGGAATAATTACTGAGAGGGATCTGTTAATTGCGTTAAGTGTCGAGTGAGGTGAAACTATGCCTCCCAGGGTTTCAAGCTATATGACAACCTCTTTAATTACTGTTTCTGTTACGGACTCCCTTGCTCACGCGAGAAGGCTCATGTTAAGATATGGTGTGGGAAGACTTCCCGTCGTGGATGAAAATGAGAGATTAGTTGGTATTCTTACTGTTACAGACATTACGGAGATCCTGAGCGGAAAATTGACGTCAAAAGGCCTCGAAGAGATACTCGTCAAGGAAGTTTACACGCCCGATCCCATAACCATAGAGCAAACTCGAAGCATAAAGTCGGCCGCTCAGTTGATGTTAAAATATAGAATTGGAGGACTTCCTGTAGTCGATTACAGCAGAAACCTTGTAGGAATAATCACCAGAACTGACTTAGTAAGGGCCTATAGTGAAAGGTATAAAGATGAATTCAAGGTAGCAGAGCTTATGAGAAGAGAATATGCTAAGGCAAGGAGAGATCATAACCTCTATTACATCCTTAAACTTCTCTCTCTAGATCCGGCTGGAAAAGTCATAATAGAGGAAGACGGAAGGCCTGTAGGCGTCATAGCTAAGAGAGATTTAGCGTTCTTGGCGACCATACCTTTGCCTAAGGGAGGAAAGAAGAAAAGAGTTTACAAGATCAGAGAAAGGGATCCTATAAGGGACAGAGTTATGACCACAAGGATTTATTTAGCTCCTATAGCCGAGGACGTAATGACCCCCAATCCAATAACCATAGATCCTAATGAGGATCTAGCTAAAGCTGCCGAAATAATGGTCAGAGAAAGTATAGGAGTGTTACCAGTTGTTAAGGAAGGCACAGCTGTGGGTGTAATTTCTAAGATAGAAATACTTAAAGCAATAACTATGGCTTAAACCTCCAATATTCTCTTAACAAATTCTCTCGGAGAAAACTTTACCAAATCATCATATTTTTGTCCAGTTCCAAGATAAACTATAGGCTTTCTTATAGCACTTGCAACGGAGACTATAACTCCTCCTTTAACATCGCTGTCAGTTTTTGTAATTATTACGGCATCAACACCAACGTTTCTATCAAACTCTTCTGCTTGAAGCACGGCATCGTTTCCAGTAAGGGCATCAACAACTAACACCTTCAAGTTAGGTTTTACAACTCTAATTATTTTTTTAAGCTCCCCCATTAAATCATAATCGCTATGCATCCTTCCCGCTGTATCTATTAATACAACACAGTAATTCTTAGCTCTTGCATGTTCAACAGCTTCAAAGGCGATGCTGGCAGGATCAGAACCATAACTACCTCTAATTATAGGGACTTTTAACTTCTCGGCGTGCTCTGAAAGCTGTTCCTGAGCCCCAGCTCTGAAGGTATCAGCAGCTGCTAAGAGCGGGGTCATGCCCTCCTTCTTGAAGAGATAGGCGAGCTTGGCTATTGTCGTAGTTTTGCCTACACCATTTACGCCTAAAAAGACTATAATGTAGGGTTTTCTTGGGGCACATTTCTCTTTAACTAATTTAACCAGATCAGGCGGTTCTTTACCTAAAATTTCTAGGATAGCGCTTTCAAGGGCAGAGAGAACTAAACTTTTCGGCTTGCCAAACCTTTTGATATTTTTCCCCACAAGATTTCTTTTAACGAGCTCTTTGAGCCTCTCGACAGCGTCAAAACCTATCTCGCTCTCGATCAGGTCTGGAAGTATTTCATCAAAAACACTATCTATCTCTTCCTCCGAGAGCTCTCTATATACTATTCTTCTTTCAAGTAATGATGATGCACTTTTTAAGGCCTTCTTAAGCCTCTCAAACAACTTCTTATGACCCCTGAGGAGGCCGTTGACCTGAAGCTCTTCCCTGCATTTGCGCTTGAGCAACTGCGGTCTGTAATATTGTTTGATATTGTTCATAGGCCTGAGAAAGTTCGTTAATCTTTTGAGTCACCTCTTCAAGTCTCTTAAGAATTTCAGACTCTCTCTTTGATAGGACTTTTTGAGCCTCATTAGCTCCCAGCTTGACGTAAACGTCCAGTCCAACATTTACTATGAAATTTTCCCGATCTACAGGTCTCATGGAAGAAAGCACCAAAGCTCCGGGTTCAAGAGGCAGTAACAGGTTTTCATCCTTTGAAAGCACTATCGCATCTATAGACTCCTTGGCCTTCCTCACTCTCTCAAGGAGATCAGAAAGTTGTGCTTGAACTACTCTAAGGCCATCAAGTTCATCTTTTATTGCATTCATGAGGGCATAAAGTTGTTCTACGCTTATTACAACTTTTCTCTCCTTCTCTGACATCATGTCTTCACCAGTCTTTCAAGTTTGGACAGTCTTATTATATTAAGGTCCTCAACACTCTCCAGGGGAACTTCCTCCACCTTCTCAATTTTTATATGGTATCTCTTCAGTTTGTGTCTAGAGCCTAGTTCTGAATAAACCTTCTCAAGGGCATGTGACTCTTTCAGAGCTCTTACGTACAAGGTAAACTTCCTCCATTCAGGAAATCTATCATGACTTAGTAACATTTTCCCGCTTATCTTGAATATCTTCACTTCACTCATCATTACTCACCCCTTAAAGCCATTTGAATTCTGGCCAACTCAGGCCCTGTGGTTTCCTCTCCGGCAATCGCCCCCTTATTATTTGCAATGAGGCCTGTCCTTAAGAAGGCTACTCCAAAGTTTACTGTACCTGGCAGTATTGACACGCCAAAGAGCTCTGAAAATCTTTTTATCTCTTCATCAGAAGCCTCAGGATGAATAAGACCTCCTCTATCTGTAACTACAAGAACAGAGCCCACTGTAGGTATCCCCGCAACATCCCCTTTCTCTACTTCAACATCTAAGGCTTCGGAGATCTGTTTTATCTCCTCATCGCTAAGGTATGGATAAGCTAGAGCATACCTACTATTTGCAATAAATAAGTTTCCCACAGCATTATTCCTAGATTCCAGAACTACTATGTTAAGGTCCTTAGTACTCCTTTTTATTAAATTTAATTCTTCAGGAAGAACGTTTCTTGCAACAACTAAACCGTGATTATTTCCATTCATAAGAACTCCTAAAAGCCTAGTCTGAGCTATAGTAGTTTCAACTATCTCAACATCAAGAACTTCCTCTATAGTTTCTTTCTCGGACCTTGTTAGACCTGGTGGAACAAAGGCATAAAAATCGTTAACATAGATGTAAACTCCTATGTTCGAGTTCCCAAATACTGATAGCTTAGCTACTTCATACCCTTTCTTCATATTCAAACTTTAACACCTTGTTTTTCGTTCGAAGAGAACTACTTCTTATAGAGACCAGGCTTGAGCTTTGGATTTGCAAGTTTTACATAAGCTACCTTAACTTTTTCCTCCTCCTCTTCCTCCTCCTCGATCTTAACAAGGACCTTTATCCTTCTGGGGGGTTTCTCTCTGCCCCTGCTCCATATGTATTCGTTAACTTCATTTGCTATGATTACCTTATCAACTTTTGCATGTCTTCTTACAAATTTTCTGAGAAGTTTGACTGCCCTATCAGCTCTGTTAGTTCTCCTACCCCAATATACCCTTGATAGAGGAATGACATAAACCCTGTACTCGGCCATGTCATTCTCACCTCAAACCTTTAGAATAGATCTTCTCCAATGTCTCCTCTTTGGATTGTATGTGAATCTTCTAAGAGTTCTTAGTATGACCCAGGCTGGGACTGCACTATTGCTTTTCAAAGCTCTAGCCAGCCTCAGCTTCCTGGCCAAGGGTTTGTTTCTTGCCATACCTCCCGACACCTAGCCTTTATTCGTAACTTATTTCCACTTAAATCTAACTCTCACTTCCCTTCTGTTCCTAGAATCTATTTCTATTAAAAGCTCTTTAACAACATCCTCATCCACAGGAGGGCTTAGCCTTCCTGATTGAACCAGCTGAATTATTAAATCTTCAACGCCTCTCGCGAGATCAGGCTTAACTAGCTTAACATTGGCAAGCCTCTCCCTAGCTCTCTCCGTTAGAATGGAACGGAGGATAGCTTCCCTCCTCGCTTCCATTAACGCTTCCTGTTCCTTCCTCTTTCTTTCCTCCTCAAGTTTCTTTTGAAGTTCAAGAAGCTTTCTCATTCGTATTTCTTCAAGTTCACTGTCCTCAGCATCATATTCTGCCATTCTATTCACCTCAACTTATATCAGCTTTTACGAAACTTTATAGGGCTTGTTCTAGGTATAAGGGTAACTCCATTAATTTAAAATTCTTTGAGTTTTTGGTATGAAGAAGGTCTACTTTTAAGGTAATGTAAATTCGATAGTGGTTTCCGATAACCTCTAATTACCTTTGCTAATTTGAAAGCATAAGGTCTATTTAATAGAAAAACATGCAGGTGTACACTCTTTATCTTGAAAAGTTAATTATGAACAAACGTCTCTGAGGAGCGGAACTATTTATATACTCTGCTTCTCAATTTCAAACCTTCTGCTTAAGGGAAGAGGAAAGGTTGGAGGTCAAAACAAAGAAAACGGCTATAAAGAGAGGACATAGCAGAAGATTACATTTAAGTTTAGAAGTGTCATTAGTAGGAGAGGCTTCAGCTTCAGGCTTTTATATAGCAATTACACGAGGGCTAGCTCCAATACTCCTAGTAATTTCAGGCTTTAATATAAGGGATATACTTTTACTATCACTTGTTTCATACATATCAACTTACATCTTTATAAAAATAATTAGATTCTTTGAAAATTACGTTTTGACTCATTTGAAGAAGGTCTTAATGTTAACACATCCAAGCGAGAGGATAGTATGGGGTTTGCTACCTTTTATAGCTTTTTGGGACAGGAGCCTTGTTTATCCAGTTTATGTCTTCGCGATCTCTCTTGGCGTGATAAACGGACTGCTAATAAACACTATTATATACAACGTTACTGATGAAAAAACTATAAGTAAGCTAATAACTAGAAGAACTGCAGCTTCAGCAACGACTAATATAGTGGGACAAATCGTATCTGTAGGTGTTTTAGCATTCTTTGTAGGTAATTATAAATACGAAACTCTATACGTAATGGCTTCTTCTGTAGGACTAATAGCAACCTTTTTAATCACTTCCACAGAGTTTTCAATACCAACTTTAAGAGCTTGGAGAAATAAGAATGTCTCATCTTTGTCTGTTGAGAAGGTAGAGGCAGAAACTGTAGGCTTATATATGATTGCCCTCACAGCCTTCATGGCAATTTTAGCTCCATCTTGGGCCCCGTTTATAATTAAAGTTAAAGAGGCCCCAGAGTATCTAGCCGCAAGCCTAGGTCTGTTTCAAATGCTTGGCAGTGTTTTTTCCTCGTTATACTGGTCCAGAAGATCATTTTCAAGTTTCAAGAAGGTTCTTATTCCACTAATCATAATCCCACTCACTATTCCTTTTATTCCAACAGACTTCGAGCCCGTTCTAGCATTCGGATATGCCTTCCTAGGCACGGGAGCAAGCTTATTAGCTAGCTATATATTGGCAAGACTTTCGTCTCGGCTAACACCGTTAGACGCCTCAGCAAAAATATCGGAATCGACATCGTTAGCCCAGATACTAGGATTAGGTATAGCTATGATAGGTTCTTTTCTCGGATATCAAGCAATATTTATAATATCTTCCGGATTTGCGTCTTTGGCAGCAATTATAGCTCTAGTTCTAATCCCAGAAGTCTCGCTTGTTCCAAGAGAAAGAGCCTTAATTTATTCAAGAAAGCTATACATGGCATCCTCAGCAACCATAGGCTTTATAGAGGCAATGAGCAGGAGGGCGGCGGTTCTAACGATCAAAATCCTATCTTTAATATTAGCGTTGTTCCTAGTGGCCTTTGTATTTAAAGTATTACAATATTTAATTATGATAACCCCTTGAGTCTATATTAAATATTAATTAAGTATGGTTGTTGCCTCAAATCAATGTTATAATCCTAGAGGATATCAACTATTCTTAGATCTTTATGAGTACTAATTCCTTATTTATTTCTGAGTATTGGGTGAAGGCTTTGATTGAAGGCGAAGGCATAACTCAGGCAGTAAATTTAGCTTTTAGATCATTAATTGAAGTTCTGCCTAGGATCATGGCATCGCTTATTGTTGCTACAATCCTAGGTTTAGTTTCTATAGTAATATACAGAATAGTAAAGAAACTCTTGGCGATCTCTGGAATAGACTCACTGTTAGCTTCTTATTTTGAAGGCCATAAAATGCCTTTTAGAGCTTCATCAATTATAAATTCAATCTTAGCTCTAGGTCTTCTTCTCATAACCATCTATGCTTCAATAGTTGCTGGATTTCCTAATTACAAGACATATGCTGCTGAAGCCGTTGATGTCATAGCTAGAATTGCAAGTGTGTTCTACATGATAATCCTAGTTTATGTAGCAATAAATTATGTCTCAGAGAGACTGAGAATGGAAAGTGGACTTGGAGGGTATATGACGCTGATTATATTTAATATTGTATTAATACTGCTTATTGATGTGACTGCCCTCAGTCCTGTCGTAAAACAGGCGCTAAGTTGGGGACTTAGTTTAGGTTTAGGTCTCTCCGTGGCCGTATTTACCGCTTGGTACTTCTTTGGCAAAGAGTCCCTTGCCAAGGAAAGGTCCGAAAAGAACTAACGAAAGCTTTAATACAGTATAATCTTAGATGTTATCATTAGATATTAATTTTCAATATAGAAATTATAATGGGAGAAGAGGAGGTTAGCCAGGAAAGGTGAGAAATCTAAGAGTGATAACACTGATGCTAGTATCTATGATATTACTTATTGAAATGGGCCCTATACTTAGTAGCTTAAGCTTTATTCAGAATAAGCAATATGAGTATCCATTCTATATTCGTAGACACCCTCCTGTTAACTCGACCTTTTTTGGAGCGCCAGTCTTAACATTTAATCAGTACCTATCACTCTTAAATAAGTCAATTTCTAGAATTAAGAATATAGAGGAGTATTTAGATAACGTAAGCAAGACTGAGACCGAGAGACTTCCCAAGTGCAATATTACAAATACCACGGCCCTCTTCGTTTTCTCTAGGAAGGAGTGGGTCTATGTAAACCCATATCCTCTCGTAACAGTTGCTGATGAAAAAATAATCAAGGAGATAAGAAAATATATCGAGCAGAACGAAATTGAGATTTATTCCATGGAAAGGTATGTGAAGGTTAAGGATTGGCTCAATGAAATGCAATGGCTCATTCCTTTTGAAAATATTATAAACACCATCGAGGGTTTGGAGAAGTCAGTCATTAAAGAAAATCTTTCTCTCTTCGAATTTGAGTATCTGATCTTAGTCCTAAATTATATATCACTGAAGTCCTGGGGACCAGGCGAATTTATATGTAAATGCTACACAGAACCGCTAGAGCTTTACGTTTTTCTAGCTGAGAAACCTATATCACAGGCAATGCCATTGCCTATGACACTCGCTTTCCTCAATTATTGGTATGTGCCCTCTAACTTGGCAAATTGCTTACGCAAATGGCACGTACCACCAAACTCGACAGTTTTAAACACAAACGTTTCAACTAAAATTGCTAAGGAATTATCAGTTATATTGAAAGAGATAATACTCTACTTGCCAGACCTCAAGATGAAATTTTTCTTGCCAATACCATTTATTATAACAAAGGGCGTTATTGGCACATTACAAGTAAGTGGTTTAAATCTAGGCAGGTCCAATAAATCCTCCCTACCAGGTCATAAGGGTGGTTCTAGTGGAAATGGTGAAGGGGAGACTGGTCCTATTTCAATAAAAATCATAGGGCATAGAAACACCAATCAGGAGATAAACATCGAGAAGCTAGCTGAGATAGCAGGGAGTATATTTTCCTCTATGCAATCTGCAGAAATCTCGTCAAGTTCCGCTCAACCTCATATGCCTCACATAATAGTGCCTAAGTTACCTGCAAGAAGCTCGATAGAAATTAACATTTCGAACTTCTTGAATAAAAACTTCGCAATTCCGAAGACTAGCTTCAAGAAGGTAGGCTCAGTTTTAGCCAGAGCAATTCTAGGCAAGAATATAGTTGCAAAGCTTGTAAAAACAAGATCCCTTTCGTCTAGGAGAAGTACGTTAGCTTTCAGCATATTTCTAACAGTTGCTTTATCGTCATTGATATTCATTAATAGAAGAACTTTAATTTCTTTATTCAAATTCAGAAACCTCTATAAGTGGAATGAGAGAAAGATTGTCATAGAATGCTATAAAACCATGCTTGATAACGTCTCAAAGTTTGCAGAGAAGAAGTCATTTGCTGAAACCCCTAGAGAATATTTGGAAAAAGTGTATGGTAAGATACCTGAGCTCCTCTTTTTCAATTTGAGCAAGGCCACAGAGATCTACGAGGTTGTGCGCTATGGCAATAAGGCACCGAGCAAGGAGGACGTAGAGTTTTGCATGAGAATATTGAGGGAAAGGAACTTTGCTAAGTAAGACTTACCTAGCACTCATTGTTATAGTTCTTGGTCTAACCGCCTCTCTTGAAGCTCTACCTAAGTATGTAATATTTAATAGCATAGCGCCACCTAACACTTCATCTCCTTTAAACAAAGGTCCTTACGGCCTTTCTACATTGATATCCATTGCAAGAGAGGAAGGCTATAAAGTAACTTTTGTCGGAACGCCTGACGATTTGGCCTATATTAACTCGAGGAAAGTCCTGCTGTTGATTATAGCACCTAATTACATATCAAAGGAGGATATAGATTCTATGTTAAAAAATCTGAAAAAGTTTGAATATGTATCAGTACTAATAGCAGATGAGATCCCCGGATTTACTAACAGCGCAGCTCTTTCATGGTATCTCTCAAAGAGTATCTGCAACAGTTATGTAATATTTCCAGACAATATTCAGAGTCCTTTATTCTCAAGAGCCCTAGCCGTAGTTTCTTATCCCAAAGGAGGTGGTATGTATTCCTTATTAACAGCTTATGTAGATAGAGTTAAAGTTTACTCTGTTAAAAACAGACATTATAGTGAGATTTTCCTTAAGTATTCTAGTTTAAGGAAACTTCCAGTAACAATTTCAAGTTCAAGCGAATCTAACGAGATCACAGTCACTCTGCTGGGATTAGTGACTAACATAGGAAATATGACAGCTGGATCTCAGGGTTGGATACCGTACATGGTTAGCTGTTACAATAGAGAGTCAAAGAGGAGAATAGTTGTAATAGGAGATAGCAGTATATTTATCAACGAAGCTATTAACAGGAGCTCTATATACATGTCGAATTTTAACTCTCTCTTGAATTTTCTTACGAACGGTGATAAAGGTTATAATATAGTTTTCGTAATGGATCTGTATGTACCTCCGGCCTATAGACTCAAATACAAATTCCTACCTTCAATATTTCTAACATGGGTTGCCACTGCATATAGAAATGTTGAAAATGTCCTTCTCGAAAATATGAAATCGAAGAAGCCTATTCTTATAATAGTTCTTTCACTAGCCCTTCTTCTTCTACCTCTGTCATTCGTTCCAGAACATCTAAGAACGACTTTAGAACACAAGAAAAAGATTAAGAGAAAGCAAGATCTTAGAGAGCTTTGTTCCGAAATGGAAAAATTGTATCAGCTCCAAGAGCTCTTAGGTTATAAAAGAAACATTAAGATGCCTTCGTCTTGTGTTCTTACCAAAAAGAAACCTCTGTACACCTTTTTAAGAATTCTAGGAGTAGAGGCTTTTCTTAGAAGGCGAGTTGAAACTCAAGTTAGGAGGTATGGATTTTCTACGGAGGAGGAATGAATTGAACTTAAAGCTAAAGTATATTTATGATAAGATTAATGAAATAAAGAGTGAGATAAAGAAGGTGATCGTAGGAAAAGATAAAGAGATAGAATTAATGCTAGCATCGTTAATTGCTAAGGGGCATGTCCTCCTTGAAGGAGTTCC
>JALWTO010000014.1 GCA_027082825.1 Acidilobaceae archaeon
AACACATAGATGTGCAAGAATGTATATGAAGGACATGCATGGAGTCCAGAACTAATATCACAAAAGATATCAGAGATAATATCAAACACCATCAGATATACATGATAGCAGCTGGGTATAACAATCAGCTAGCTTTAAGTGAGCTGGATTAACCAGGTATAGTTAGGGGTAGGCGTTTATGACTAGTGCTGACGAGAGAATAGTTGTTAACCCGAAAATTATGGGTGGAAAGCCTGTCATAAAAGGAACAAGGATACCGGTCTACTTCATATTGGAGCTTATCGCTAATGGATGGGCTATCGACGATATACTAAAGGAGTATCCGCATCTCACACGAGAGGATGTGCTAGCCGCAGTAAAATACGCTGCAAAGGTATTGAGGGAGGAAATTGTTGTCAAAGCCTAAAATCCTGGCTGACGAGAACATTCCGAGAACCACTATCCAATCTCTACGAAGCTCTGGCTATGATGTAGTATCTGTTTGGGAAGTAAATCCTGGACTGGGTGATGACCAAGTAGTACAGCTTTCAATAAGGAACCAGAGGATAATTATAACATTTGACAAGGATTTTGGAAGACTTGCCCTCACTAACCCTAACATACCCGGTGTCATACTAATGCGAATTCCACCAAAGAACCCAGAATACATCACACACCGAATACTCTCGGCTCTCGAAAAACATAGGGAATCCCTATAGTAAATTGATTGTAGTTCGCAGAAAGACTCTAAGGATAATTCCATTAAGGTAGCTTGGTGGGCCCGCGGGGATTTGAACCCCGGACCTCCGCCGTGTAAGGGCGGCGTCCTAACCAGGCTAGACGACGGGCCCCTGTTCTTGCGCATAAAGAAGGCTTTATTAACGATTTCCGTATGAAGAGTCTAAATCCTGAGTGCTTTTAGATAATGATTTCCATATCACCGAAGACTTACCTACGGGTTACCTAGGCTCTACTCCCTAGATCTTTATTCTTAAACTAGATTAGGGTGGTGAATTACTGTGGAGCTTTCCCCCTCTCTTGAAAGAATTATCGAGACACAAATAGCTGAGATAAGAAATGAAATTGATATTGTCGAAAGAAGACTTTCTGAACTTGGTGATAGTGAAGAGGACAAAGTAGAGACAATATTACTTGAGGCCATTAAAAAACATCTAATTGATGACTTAAAAAAACTACTTGAATACAGTGAAACTAAGTTACTTACAGCCGAAACAGTTCCTAGAACAGTAATTGAAACCTAGCTTAAACGCCTCTAAATTCTTATCACCCATTCTAAGACTCTTTACATTGCTCTCTATGGTTTTTATATCAATAAATCCTTCTAGTAGACCTGTCGCTACTAGTGCTCCCAGCATGACGCTATTTGTAAATATAGAACCGATTTTCTCTGCAATCTCACTTGCTGGAATAACATAAATTCTATCGGTCACCTTTTTTAGATAGCCAATTAATTCGCCCTTCTTAGGCATCTTAACATTCGGTATCCCAGGTCTTAGAATTAGATCCGATGCTAAGATGCACCCATTTTCCTTTAGGTAGTGAGCAGTTCTAGCTGTCTCTATAAGTTCCAGACCTAATATTACATCTGCTCCTCCTTTAGGCACTAAGGGAGCTATTACATCACCAAGTCTTACATGAACTTCTACACTCCCTCCTCTTTGGCTGAGACCATGAGTTTCAGCAACAAGTGCCTTACTTCCACTTTCGACAGTCGAGCTTGCTAAAAGAGAAGCTAAGGTTATTAGACCCTGACCTCCTACACCAGAGATTATTATGTTAAGTCTCCTTAAAACCATAGAGTTTCCCATTCCCTATCTCCCTCCTCAACTTTTTCTATAGCATTAAATGGACATATCTGAGCACAGACGCCACACCCAGTACAAAGATCCTCAAGTATGTATGCCTTCCTATCATCTCTGACAGTTATTGCAGGACATGTAAACGCATTGTAACAGACACCGCATGCTGTACAAGCCTCTAACTTAACTTGATATTTGGGAGTTCTTATTCTCCTTCTCCTAGCCATCCTATCTATAAATAATGCACAAGCCCTTTTTGCAACAGCGACTGCAGGCTTTCTCTCCTTGATAACATACTCTAGTGCTTCTCTAAGTGCCTCAAATGATTTTTTAATGTCATAAGGATCAAAGACAACTATTTTTTTGACACCTATCCCTCTGGCTATATCCTCTATTTTTATTGTTGGAGCAGGTTCACCCATTGCATTAACTCCCGTGCCAGGATCTGGCTGTTCCCCAGTCATTGCAGTAACTCTATTATCCATAACAAGAACCAACATTGGAGATCTATTATAGACAGCATTTACAAGGGCTGGAAGACCTGCATGGAAAAACGTTGAATCTCCAATGACGGCTATAGGAATTTGTCCCTCAAGAACCTGTCCAAATCCGTTTGTGGTTCCAACACTCCCTCCCATTTCAAGTATTATATCCTGTTGTTGGAACGGAGGCATTACGCCTAAGGCATAACAACCTATATCACCGCTATAGACGGGTTTTACCCTAAGAGAGTTAACAGCTCTCCTTAAAGCATAAAATGTTGCCCTATGAGGGCAACCAGGACACATAGCAGGAGGCCTTGGCGGAAGATCAGGAACCTCTCCAATTGACGCATTTGAGGGTTTCCAAGGAGTCCCTCCACCAATGCCTAAGAACTCTGAAATAGCAGAATAAGCCCTTTCTAAGGTCATCTCTCCCTCATAGCCAACATAATCTTTTCCATGAACTTCTATACTAAGTTTCTCTTCACTTATTAGGGCTTTGATAGCAGTTTCAACCACCGGTTCAAGTTCTTCAACAACAAGTACCTTTTCTACATCTCCAATAGCCTTAAGCGTCAAACTTCTAGGAAGAGGGACTGGTGTGCCTAGTTTAAGAAGCTTCACACTTTTTGGCTTCATTATATTTAGAACTTCTTTAACATAAGCATAAGATATCCCAGAAGCTACTATAAGAACTTTCCCGTCACCTTCTATTCTATTAAATGGAACGCTAGAAACCGCATCACTTATCTTCTGCCATTTCTCTATCAAAACTTTCCTTCTGACCCTTGCATGTGCAGGTATTAGTGTAAATCTGTCAATATCTCTCTTAAAGAATCCTCTCCTTACTGGATTTTTTAACTTGTTAAGTCTTACTGGGCCTCTTGTATGTGAAACTCTTGTGGTAGGAGTCATTAGAACCGGATGTTCAAACTTTTCACTAAAATCGAAAGCATAAAAGGCCATATCCTTAGCCTCTTGAGGAGTATATGGTTCAAATACTGGAACCTTTGCCAATAGTCCGTAATATCTATTATCCTGCTCATTTTGACTACTCCACATATTGGGATCTTCTGCTGAGACTACAAGAAGACCTGAGCGTATTCCAGTATGAGCTATACTCATGAAAGCATCTGCAGCAACATTGAGGCCGACATGTTTCATTGCAGCTAAGGCCCTCACTCCACTCAGACTAGCTGCAAATGCTGCTTCAAGAGCAACTTTTTCATTAGCGCTCCATTCGACATAGATTCCTAACTTTTTTGCTACATCGGCCAATGTTTCAACTATCTCTGTTGAAGGAGTTCCAGGATATGCCGAAGCAAATCCTATACCAGCCTCTATGACACCCCTGGCGATAGCTTCATTGCCCAATAGCAGGACTTTTGAACCTTCTTTACCTAGAATTCTGCTCACAAATTTGCACCTCACTAAACTTTATTTTTCAAACTCTATATTTAACTTTTTATAAGTTTAAAAATAAACATAAGTCTTAATATATATCAAAGGTTTATATTAGATTTGAATAAAAAATAACCTTAAACTTTGGAAAATAAATTATTTGACATAGATCATCTACAATAAAATAGAAAAACCTCCAGGTGTATTTTCAGACAAGGCAGTGGTGACATAATTATGAAAGAGAGCGATTCTATATCTGTTCTTAGGTCTTTCATGACAGACAAAATGATTGAAAAATTACTTAAAATAAAGGATCCAGAACTTCATAACTGGCTCGCAGAGATTGCCTCTGTTCTGCAACCTAAATCTATATACCTTATTGCTAGTGAAGACGACTTCGAATATGTCAGAAAAAGAGCCATTGAAAACAAGGAAGAGCTTGTGAGCAGATATCCCAGCCACACAGTACATTTTGATGGACCTTATGATGTTGCACGAGACAGAAAGAACACAAAAATACTCGTTTCTAATGGAAAAAAGACGCCCTATATAAATGTCTATGATAGAGAGACTGGCCTTAATGAAATAAAGCAATTACTTCCAGAAATGATGAAAGGCAGAGAGATGTTTGTAGGGTTTTATTGTTTCGGTCCTAAAAATTCGCCATTTACAATTCATGGAGTTCAGATAACCGATTCGGCCTATGTTGCCCATAATGAAAATCTCCTTTATAGGCTCTGTTATGACGAGTTTGTCAGGAAAGCCCCTGATTTTCAATATGCAAAGTTCCTTCATGCCACTGGCAGAAAGAACGAGCATGGCTGGATAAAAGATGTAACCAAGAGAAGAGTTTATATAGATTTAGAGGGATTCTCTGCCTATGCTGTCAATACACAATATGGTGGTAACACTATAGGTATGAAGAAACCTATGCTGAGACTCTGTGTCTACAAAGGATCCTTAGAGGGCTGGCTTTGTGAACATATGTTCATCTCTGGTATAAGAGGGCCTGGAAATAGGATAACCTACATAACTGGAGCATTTCCAGCAGGATGCGGAAAAACATCGACTACGTTTGCCTCAGATCTTGTTGTTGGTGACGATATGGCAATAATAAAGGAGTTTAATGGAATTGCTAGGGCGGCTAATCCTGAAAGAGGGATGTTTGGAATAATAGATGGGGTTAATCCCAAGAATGATCCTGAGCTCTACAAAATACTCAACGATCCAGATAAAGAAATAATCTTCTCAAATGTACTGTTGACTAGGAACAGAACGGTCTGGTGGAGAGGAAAGGAGGAGTCTCCGGAACCAGGAATAAATTATGCAGGAGAATGGTATCCTGGGAAGAAAGATGAAAATGGCAATGAAATTCCTCCAGCATATCCTAATGCCAGATTTACTATAAGATTATCCTATCTTAGTAAGCTCGATCCTAATGTTGATAATCCCAATGGCGTTCCTGTTGGTGCAATGATATTTGGCGGAAGAGACTCTGATACATGGGTTCCTGTTGAGGAATCCTTCGACTGGACTCATGGAATTATTACAAAAGCTGCCTCACTCGAATCTGAGAGAACTGCTGCTGTTCTTGGAACTGCTGGAAAAAGAGAATTCAATCCCTTTGGAATCCTAGACTTCATGTCAATATCTATAGGAAAGTACGTAAAGCTACACCTAGACTTTGTCAAGAAGTTAGAAAACGTTCCAAGGATCTTTGGAGTAAACTACTTCCTTAAGGATGGGAATGGTAATTATATAGCTGATTTTGAAGATAAAAAAATCTGGCTTCTTTGGATAGACCTTAGGGTAAACAACGATGTTAATGCCCTGGAGACACCAACAGGGTTAATACCTATATATCAGGACCTTGTCGAACTCTTCAGAAAATATCTAAACAAGGAATATCCTGAAAAGAGATATGAAAAGGAGTTTGCGACTAGAACACCACAGCTTTTAGCAAAAGTAGAAAGAATCTGGAAGATCTATGAAGAAATACCTGATACACCTAAGGAACTCTTTGAGGTTCTTAGAGAAACCAAGAATAGGCTTAAGACCACAAGAGACAAATGGGGAGATACAATTTCTCCATTCAAATATGACAGAAAGTAACTAAATAGGTATACCGCTATCTCTTAATCTTCTTAATATAACATTTTGTTCATCGAAGAGTTCTGATGCCTCAAGAATTTTTCTTCTATCAATCCTAAGCCTTCCCTTTTTAATGTGCTTTGCTATCTCTTTGATCCTTTCAAGATCTTTATCTCTGCCAGCATTTGCCTTCAAAACTATATGATCTTCTATATTCAAAATCTTTACTCTAATGCTTCCTAAACTCTTCCTAATAGCTCTGTTTATCATCTCCTGAGGGACATAGAAATCATAAATATTGTCATAAAATTCCACCGGAACTTCGACATCCCCGACCCGGGCAAGGATTCTAGGAGTTCCAAGCCATGTCTGTCCTATAGTCCAGTTGTACTTATTTGCAACCTCTCTGTAGAAATTTTCTTCAATGAATACGTCAGGTTTCTCAGCAAAGAGATCTAAATCGTCACCAAGATCTTTGGATTTAAGCTCGAGCTCTATTACAGTCCCTCCTATTACTGTAAATCTAAAACCGTCATTGAGAAATAGTTTTAGAATTTCCTCAACCCCGTTTCTCGATACCAATGCCAACACCTTAAATCAATAAAACAAATCTCTAGTCAATTAGAACTTTAATTCTCGAAAAGTTTATATCTAATCATAACCTGTTATATCTATTTCCGAATGTCTTCTAAATTGACATTATCTATAAAACAGTCCAACTTAGAAGACATAAACAGGTGCCGGGGTGGCCGAGCGGTCTAAGGCGGCGGGCTGCAGAGGGTTATTGTTTATGCCCATCGGAGACCCGTTATCCCCCGGGTTCGAATCCCGGCCCCGGCTCCAAAAGCAAAATAAGTCTAGAACACCTCTTTGTAAGAAAATTCAATCATCTCCATCTTAATGTCTCGAATTATAGAAGGCCCCTTATGCACAACAGCACTGAGAATCTCAATGAGGTTTGCACCGAGCTCCATGATTTCTAAAGCTTTTTCTCCTGAATCAATGCCTCCAACAGCAACTACAACGAAATTCTCTGACATAACCCCTCTTATTTCTGACACAACCTTTTTAACTATATGATATAGTTTAGGACCTGCGAGACCAGCCTCTATATTATTGTATTTTATTTTTAAGGTATTTGTTGCAACAATGCCTCTAAAGCCACATTCTCTGCTTACATCCACATACTGAAGTATTATATCTCTGTCAGTTGTTGGGGGTATTTTTAAGAGAGCAGGCTTGCTCATAGGTTTCATATATTTGCATATCTCTCTAACTGCCTCAGGGTTCTCAAAAGTACTGTGCTCTTTAACGTTTGGACAACTTATATTAACTTCAAACCAGTCAGCGACGTCGTTAAGTTTTCTATAGACTTCTCCATAACCTTCTGGGGTTAATGATGCTATACTCATAACTAGAGGTAAATTCTTTGGCCTTCTATCTTTGATATTATCTAACACTTTTTCTGGTCCCTTGCTTGGAAGACCCAATCTATTTATAGTAGAACCATCGGGAAGCCTCACAAGCATTTTAGGCCTTACTCCCTTATGAGGTTTTGGTAGCACACTTCCTATAACATGAAATCCCACACCCATACTCCATGCTACTTTTAACAACTTTCCATCCTTATCAAAACCAGCAGCAATACCTATTGGATTACTAAGTCTTCTTCCAAAGATTTCAATATTCAAAGCTGGACTATCATATTCTCTTCTCTCCCTTTCAGCTATCCAGTCAAGAAGCCATGTAGGCGTTGAATGAAGGACTCTCCAAGCTATCATTGGAGAAAGGCTTCTTAAGAACCTCCATCCCTCATCCAGCAAAGACAACTCTATCTTTCCTCTCAGGTAGCTTAATTTAAACACTTAAAGCTATTAAAAATCAGTCAGCCGCCACTTCCACACAACTTCGGTGCTCAATGATACTCATCATCGATTAAAATATTTGGAATAGGAAAAAATAAATTTGATTCTTAGCTTTTAATTTAGATAACCACTTAAATATAAGCAGAATAAATTATTTAAATTATTGATTGTCCTATGAGGGAGAAAACATGACTGAGAAATTTGACCTTGTAGTTATTGGTGGGGGTCCTGGAGGGTATCCAGCTGCAATTAGAGCCTCACAGCTAGGTGTTTCTGTAGCACTCATAGAATATGATAAGCTCGGAGGAGAGTGTACGAATTATGGCTGTGTCCCCACAAAGACTCTTACCCTTTTGGCGTCAACTCTTAGAAGGCTTAGAGAAATAAAGGAAATAAAGGAAATTGACGTTTTTATAGAGTCTTTTAAGAAGGCCGCAAAGATTGCTAAGGATGTTTCCTCTGGTGTTAGTACTCTCCTAAAAGGGTATGGAGTCGAAATCTTCAAAGAAAAGGCCTCTTTTAATAAAGAGGGCAACGTGGTTCTCGATGATGGAACTGAGATAATAGGTAAAAAATACATAATCGCAACTGGCACTGACCCCTCAAGCCTTCCTGGAGTTGGCTTTGATGGAGAGCTTATTCATAGCAATAGGACTTTACTAAATCTAAGGAAGAAGCCATCAAATATAATAATAGTTGGTGGAGGATATGTTGGTGTAGAGATAGCCTATATAATGTCCTCTTTAGGAGTAGATGTAACTATAGTTGAAATGTTAGATAGGCTTCTCTATTCACTAGATAAAGACTTATCTAGATATGCCCTAAGAGTTCTTAGAAGATCTGGAGTAAAGGTTAAATTGAGAACTCCTGTAAAAGAAATAGAAAAAAGCAATTCAGAGGTAGTAATCAAGGCTGGTAATGAAAAACTGTCTGCAGATTTTGTTCTAATAGCCATAGGTAGAAAGCCTAGAATTCCAGAGGGCTTAAAATATTTAGAGGTCAGCAGTAACAATAAAGGTTACATAATAGTTAATGAACATTTAATGACCTCTAACCCTAGCGTCTATGCAACAGGTGACATAAGTGGCCCTCCTCTTCTGGCACATAAGGCAATGATCCAGGCAGAAATAGCTGCTGAAAATGCTCTTGGAGGTTCAGAAAAATTTGGAAACATCCCAATACCCCAAGTCATTTTTACTGAGCCTGAAATAGCCTCAGTCGGAATGACACTAAATGAGGCAAGAGCCAAGGGGTTTGATTCTGAAGAGACCAAGTTTCCAACAGGAGGTCTTGCTAGATCGAGAATAGAGAATATAATCGACGGTTTCATAAAGATAGTATATGAAAAAACTTCAAAAAGAATATTGGGAATACACATGGCTGGACCTTTTGCAACAGAACTAATTGCTGAAGCCTCGCTGGCTGTAAAGCTAAAGATAAAGCTTGAAGAACTTGCAGAGGTCATTCATCCTCATCCTACAGCCTCAGAGGAGCTCAGAGAGGCAGCTCTTTACTCATTAAAAAAGCCTATTCATTACATATTAAAGTTTAAAAAATGACATCCAATAACGAATGAGGAGATTATTAGTTAAAATAATTCTTTAACAAAGACCATCGAACATGAAGTCACTGAGAAGGAAGCCTGTGCAGTATTCAAAAACATCAATAATTCATTAAAAGTCACTAAGGTAGCAACAGGTTAGGAAACACAACCACCAGTAACCGAGAATCTTCCCATGATGATCTTTCAGAGAACAGAACTGTATTCCAAAAAACACTCTTAAATACCAACTTAACATTTTAAAATAATGGTGTGGTGTTTATCTTGGATCTAGGACTCAATGGAAAAATTGCACTAACAACTGCGTCAAGCAAAGGCCTAGGTTTTGCATCTGCTCTCGAGTTAGCCAGAGAAGGTGCTAATGTGATCTTGTCAGCAAGAAGAGAGGACGAGCTAATAGAGGCTAGCAAAAGAATAAAAAATGAGACTAACTCCGATGTTTTTTGGCACAAAGTAGATCTTACTGATCTTAACAGTATCAAGAAGCTCTTTGAATGGATAGAGAAAAATATAGGGACCCTCGATATCTTAGTATATAGCACTGGAGGACCTCGCCCAGGAAACTTTTTTGACCTTTCAATAAACGATTTTGAGAAAGCATGTAAACTCCTAGCCCTAAGTGCTATAGAGACCTCTAGAAGAGCCTCTAGTTTCATGATTAAGAAAGGATGGGGAAGAATAATACTGATCGGTTCTATATCATTATTAAAGCCTCTTAACAGATTAGCCTTAAGTAATATAATGAGGACTCCGATAATAGGTCTGACTAGAACCCTAGCTGTTGAACTAGCTCCCTATAATATTACAGTCAACGCTGTTCTACCAGGTACTATCCTTACAGACAGAGTTAGAAATCTTGCTGAAAATATAGCTGAGAGAGAAAACATAACTCTTGATGAGGCAGTTAAAAAAATAGCTGAATCACCCATGAAAAGAGTAGGATTACCAGAAGAACTTGCCACAGTTATTGCCTTCCTAGCATCAGAAAAAGCTTCATATATAACTGGAACTTTAATACCTGTAGATGGCGGAGCATCTTTACTATAGATAACTCTAAAACGGACTTAAATCTGAAAATACCTATGGAGGCTTGACCTTTTTAATTTATTAGGATTTATCAATGATCTTTGATTCATAAGCATCCCCCACATATTGAGACCCTTCAGTACTTCTAATTACTTTTGTTCTCGATAGCGGTTTATCATACTGCCTCTCGGAATCCCTTACTACAATAAACTAAGATGAAAAACAAATCCTAACCACAGCATTTTGCTTTGAACTGCCAAGACTTTATACAACCTAGCTTATCTTGCATATTTATAATTAGCTTAATTTTAAAAATAATAAAAATAATATTTCTTAAAGAGCTACTTTACAATATTTTTTTAATTTTAAAATTTAAATATATCTATTTTTAATAAAAATATTGGTGAAAGGGAATTGGCTGAGAAGATGTGTATGACAGTTATGTCTGGAAGTATTGACAGATTAGTGGGAATGGCTGTTCTAGCAAGTGCAGCCGTCTCTATGGATATGGAAGTTGAGATATTTCTCCAACTATGGGGAGTTTATGCCTTCAAAAAAGATGTAATAAAAAAGAACATGAACCTAAGTGAATTTAATGAACTTGGGGAAAAGGTGGCTTCTAGACTTAAGGAATTAAACATACCCCCTTGGTATGAGATGCTTAAACAAGCCAAGGAGACCGGAAAAGTCAAAATATATGCATGTTCAACTGCAACTAGTATATGGAATGCCAGTAAGGAAGATCTAGAGCTTGTTGATGAAATCATAGGAGCTGGCGAATGGGTAGAGAAGATGAGTAATGCTAAGATAAACCTCTTTATCTGAGGTGATGAATATGAGTATGTCAGAGGAGGAACTTAAGAAACTTAAGGCTAACAAAGTAGTTGATGCTAGAGGTACTTCATGTCCGGGTCCTCTTCTAGCAGCAAAGAGAGCCATGTCAGAGGTACCTCTTGGCGGGATATTAGAGGTACTGTCCTCAGATCCTGGAACAAAAAGGGATTTGCCCATATGGGCTAAGAAAGTTGGTCATGAGTTTCTAGGTGTAATTGAAGAACCCGGATATTGGAGGATATTTGTTAAAAGGAAGAAATGAGCACATGAACTCTTTCCATAATTTCTTTTTTTATTTTAGAGGTGTTTTACGTTGAATGAAGGATCGGAATTCAGGCCAAAGATATTAGTATTTTCAACGAATCTAATTTCGGATGTAGGAATTGATTATGCTGGACTTCTTCATATGCATTATCCTGCAACAACATCAATAATCAGGCTACCTTGTTCCTCAATGATAAGACCTGAGTGGATTCTTTTTGCGTTGGAAAGTGGTTTTGATGGAGTTTTTGTTGCTGCCGATGGAACAGATTGTCCCTATCTTAGAGACTGTACCGAGAGAACTGCAAGAAGAATAGACCAAGCTCTAGAACTTGTAAAAAAGAATGGATTTAGGCCCGAAAGAATAAAGATGGCTGCTATATGTTCTGTTTGTGCAGAACCTTTCTCTAATCATATGAAGAACTTCTATGAGATGCTCAAGAAACTAGGCCCTGTCAAGAAGGGGGAGATCTGAAATGGGCGAGATATTAGAAAGAATCTTAGCTGATGCTGTAGAAGAGAAAGAAGAGAAGAAATATGATGTTCTCATTATAGGAGGTGGAATAGCTGGTGAGGAGTCGGCCCTAGATTTAGCCGAAATGGGATTTAAGGTTCTGCTTGTTGAGAAAGAACCTAGTATAGGTGGACATATGTTTCTTTTAAGTAAAGTCTTTCCTACGCTTGATTGTGCAAGCTGTATCTCA
This sequence comes from Acidilobaceae archaeon, assembly GCA_027082825.1. Lineage (GTDB taxonomy): Archaea > Thermoproteota > Thermoprotei_A > Sulfolobales > Acidilobaceae > JALWTO01. Next base: position 12,025 of record JALWTO010000014.1, read on the forward strand.
ACGCCAAGGATGGCTGCTGTAGCCCATCACCCAAATATAACCCTTATGACCTACTCTGAAGTTAAGGAAATAGAAAAAAGAGGAGAAGGAGATTTTAGAGTCAGGATTTTAAAGAAACCCCGATTTGTAGAGGAATCTTTGTGTACTGGCTGTGCTCAATGCGAAAGTGCATGTCCTGTTATTGTTCCCAAAGAATATGACTTTGGTCTAAGAGGGAGAAAAGCAGCTTACATTCCTTTTGATACTGCTGTACCTAAAATAGCTGTGATAGACATTGACCATTGCGTATTCTGTGGCCAGTGCGAAATGGTATGTCCCGTTGGGGCAATAAACTTCCTTCAAAAACCAAAAATAATCAAAGTAAAGGTTGGTGCCATAATTGTTGCGACTGGCTATAAACTCTTTCCTATAGGTAGAAAGAAAGAGTATATGTATGGTAAGCTAGCCAACGTTATTACATCGATGCAAATGGATAGAGTTTTGGCCCCAACAAGACCATATAACTCTGTTTTAAGACCTTTAGATGGAAAGGAACCTATGAACATAGCCTTTGTTCTGTGTTCAGGTTCAAGAGATAGAACAGTAGGGAATCCCTTGTGTTCACAAGTCTGTTGTATGTACTCCATAAAACAGGCTCAGTTGCTGATGGGAGCATTACCCTTGGCAGACATAACAATCTACTACATGGACATTAGAGCCTTCGGAAAAGGTTTCGAGGAATTCTATCAACAAGCAAAAGATATGGGTGTTATCTTTATAAAGGGAAGAATTGCTAAGATAGAACCTACAGAAAATGGAGATATTGTTGTCCATTATGAAGATATCGAAAATGGTGGTAAACTGAGAAAAGCCGTCCACGACTTGGTAGTTCTCTCTGTAGGTCTTCTTCCAAATCCTGAGATTGCCAAAGTATTCAAGAATGTTAAGCTTGAGCTCGATGAATATGGCTGGATAAAACAAAAGGATGAAAACATCAGCCCTGTCGAGACCAGTATACCTGGTGTCTTCACTGCTGGATGTATCATAGGACCCAAAGACATTCCTGACACAGTTGTTGAAGCAGCAGCTGCTGCTGCCCACGTAGCTGCTTATCTAAATGAGGTGAGAAGGGGTGGGGAATGAAGAACGTAGAATAGGAGTCTATGTATGTTGGTGCGGAGGTAATATATCAGATGTAGTGAATGTCGAAAAAGTTGTCGAAGCCATCAAAAATGAGGCTGGAGTAGTTGTTGCTAGACACTTCATGTTCATGTGCTCAGAGGCTGGACAGAAAATGATAATAGATGATATAAAAAAGTATAAGCTAAATGCTGTTGTGGTTGCATCCTGTTCACCAAAACTACATGAACTTACATTTCGTAATGTCGTAGCCAGAGCCGGACTTAATCCTTATATGTACTATCATGCAAACATAAGAGAACAATCAAGTTGGGCCCACAGTAATGATCCAGAGGAAGCGACAAGAAAGGCAATAAGACATGTTAGAATGGCGATAGCTTATCTAAGACATGCAGAACCTTTAGAGAAGATAAGAGTGAGTGCAACGCCTTCTGTTCTCATAATAGGAGGAGGTATTTCCGGGCTTAAAGCAGCTCTTGATCTTTCAAGAATGGGTATAAATGTGTATGTTGTTGAGAAACAGCCATTTATCGGAGGTCATTTGGCCAAAATAGGAAGCATATATCCATACGGTAGAAAAGGTTGGGAGGTTGTTTCTACCTTAGTAAAGGAACTTAGAAAGAGGGATAATGTTGTAATATATACCAACGCCGAGGTAGAATCTGTCAAAGGTTTCATTGGAAACTTTGAGGTAAGTATAAGAGTTAAGCCTAGATACTTTAAGAGAATGTGCAAAAGACTTGATGAAGTAACGAAGGTTTGTCCTATCAGAGTACCTGATGAGTATTCATATGGGGTAAAGAAAAGAAGTGCAATAATCTTACCTCCATACCCAGGGGCATATCCTGAACTTCCAGCAATAGATATGAACTCCTGCACTAAATGCATGAAATGTCTTGAGGTTTGCAAAGATAGTATAGATTTCTCACAAGAAGAACAAATAATAAAACTTAAAGTAGGCTCAATAATTACAGCTACTGGTTTTAAACCTTATAGACCCAAAGAAGGAGAGTTTGGCTATAAGGTTTATGGTGAGGTAATAACTTTACCAGAGTTGTTAAGCATTCTTAAACAGAGCGATAGCAAGGACAGACTTGTCATTAATGGAAAGGAAGTTAAAGATCTAGCTTTTATATATTGTGTTGGAAGTAGACAGAAACCTAAAGGAAACAACGACAAGATAAACACTTATTGTTCAAGATATTGTTGCAATGCAACCATGTTTACAGCAATAAAGTTATTTGAAAGATATCGTGGAATTAGGCAATATCATGTCTATAGAGACATCAGAACTTATGGAAAGAATGAGTTAATGTATGAAAAGGCCTGCAAAATGGGAGCCGTTTTTGTAAAATATGATGAAAACGACCCACCTAAGGTCTACAGAAACAACAACAAACTTATAGTTAAGGTAAAGGATCTGCTGACAGAGAGAGAAGAACTGGAAATACCTGTTGATCTAGTAGTCTTAGTTACTGGAATGGAGCCCAATGACAATGAGAAGTTGAACGAAATACTAAAATTACCTACAGGAAGAGGTGGTTTTTACCAAGAAGTCCATCCTAAGCTTAGACCTGTAGAGACTACTTTAGCAGGCTTTCTAATAGCTGGAACCGCACAAGGTCCTAAGGACTCTAGAGAATCCTTATTATCAGCATCAGCAGCGGCCGCTAAGGCTGCAGGCACAGTGCTTAAAGGATTCATAGAACTAGAACCTTTTGTTGCTTTTGTTGATCCAGAAAAATGCGAGCTTTCAAAAACCTGCATAGCAGAGTGCCCCTATGGTGCCATAAGTGTAAAGAATTATGAGGGGTTTGGAAAGAAGGCTTGGGTAAATCCAGCCCTTTGCAAAGGTTGCGGTTCATGTGTTGCAGTCTGTCCTGTAGGAGCTATTCAGATCAGAGGGCTTACCAACAAGCAAATAGAAGACATGATAAAGACTTCTGCTAAGGAGGTATGAGACCATGGGAACAAGAAGCCCTAAGAGGAAGAAACTTACAGTTCACATTCTTAGAGATAAACTAGGACTTAAGCCTTCAAAAGAGCTTATCGAGATGCTAAAGAAACAGAACGAAATAAAAAGCAAGATCTTCAAAGCGATAAAACAAAAGGCAAAAACCGTTCCAGAGATAGCCAAAGAAACAGGGCTTGATACAACTACCATCTTCTGGTATCTTATGACCTTCTATAGACATGGTCTTATTGAAGAAGTTGGCAAGACCGATGAAGGTTATTTTAAATATAAGCTTAAAAGGTGATAAAAGATGGTTAAGGTAGAACCCACTCTTCTTGAAAGAATAAAGAAATATGGAGCATTTGATGTAAATGCATGTTTCAGTTGTGGGGTATGCACAGCTATATGTCCGCTCTCTACAGAAAATGGAGAGTTTCCGAGAAGAATAATACGGTATGCAATGTTGGGTCTTGAAGATAAACTCCTTGGTTCTACTGAGCTCTGGAGTTGCTATTATTGCGGAGAGTGCACAAAGTCTTGTCCAAGACAAGCTGATCCTGGAGGCTTTATGATGGCCACCAGGAGATATGCCATAACTAGGTACTCATGGGGCAAGGTGGCTTCAATTTTCTACTCCAAGCTTTGGAGTCCTGTTGTTCTTGCGATACTTTCAGCAATCATGGCAATTGGAGCATGGCTAGTTCATGGCCCAATAATCACAAGCAAAGTAGATCTTATGGCATTCATTCCAAAGAACTATATACATGAGGGAGGAGTAGCACTTGGAATATTTGTTTTTATCAGCGCATTAGTAAACTTATTGATAGCATATAAATATATAAGAAGGACTAGTAATAAAAATGCCACAAGTATTAGATCATGGATAGAAGGTTTCTTTAATATATTAATAAAAGAAGTCTTATGGCAGAATAGATACCTTAAATGCAGTAATAGGAACAGATTCTACGCTCACATGGCTATATTTTGGGGATTTATATTGCTGTTTATAGCAACAGGCATAGATTACATAACCGGTGTAAGACAGCCCGTTGCAGAAATATTGGGCTTTATAGGAGGGGCTTTGATAATATACGGAAGTGGGTACTTTATCTACAAAAGACTTGAAGGAAAAGAAGAATTTGTTTTATACAGTGATTTCATTGACTGGGCATTCGTATGGCTCATAATGCTAGCTGGGATAACTGGCTTCCTTCTTGACCTCTTCACCGTTATAAATGCACCTCTGCCAGCATACACCACCTTTATAATACATTTAATTGTCGTATTTGACCTTCTAGTAACTGCACCATTCACAAAGTTTGCCCATGCAGGCTACAGACCTTTTGCCCTTTGGATAGATTCTGCACTCAAGAGTAAAGCATAAGATAACATCTTCAAACTTTTAATTACTTTTTCTATAACTATCTCTGTAATTAGTTCTTATACCAGTCAAAAATATGAATAACCTTTTAATCGGTCTCAATACCTTTCTCTATAACATTTAATCTTTAATATAAAAAGTATCAACAATATTAACATTATGTACATCATTATTCACACTTAAATAATTTTCATATACTACATTAAGATAATCCTTAAAGGTAGTCTCATTAGCTAATTTCTTGGCGAACTGGATTGTGCAGAATGCTAGGAGTAATTGGTGAATATGAAAATCTAAGGAACGTGTATTCAGACGCTCTAAATTCCCTAATCAGTTCTGCTAAATATGACCCATATTTAGAAAAACTCAAACCCTCCACATATTCTCACGATGACGGATGGGGAAGGGTCTTATTTCAAATAAATGAGAACAAACCTTCATTAATTAGATATAGAAGCCTAGTTCCTATATTTAATGACATAAGAGAAAATGTAATCCCCCAAAATGTTAATGGTTTTATGATTGATATAATCCATGCTAGGAAAAAAAGTAAGGGAATGGAGAAAAACCTTGCCTCTACACAACCCATTGGATTCTTAAGCTCAGCAGGCTCTGAGATCTTTATTGCACATAATGGGACACTTGACAAACACGCGCTAATAGATATGCTCCCATTCAGACCCTCAGAAAACATGATAAAGGAATGTAGCGATACTTGTTTTCTATCCTTTTATCTTTCAGACAAGATCTCAAAAATGCCTATAACCAGTATAATAGAAAAGCTAAAAGACATAACGATTTCGGCGTTGAATTTAATGATATTATATCTCTTCGATACAGAAGCTAAGATAATTTTTGGGAGCTACTATAAAAGAGCTCATGACTATTACAAGGTATATCTAGGTTCTTTCAAAAACGCTTATCTAATAGCATCCTCTACACTTGTTAATTTTTATAACTTCAACAAAAAAATAAAATGGAGAATGCTTGAAAACGGAGAATATAATATTATGTTGGTTAATCTTAAAAGCCATAAAATTAAAATAAGAGAACTTTAGGAGATCTAGACGCATGTATATCTGGGGATATAATCTTGAAGAAAAAGAGTTTAAGTCTAATTACTACAACTATGCTCCTGGCTGCGTTTATAGGTTTAGAAGTTCTTAGAAAATTTAATAACATAAACAGTAATTTCGAAAACATCATCCCTCATACACGCTCTATACCTGTAGAAATCCTTTCATGGACAGCCAGCATACCCTTTACACTCTTAGTTCTTTCAGTACTTCTATTTTTCTATATTTACCGAATAAAAGGAGTTGATGAAGATTACATAGGTATGGTCCTTTCTATGATTTTAGCAATGATAATAGTTCTCTTTCTTAAGGTAGGCATAAGAGAGCCCAGACCTGGAGAAGGGGTTTTAAGTTACACATTTTTTCAAGCTCTGAGGAACGCAGACTACTTTTCTTTTCCTTCAGGCCATGTTGCAAGAGCATCAGTACTAGCTTGTTATATACATAAAAAAGGAAGGATGCCAACAAAAATTTTATCTTGGTTATGGGTTTTTGGTATAGCTATGAGCAGAGTCATACTTAATTCTCACTGGCTCAGTGATGTAATGACTTCTGTCATTCTAGGATTATTTTCCTGGATGCTAATCGATATTACAAGAAAATACTGGATGAAGATATATGAGAGTACTTTAGGAAAAATAAGTGTACTGAGCATAAAGAGAAAAGTAACCTCAACCTTTATTCATTAGAATTGTTTTGTAGTTTTATAAACCTCTTAATCACTTTCCATTACCAGCATTCTTGCTACTACCTAATAGCAAGTTCATCTTAGTGAACATATTCAGAAAAATAATCTCTTTTTCTTGTTGGATTCACCAATAATATACACATAGATAGTTCTTTGCCATCCAGTACCTCCTATGATCTTGATAGGTTTCCACCCTGGAACCTGAAAGTCTAAGGTAACTACCTTTGAGCCATACCTTAATTCCCTTTCTAACTTAGGCCTTAACTGCTCATTGACACTCGTAAGAAGGTACATATATACAGCTGTGGCATCCTTGATGGAAATCTTAAAGAAATCCCCCTTGATTACTTCAACTCTGTCTTTTACTCCCGCTTTCTTAACCCTTTCTTTAGCCCTTTCAACAAGATCATCCCTTATCTCAACACAGACAGCCTTTCTTATTGAATACCTCTTTACCGCCTCAATAGGTATCCTTCCATCACCACAACCAAGGTCATAGAGAACATCACTCTCACTTAGATCTAGAGCCCTAAGAACAGCATCTATTATCTCTTCTCTAGTAGGGACATATGGAACTACAGGACTTCCAGCAAAGGCTGATGCCCAAGGGTATCTTGAAGTGTTTTCTCCGGCCAAAAATGGCACCTCCTGATAGCTTTAATTCTTCATGGAACCTATATATTCTTTCTATCAATAATACTCTAAACCTTTAAGGTATTTCATCAAAAGGCCTATACCTACCATGACTATCCGCATGCACCTCTCTTGACCTTAATAACCTCTTTGTAAAAACTGCTTGCTCCTGGAAGACCAACAAGGGCTTCTTCATCTTTAACTTTTATTGACACTGCATATGCAGTGTCTTTGCCTATAATTATCACATCACCTTTAAGCCCTCCTTTTAGCCTGAAGTGCCCCATGTCTATGTCAACGGTCGGGTCAGATATTCCATTGGTTCTTATTGAAAGAAGGCCTTTAGCTTGATCCACAGTAAGAAGACTTATATTGGCCTTGCATATGCTAGTCATGAAAACATCATTATCATAATACCTGACATAAATTTTTGTTCCGTTAATCCAAGCACCATATTCGAGACTTCTATTAACGGCCACATAGTTTAGTGCAAAAATAAGCCCAACAACCCCCACAAGGACCACAGCTAGTACAATGAGCTTTGCCCTTTCCTCAGGCTTTCTCCTATAGTAAATTATTCCTGCAACCAAAGGAATTATAACAACTATGTATACTACTATCATGAGGGGACTAGATGCCAAAATTGAAGCTATCTTCGCTCCGCTCATTGTGAGAGAGGCAGTAAGGTTCTCCAATAAGGAACACACCCCATTCCCAAGCTCCGAGCTCCGTAGTATAAATGTTATCCTCAGCTAACCTTAATATTTAATTATGATTAAACAATATAAGGTCTTAACCTATATTCCGAAGTTCGGGGTATTGGTTGAAAAGAGCTTTAGGGTTGCTGACATTCTTCATAGTAGCCTTCGTCCCAGCCTATGTGTTAGACATATTCGTTATAATACCTAATGTGAGAAGATTATTGGTACTCCCCCTGCTAATAGTGAGGATGTGGTTTCCAACTTTGGGTGCTGTCGTTGCCCTTCTGATCGAGAAAGAGCTTTATAACTATAAGGAAATTTTGGGAGTTACAAAGCCCAAAACGAGGGATCTCCTCCTGTCCTCTTTAATTATTATAGCAGGATATACTCTAGCACTTGGCCTTTCACCATTAATGGGAATTAAAATAGGGATCTTTGGCCCCCTTAAGGAACTTTCAGGAGCTTTCTTGGGTATTAAGGCTTCATTCCTGATCATAGCAATTTTCATCCTGCTAGGGATAGCAGCTGGGATTAGCATAAATGCTCTTGTTGCTTTAGGAGAGGAAATAGGTTGGAGAGGATATTTACTCTCAAGATTCTCAGAAAGATTTAACTTAGGATTATCCTCGTTATCCGTTGGAATTATCTGGGGATTATGGCATGTTCCACTTATTGTCGAGGGGTACGATTATTCAACAACATTTATTTCAGAAGGAGTTTCCCATGATCCTTCAGGTCTAGAGTCAGTCCTTGCCTTTATTTTAGTGACATCAGCCTTAGGGATCCTTCTAGCAGAACTTAGAGTACATCTTGGCAATGTTTTTGCACCAGCAGCAGCACATGGAACCGTTAATTCAATAGCAGGTCTTTTTGCCTATATGACTCTTGGCTCAAGAATTCTCTCTCCTCCAGCTGGTCTCTCAGTAGCACTCTCGTTCTCTGTAATTTCAGCTATCGCAGGGTGGGACATTGCCAAAAGGCTCTGAAAGGCTATTAAGAGATCTTAGAACAGGACTTCTTGCACTTGCAACTTTAAAGCTCTTGGTAGAGGTGGGCCCTATGCATGGTTATAGACTTAGGATCCTTCTTGGGGAGAAAATGGGCTGGGAACCTCCAGAAACTAGCGTTTATGATGCTCTTAAAAGGCTTGAAAGGTTTGGGTTAGCTAAGAGTTATTGGGCAAGAAGTCCGATAGGAACGCTTAGAAAATATTATGAAGCCTCAAAAAGAGGTAAAGAAGTTCTTAGCGATATTGTAAAGGAATCTAAAAAACTTATGTCATGGATTGTATGTGAGGGATAAAAATGATATACAGAGGGGAAATTATAATTTCAATCATAATCAGCCTGATAATGACATTTACAGGTTTTGCACTTGCTGCTCTTTCGAACAAAATAAAACCTGGACCTCTTTTTGGCTTCAGAATCTCCTATGCAACAGTATCAAGAAGAGTTTGGTCTAAGGCCAATAAACTTGCAGGAATTGCCATAGGAATAGTCGGTCTGGTGACGTTGCCCTTTGGGATAATTTTTGGAGTGGGTGCTCAGGCTGTTATCATGATTATATCCCTTACCGTGGCTCTTATTTTTGTTACTGAAAGAACAAAGAATCTTGCAGAAATTGAAATAATGTCCAGGCCCCTAAGTACCAAAAGCATTCCCCAAAAGATTCTCAAAATAAAGCCCTTGAGACCATACTTAAAAATATTGATCCTGTTGCTTTTAATAATATCCCTAGTTACTAGTATTTGGAGCTTTCTAACTTTACTAAATGAAGGGTTGCCCACTCTTTCATTTTTCATGATATCTCTATGGTCATTACCTGCCTATCTCGGATATCTAAGCTTAAAGAGACCCGAGGCCTATAGCCTTCCATGGATCAGGCCTGGAGATGACATGCTTCTTGCTGTTGTGACTCCAAGCTGTTTATCGCTTATGTCTATAGGAACTTCATTAGCTATTGTTAAGCTAAAAATACTTGGTCTCTACATAACCCTTATCAGTGTCGCAATCCTAGTCATAACTGCTATGGTAGTGCTCATTAGATCCAAGTTGAGAGCTAATATTTCTTGAAACTGGTTTCTAAATATATACTTGAACATACTGATATATGCTTCATCGATGAAGCATATGCTTGAATTTACAAACCTCAATATTCTCTAGAACTCGTTCAAAAAGTATCGGGTAAGTATATTGTTTAGCTCATGGCCCTATGAAAGCAAACCACTCATAGTGTTTTGGGAGACCACAAAGGCCTGCCTATTAAAATGTAAACATTGTAGAGCTAAAGCCATAAAGGAGCCACTCCCTGGAGAACTTTCTACTGAAGAAGGCTTTAGACTTATAGATCAAGTCAAAGACTTTGGAAAACCATATCCTATGCTAATATTTACTGGCGGGGATCCTTTAATGAGGAATGATATATGGGAATTAATCAGATATAGCATCGACAACGAGATAAAAGTATCCATCGCTCCTAGCGTTACGCCCCTTCTCAATAAAAATGTCATAAAAAAGATCTCAGAAATGAATCTTTCTAGTGTCTCAATAAGCCTTGATTCTCCGTATCCAGAGATACATGATTCGATAAGAGGTATCAAAGGAACTTGGAAGAGAACTATTTGGGCTATAAAGGAATTTATAAAAAATGGCGTTAAGGTTCAAGTAAATAGTGTCATCATGAGAAGCACTGTAAATGGTCTTGCAGATATGGTGAGTTTACTTAAGAGGCTTGGAATAATAACATGGGAGGTTTTTTATCTAATACCTACTGGAAGAGCAACTAGAGAGGAAGACCTGACTCCTCAAGAATGGGAGGACGTAAGCAACTTCCTCTATGAGGCAAGCAAATATGGCATAAGAATAAGGACAACAGAAGGTCCTATGTTCAGAAGAGTTTCTATCTTAAGAAGAGCCTTAGAATCAAGTGGACTGGATCCTGACAAAATAATGAATACTGGCCATCTTTATTGGAGACTTATCAAGAAGCTTAGAAAAACGTTAGGAAGCCCCAAAGAGAAAGCTCTAGCACATACCATAGGAACTAGAGATGGCAGAGGGATAATTTTTGTTTCTTATAACGGAAACGTATATCCAAGTGGCTTTCTTCCACTTTCAGCTGGTAACATTAGTGTAGAAAGATTGGCTGACATTTATAGAAGATCTCAATTATTCAAGGTGCTCAGGAGCGCAGAGTTCAAGGGAAGATGCGGAAAATGCGAATTTAAGAATATATGCGGGGGGAGCAGGGCTAGAGCCTATGCTTATTTTGGTGATATAATGGCTGAGGATCCTTCATGTTCATATGTTCCCAGTAGTTACGAAAAGATCCTTTCAAAATATAGCCTTAACATCAAGGAGATGATAAAAATTGGTACTAGAGCTAAGCTATGATGATAAAAAGATACTAAACGCCATTCAATATAACTTTCCTATATCATCTAAACCCTTTCAGAGCCTTGCATATAATCTAAAAATGAATGAAAACAAACTTATTAAAAAGCTTAGAGAATTCAATAACGCACAGATACTTAAAAGAGTTGGTTTTTATTACAATTACAGATCTCAGAAAAAGATCGCCGCCCTTATTGCCATAAATTCAGAAAGAAAGGCTGAACAAATATCTGAGTTCCTTAACAGAGACCCAGAAATTACCCATAACTACCTTAGAGACCATGAAATATATGATGTGTGGTTTGTAATAAGAAGATATAATGAAAAAGACATTATCATTTTTATTAAAAAACTAAGCAAAAAATATGGGCTTAAAGAATGGTCTATTCTTATAGGAAGAAGGACATACAAACTTAGTGTGAAGTTTGATCTTGAAAGGGGTATATCAAGAACTGGTCCTTACTCCATGGTGCCTGCTCTTTCTCCAGAAACTAAAGAGATCGGTATTCCCCAAGAACTCCCCCTGCTAGTAAGAAAACTCCCTCTTATCCAGAATCCATACGAAGAAATTGCCAAAAAACTTCAATTAAGCGTAGATAAAGTAATAAACATGGTTAAACTCATGCTAGAAAAAGGAGTCCTTTTAGATCCAGGCGGTTCTCTAAATGGAAGAGCTATAGGGTTTACTGAGAACGCTATGGTTATCCTCGAACCGAAGAATCACAGCATTGATAACCTCTGCAAATGTGTTTCATCTATTGATGAAACCACACATGTGGTTCTTAGAGAGTCTCTTGGAAAGAACACTCATTTACCTTTAAGAGCCTGCTAT
>JALWTO010000015.1 GCA_027082825.1 Acidilobaceae archaeon
ATTATAAACTAGTGTTCATGGATACCCTCTGATCTTTCATCTTCAATACAACTTTTCCACCTCTACCGTTAAAAGTTTTTGCTCAAGTCATGCCATGATAATGAAATTTCGGCAGAAAGCTTATAAACTCATTTTGCCATCCATATTATAGTCCCAAAGCCGTTAGCTCTTGACTCTCCAACACCATATATTTCGGCAGCGTTAAGCACCATTTCTATCCTTTTTAACATTTCAGGCTTGTTTGTATCAACTATGTATGTAACCTTGCCCACAATACCAACTTCCTTTTTGTTTTTAAATGGCACAACTCTAGGTTCTATGTTTCTTATGGAATAGTGTGCCTCAATTAACAATCCCAAAATCCTCATCGCTTCTAGTATATCGCTGGGCGAGACTGTAGTAGATCCCCTAAGTGCTAGATAAGGGCCTATCAAGACGTCTAAGGCCTTTGGAAATAATAAGGGAAGCTTTGTTGGTATATATGGATTAAAAAACTTTGAAGGACCTTTAAAGTATATCGTAACCTTATTTTTGTTAAGCTCTTTGCCCAATATATCATTGGTGGCGTCCTCAACATCTTCTATCTTGAACCGGACCACAGTATTGTTAAAACGTAACGCTATCTGAGGCTTTAGCTTATCTAAACCCCTCTCGATGCAATCAACTAGAGCCGAAACGCCTCCAACGTGAACCATGTGTTCCTCGTTGTTAAACTTTACAGGGATTAGCTTCCACTCCTTACTTTCTTTGTCCCACTCATAGTAAGGGGTTACTGCATTACCTACTTCCCAAGGCTTCTTCCCCAACGACATGATAGGAGATACGTGAAAGGGAGATAAAATGCCTCTCATTCCATGGAAAAGAGTCGCCTCCTTGCAGGCAACCATTGCAAGGGTTTTTGTAAGTCTCCCAGTAAAGTCCGTTAGGAGATCATCTGTCTCAACTCTTAAGAGAACTCTTATCGCCTTAAGGTCCATAAACATCACCTTCATTAAGAAGCTCGTAAAGGAGTTTGCCAGGAAACGTCCTCTCTATGCTTCCCCTCTTCACCATTACAAGGCCCTTCTCCTCAAGCTCATTAAGAACCTTGTAGACCACTCGAGAAAACCCATACCTTTCTATGAGGTCCTTGGCCGAAAGCTTTTCCTCAGTGCCATATATTATGTCAAATATCTTCCTTTGAGTAGGGCCTAACCCTACTGCTGTGGCTATATATCCCACGAGGGGCTCTGCTCTAACCTCCTCCCCCTCAACACCATGCAAAAGATAGATCTTTGTCTTACCCTCGGTTGCACGCCAGTAATGGACAAGAACCTGAAACAACAGAGGGTAAAGGTATCTTGAGCCAGATACCCCAACAAGCATTATTATGTTGGGTTTCTCTTTCCTCAGCAGGCTCCAAAGACCTTTTACATGAACCAGACTCCAAGGCTTCCCCTCTATTTTATGAAAAGAGGCTCCGGACATCTCAGAATAAATTCTTAGGCCATTAATGATGTCACGTTTTACATCTTCGTAGCCAGTTAAGGTCATAGCCACAACACAGTTGGGCCTGTCCTTGATGGCTTTAAGTACATTTCTTATCTTTTCCTCTTTAACTCCAACGGGGACAATTAGACAGATCTTCACCCTAGTCACCCTATCTGGGTATACAAATATGCAGCTTTACTATAAAAGGTTTAAATAGTATTTCGTACACTATATTAAATGGTTGATTCACAGTGGAACTCAGAGAAGAATTAAAGGTTGCATACACACTCCTCCCGCCACCATTATCAGCACTTCCAGCCAAATACTGGACTAGTATAAGCCTTTTAGTGCATAGCTACACTGTAGGGAGGCTCTTTGAGGAACTAGTCAGGCTCTATTCAAATAAAAAAGGTAATACACCGATCAACTCAAATGAAGCATTCCTAATAGGTTTTGTTCATGATTTTGGCCAGAAAGCTTGGCTGACTAAAAAACAACTAGAGCATGTAAAATATTATATCAAGGAAAAGGTAAATGAACTAGGATATGATGGAGGATTTATATCAAAATTTATTGTTACAAATGCTGCAGAAAGCATGGTTGATCCAGCAATAGCAGATCTAGAGCCGATGTTGCGTTTTTCAGACATCATCCAAGGCACAAATGACTTAGGTGATATAGTAGTTGCACTTAAATATATGGACAAAGAGATGGGGTTAGGACTCAACTATAACTACTACTCCATCTTAGTGCCACATCCCTTGGTACGGGCCAAAATAAGTCAATCAATAGAGAGATCACTAAGTAATGAAAACACAGTTTTAATATCAACATGGAATGGTCTTTTAGCTATCTCAACAGAACCATTAAACCCAGTAAAACTAGATTGGGATACAGACTTCAGGCTTCTAGACGATGCCCCCTTAGTAGGTGACTCAGAAAAACTCCAAAGACAGATAAAATCTTGCCAGGAAATAGGAGAGGCCAAGAAAAGATATGAAGAGGACGTTAAGAAGGGAAAAGTTAAGAGGAAGAGAGGTGGTTGGAAGAAATATCTACCAGAAATCATAGATGCCAAACATTGCGAAAAGAATGCTGATGATCTCAAAAGACTATCAACCTATGAGGTTGTAATGTTATACTTTGGAGATAAAAAGTATGCATCAACTTTACCAAGCAAAGTAATACTTCCATTAGAATTCAAGGACAAAGTGGTTAATATTGAGATTAAGGGTGTAGAGTTCAAAGTAGGCTCTAAAGAATGTCCACTTTGTGGTGCACACCATCCACAGGGAATGAACCTAAGTTTTGTGTCTGATCTATATAATTACAAGATAAAGGGAGTAGTAACAGCTCCTAAGGAAAAATGGATAAGACGATATCCCCCAGAAAATATCAATAGACTCCTTGCAAATGACCCAAAATACCATGTTTGTCCTCTTTGTCTTATGGAGGCCCTATTACATAGACACATTTTTACTGGAGAAAGTGTAGGATTACCTGTTTACTTTTCCCTAAGTATCCTTACTCCTATACCTGTAAAGGTTTTGAAAGAACTTGCTGGGCTCTTTACAGGATTAGTTGAAGATTATGGTTCTCAACTTATAAAGCCAGAAATACCGTGGGAGAACATTATTACTCCAGATATCATTAATAATGTATACAGCGAGACACTCACATTAGCCTATGATTTGTTCTCATCAACTATGTATGCTTTCCATATAGCAACAGGAAGAAAAAGCATAGAGTACACAGTTAATGTGTTATCACTCTCAGGTCTTCTCGCTACATGGGGGTTTTACCCATTAAAGGCTAGTCTAAGCCCCTCTACTACACCATCAGAGAATTTGCTGACATTCTATGGCGGTCAAAAACTAATGTTCAATTACGCACCAATGTATGACAGGGACCTTAAGGTAACACCTTATGTTTCCTCTCTGCTGATGAGCTTAGGCACTCTGTATTCTAGGAAGTTTGACAAGCATGAGAACTTACCTGCTACACTAGAGCTTCTTAATTTTGAACCGATATTTGCTCCTCTTTTTTTGCTCTATTCGTCTCCCTCTCTTTACTCTATTCTTGAAAAGTTAAGGATGAATGTGGAGGGGGTGGATGTACATGAATAAGTTGGATTTAGAAAATGTATGTGGGTATAGTGAATCCAAGCGACTAGATTACTATGTCATGGGTCTAGCTCAGGTCATGTCTCTTGTAGCAAAACAAAGAACAGAATCTAAGCATTCAGCAACAAAAGAAATAAGGAGAGCACTTCATGTACTCATCCATATAGCGTGGGATAACAGTGATGAACTTATCCCAGAAATCAGTAGAGCATTCATTCCTAGTGAGATATACTCTGAGAGACTCAAGCAGTGTTATGCAATGTTGCTGGAAGGCCTACTGAAAAAGTTCAGAGACATTACTAGTGAACTTCCTGTGGGTTCAAGGATAAGGCTCATGAACATAATAGTGAATAGCATAGATAATATTGTGCAAAATCCTACTCTAATTTCTCGGGGTGGGAATTACAACTTCATAGGTATGATTTTTTCCAAGTCTGAATTTGAAGGAGGTGAAATGTAATGTCTGAGATTATGTTATCTGAGGACATAAATAGGTCTCTTTCTCGGTGCTTAAGATCACGAAATGAAGATAGAATACATCCTAGAACACCTGGTAGAATAGAAGTAGTGTTCCTAGTAGAGGCAACCAACTACTTGCTACTAAGAACAGAAGGAGCAGGATATGAAACTACAGAAACGCTACCGGAATCAGGCAAACAAGTACCCGTGATAATGCCCCAAAAGTTGCACGCCGTAATGAGAAGAAGACTACTCCAGCATCTACGAGAATATAGAAACAAAAAGCCAGAGGTTATCATGAACTATGTAAGGAAGGCATCAAACCTAGGCTTTAAAAAAGCGAAAGCCTTTATGGAAGAATGGAAAAAATTAGAAAAAGAGTATGGAAAGGAATGGTACAAGAAGCCTGAGCTAGCAGACAAGATCTGGAATTGCACCATTCAACCACCGTTAGCTGAGGGTGGAGAGAAGAGTACAGACTTAGGAATGGATGGCTTCTGTCCACACTGTACAATATTCGGTGGGGCATATACACAAAACGAGATAGAGATATTGGGTCAGAAGAAAAAGAAAGTAAGCCTAGGAGAACATTCTAGAGTTCATCCAGATCCAGCTTTTGCACTAAGACCTGGTATACTAACGGCTACCCATAATAAGGTAACGGAGGGTTTCTTAAGCATTACTGGAGGTGCCCTATACGATGAAGTACATGTCTTACCAGGCACCATATTTATAGGAAGGTTAGAAATAGCTGAACCTACATTTAATGAACTACTAGCAATACTTTACTCTTTAGTAAGTGTAACAGAAATTGGGGGACGTGCAAATATCTATGGTACAGTAAGAATGTATCTGCTAGGAATAAGATGTGGAAGACGAGGAGCAACTACAGCACTATGGCTAGCAGATGAATTAGTAGAAAACGGTAAACAAAGCAAGAAAGATGCAATAAGTGAGTTGCAGTCCAAGCTCAAAGAGTTAGGATTCAAACAGATAAGCAACGAAATGGTAATTCAAGCAGTAGAAAACAACTATGACAGCTTCTTTGACGAGCTGTGGAAGGATGCACTAGTCTACTCAGAGCAGGTGGTAAACTGGATTAGGAGCTTAAGATAGCAAGAGGTGTTCTCCTTTGACATATTATTACCACTCTTTTTTTAGAGTTGATGGATACTTGTGGTATCATAGTATAAGTAAGATAGTTCCATCACCTGAGAAAGTCAAATATTTTCTTCAAACCCCCATGCCATTAATACATAATTATGGATTAACATTAGAGTTAGCAGGGTTCCTAGTAGATTATGATGTTGGATATGTAAGTCTCTTTGGAAAGACTTCATATAAGTCTCCGATAGAAATCTTCAAGAAATTAGGTATATATAGTTACCCGGCAATCACTACAAAACCCTTACTAAGAGAAGTGTTCATGAGTGGTAAAGGTGAAAGCTATCTCGAAGTTAAATCTCAGGGAAGACTAGCATATCCAGATACTGCAAAGCTTATCATGCTAAAGCCTGGTTCCGAACTTGAGGCACTAATCATATCGGAGGAGAAAATACCTAGATATATAGTATTACGTATTGGCGCAAAGCGATTTGGTGTCCTAAGAGCAAAACTAGAGGATGTCAATATTGATGAAGTACATGACGAATTAGTAACACATCCATACAATATCAGAGATGTGGTAAATGTACACAACAAAGTTACCGTATTAAAGCATAATGCCGGTGATATAGCAATATTTGGTATAGCTGAAAGAGCCTATAAGTATAAGGTACGAATTAGCTCATATCGCTCAAAGACAGTTGTGGTGCCCGCCTTAAAGTTGGTGTGATAATGATAGAATATGTGTCCTTTCGAGTATTACCACTCTACATTCCCTATGGCAATGAATACTTAGGTGGTATGCAACTAAATGAGACACAGGTACGCGTTCGTAGAGCTCTTGAAGAGAATAAGGATATTCTATTACATGCACCAACGGGCTCTGGTAAGTCGACAACTTTGTTGCTATCTCCAAAATTAGAATATGAAGACATGCCAGGTGCTGTTGGGATATATCCTAATAATGAGTTGCTGG
The DNA here is from genome assembly GCA_027082825.1 of Acidilobaceae archaeon. Classification (GTDB taxonomy): domain Archaea; phylum Thermoproteota; class Thermoprotei_A; order Sulfolobales; family Acidilobaceae; genus JALWTO01. Next base: position 6,133 of record JALWTO010000015.1, read on the forward strand.
AAAATCAAATGAAGACCGTAGGAGAAATAGTTGAGAAATATCTGGGCGGGAAGGAAATTGGCTACAATATAAAAGGCATCAACTTAAAGATCTATAAGGTGTCGGTTCCTAGGGAAAATACAGTTTTCCCTAAAAATATTGAGAGAGTAGTACTAGTTCCTTTTAGTGGAAAGCAAATACTTCGTATCGATGGAAGACCTAAATCGGAAACTATATACGAAATTGCGAAGGTTGTATACAAACTAGATAGAAGGAAAACATATGTTATAGTATTCGCTACTCCAGATACCTTTCTATTAGTGTATACTGGTGCATACAGAAGCTTTGAGAAAGTCGGTAAAACTTTGCATCAAGTATTAATGTTGGTATCAAACGGGGATAAACCTTGGAAAGTTATGAATATAATCAGAGAATCTAGAGTTATTTCGAGAGGTAGTGTAGCCACATCCGTGGCAGTAAGTGAACGACTTTTATCTCATCCCCTATTTATAGACGAATTCCACTTATATGGCACATATG
>JALWTO010000016.1:0-3353 GCA_027082825.1 Acidilobaceae archaeon
TCTGGCTCCAGGGGCAGTTCCTGGAAGGTTAACATTAATGGACTGGGATTCGCTCAAAGAGCTCGAAAAGAGGTTTAGGGTGTACTTGCCATGAGTGACCTTGGAGGTATAGTTATCAGAGCTGTAATGAGTGAGAAGTCGTTAAAACTCATGGAGGAGGAGAACACCTTAACTTTCATAGTTAGACGTGATGCCTCTAAGCCCGAAATTAAGCGCGCTATAGAGAAGATATTGGGTGTTAAGGTTACAAAGGTAAGAACTCTAATTACACCAAAAGGCGAGAAGAAGGCTTATGTCAAACTCTCTAAAGAATACAACGCGTCCGAAATAGCTTCGAGGCTGGGAATTGTTGCATAATCAACTATTTCATCTTCCTAAACATTTTTATGAGAGAGAAATCTATCTTGTATAAGGAGCTTTTGTAAATTGCAACAAGTTGACTTCTTAAGTCCTTAGGTAATTTTCTTATTTTACGATTGAAGTTAAAGATCCAGACATATCTAATTATAATGATTTTCAAATAGTAAAATAAGAAGAATAATGCAATAATAATTAAAAGTTGCACGACTTTTCCCATGACTTTTAACCTAAAAATTAACTTTTTCATTTTTTCATTCTCCAAGACTTTCCTGTGAAAAATAATATTAATGTTTTCTACCTAGAGTTATTACCTTCGCAGCATTAGATAATAATCCTCTCACTCCCCTTATATTGACCTTTGAGAAGTTTCTTTCTATAATTTCAGGGTCTTTTCTAATACTTATAACCCAGTTTTCCATAGCTTCAAAGGCCTTGTCAATAAGCATATCTATTATTTTTTTAACCAACGGGTTCTTGATCTTTCCGATGATTTTCGGATATATTTTTCTTGAGAAGTCTATGCTTATCTCCCAGCCAGCAATAATGCTTTCGATTGCCTCGTTCGGTAATCCTTTTATAACCTTGAATCCAGCTTTTCCCTCAATTCTAGTTCCACCTATTGGCACTAAAAACAGAGGGAAAGCCCATCCTTTGAATCCCTCCTCTTTCAATCGATCAATAACTTCAGTCGTCTTCACGTAGTCGTCAGGAGTAGCGTCTGGGAAGCCTATTATGTATGTCAAACATGGGTACCAATAATTCTCATTGAGAAGCTTACTTCCTTCAACTACGATCCACGGCCAGTCTTTTGGTTTCCATGGGTAAGGTTTTCCTCTAAAGTACCTGTCAACGATCTTTGGACTTCCACTCTCGAAGCCTACTTGAGGAAATAGTGGGTTGTCCTCGGAAAGTCCGTCTATCTCCGAGATATATTTGACTGCGTCCTTTAGAACCAGGGCAGAGGAGAGTGTTACGTGGCTAAATGTTATCATATCAACGCCATACTTTCCTACAACCTTTTTTGTTTTCTCGAAGAGAGTCTTTACTGCCTCAGAGTTCAAGGAGAGTCCTTTTGCACCATAAAGCAGAACGTCTTCGGTAACAAAGTTTATTTCCTTAGCCCCAGCCTTAGCGTTAACTTCGGCCTCTTTCAATATTTTGTCAAGAGGTATTGATCTAAAGAAGAACGTTGTTGGCTTGCAGAACTGGCATCCTCTAGGACAACCTCTTGTTATCTGCACATGACCATTTCTAGAGGGGGTAACTATTGTAGGTATTTCCTCGGGAGGAACAATTTTTCCAACAACGAACTTAGGAACGTCCTCTCCATTAAGAAGTTTTCTGACTATTATAGGAAAGGTTATCTCGGCCTCCCCCTCATAAAGGACATCAATATTGAATTTTTTCTCTAGCCCCCTTAATTGCCAAATACCAGGGCCTCCCACTATCACTTTAAAATTGTATTTTTCCTTTAATCTAGAAATTTTGTACATAAGCTTTTCAAATTCAAGAGCTGTGCATGTTTTACCACCACCAGTCATAACCCTTAATGTCCAAGATACTGGAGCTAGCCCTTGAGGGTCAACTGTATGAACTCCTATGACCTTGGTGTCTTTATCGACAACCTTTTCTAAGTGTTCCGGAGGTACTATAGAAACTTTGTCTCTGCCGAACCCAGCGGCTAGTAGCGAGGCTTCTACTTTTCCTAGAGCATAGGGAGCATGAACAGCTCTGCCTCCTTTAATTGGAACTGGCGGTGCTAGGATTCTGTATTCCACAAAACTTGGAATTAATCTCACAGGAAGGCACAGACCGAAGCCTAGGGTGTTCACGCCAGAGAAGTCAGTGAAAAGGGCCCTGTCAGCAGTTAGGACTATCTCAACCAAGGGTATCACCTGGAAGAACCTTCCTAAAATATACTAACTGTTGATCGGAGGAAATACGCTTTTATACATAACAGAATAGCTCAAAAATTTAAATAAGAATTAATATCTTAACTTAACAAGAGTTTTATTAGTTGTTTTTCTAACTTCAACAAAGCCTTTATTTTCGAGATCCGCAACCTTCTTCTTAATAGTGGTTCTAGAGGCTTTTCCCCTCAACCTTTTCATGAGTCTGGTTATTTCCGATATAGACAACCACTCTCCAGTGGCAAGAATTTCAAGTATAGTCCTTTCTATGGGATCAAGGTTCTTTGAACCGCTCACTATCCTACGAAATTTAAAAATAGCTTCTACAGCTTTCTCGACAGGAATTTCTAAAGCTTGAACCAGTTCAAGCGCTAGAAACACTTCATAAAAATTAGTATTTAATGACCTTTCAAGATTTTCTAATCTTCTCTCAATATTTTTTAGCGTCCTCTCCAGGTCATTAAGTTTCTCTAGGATATTCCCTTCCAACTTCTTCAGCCTTTGGGCTCTGACTCTTTCTCCTCATCATTAACATTAATCGTCTCTTTCTCTTTTATTCTTTTTAAAGCATCTATATTACTTACTGCATTTTTCAACATATCAAATATTCCTATTCTTGTTTCAAAATATTTCTTAGTCATGTCCTTTGCCATATCCTCTGGTATACCACTATCTATTAGATTCCTGTAAAATGAGGCCACCTCCTCTCCTAGCTTTTCGCCACTCAGAGTCTTCATGATAGTGTCGACAAGTTCTCTCAAAGGTTCTCTAATCTCCTTAATGAAGTCGCTTATAGCGCTGAGGACATATTTGAGCTCGAGACCGTCTTTCATCCATTCAGGCACTTCCTTTATCTCCGCCTCTGAAAGCTCTTCCTTAATTTCCTCTGTCAATGAAGTTTCACCATATTTAATTTATATAGTGTTGATCAAGTAGAAATGTTTTAGTGATCAGGATTGATAAGCCAGTATTTGTAAAGTGATCATTTGTTCGTAGAACCTCAAGACGAAAGCTTAGCGTTATTTCATGTTATCATTAAAGTTTTTTGAGCTACCCATCTTTTAAACTTAGGAGGGGTGTCTG
>JALWTO010000016.1:3363-23451 GCA_027082825.1 Acidilobaceae archaeon
GTCTTAGGGAGAGAAGGATAAGTGCACATAGCCATATCAAAGGTCTTGGCCTCGACGAGAAGGGTAGAGCTAAGAAAATAGCTGACGGCTTGGTAGGCCAGGAAGAGGCTAGAGAGGCAGCAGGAATAGTAGTTCAAATAGTTAAAGAGGGTAAGTTCGCTGGTAGGGGAATACTCTTAGCGGGTCCCCCAGGAACTGGTAAGACCGCTATTGCAATAGCAATTGCGAGGGAGCTGGGAGAGGACACACCATTTGTTTCGCTTAATGCTGCTGAGATATATAGTGTAGAAAAGAAGAAGACGGAGGTTTTAATGCAGGCACTTAGACAAGCTATAGGAGTGCGTGTTCGTGAGAAAAGGACTGTATATGAGGGAGTGGTGACCGAGTTTAAGCCCAGGGTTAGGAAGGCCAGGGGTTTGGCATATGGCTATTTGGGCTTCGGTAGTTCAGAGCTAACCCTAGAGACTCAGGATGATAGCCTAAAGATATCCGTAGGTCCTGAGATAACAGAACAGCTAATATCACTTAACGTAAGAGTGGGCGACGTTATAGTTATAGACGCAGAGACTGGTAACGTCAGAAAGGTTGGCAAGGTTAAAAGTAAGGCGAAGAGAGTATATGATATAGAACCGTACAAAGAGGTTCAGATACCTTCAGGGCCGGTTAAGAAAACAAAGGAAATAGTTAGAGTTTTGACATTACATGACATAGATCTTTATTACGCTGCTGAAAGGACCTTCTTCAGCTTCTTTGGAGTCTTCGGAACGGAAAGAGAGATAAGCGATGAGATTAGAAGAAAGACGGATGAAACCGTGAAGAAGATGATAGATGAGGGAAGGGCAGAGCTTGTCCAAGGAGTCCTCTTTATAGATGATGCTCACCTTCTGGATTTAGAAGCATTTTCATTCTTAACTAAGGCCATGGAAAGCGAGCTTTCTCCAATAATAATTCTTGCCACGAACCGAGGAATGACAAAAATCAGGGGCACCGATATAGAAGCTCCCCATGGAATACCAAGGGATCTTTTAGATAGGTTACTAATTATACCAACAAGGCCTTATTCGGAGGAGGAGTTAAAGACTATAATTATGATTAGGGCAGATGAGGAGGACGTCCCATTAGACGACTCAGCGTTAGAGCTGTTGACAAAGATAGCTGTTGAGAGGAGTCTCAGATACGCCCTTCAGTTAATGGAGCCTGCAAAGATTGTTGCATTGAGAGAAGGTAGGCATAAGGTTTCTGCCGAGGACATTAAAAAGGTATCAAGTCTCTTCACAGACGTAAAAACTAGCCTCGAGATCGTAGAGAAGTATAAGGATCTCTTGCTATCTTAAAAGTCAGAGCGTAAAATTGCAGAATTAAGTCTTTATCTTGATAGTGGAGAACCATAATTATCCTTAAGAACTTTTTTAAATCCTGGTGGTCTAAGGAAGTATGGCGTATGGGCCCGTAGCTCAGCCTGGTAGAGCGGCGGGCTTTTAACCCGTAGGTCCCGAAGGCCCTGGCCTGTGGGAGCGGAAGTCCCGGGTTCAAATCCCGGCGGGCCCGCCACATAGGCCTTGAGGGCTCCTAAACAAATAACACCTCCTGGAGGAGTTAATTGAAAAATTTATCGTTATTTATCCTCATTTAACTGTATGCTTCATTGGGGATGCGTGGTGATGAAAAATGAAGGAGAATGATGAGATGTGCAAGAGGGCAGAAAAATATGTTGAAGTAACCGAGAGGGTGCTGGACGAGGTCAAAGAAAGGCTTAAGGAGATAAGTAATAGTAATCAGGGTCTCAATTTTGATAAACTCATAGATGCTGCCCAAAGATACCTAAGAGATGCCAGATATTTTATTGATAAAAAGGACTGTGCCACAGCTTTAATTGCGTCATCTTACGCTGAAGGTCTTTTAGATTCCTTGAGGTATCTGGATATACTAGAAGTTCCATGGAAGGTACCATATGAGAAGAAAAGAGTCTTTGTAGCGGGCACTTTTGAAATAGTACATCCGGGTCATCTAAGATTATTAGAGTACGCATCAAAGTTAGGAGATGTTTATGTGGTTATTGCTAGAGATTCTAACGTTGAAAAAATTAAGGGGCGAAAGCCTTTAATCTCGGAGAACGAGAGACTTAAGGTCATTAAGGCTATAAGATATGTTAAGGAAGCCTTCTTAGGGGATCAGAAAGATTTTCTGGAGTCCGTCAGAAAAATAAGACCCGATATAATTCTTTTGGGTCCTGACCAAAAGTTCAATGAGGAGGAACTGGCCGAAACCATATATAGAAGGTTCGGATTTAAACCAATGGTCATAAGATTTCCGAGAAAGGAACCATTTAATGATAAAATGTATGGGGTTAGAGATATTTACAGGAAAGTTTGTGAAAGAATTTGTGAAAAATTGTAAAAGGAAAGAAATTAATTATTTAAAAGTTCACAATGCCTTAAGAAGAAGGCCTATGAAGTGATACGCCATCGTCCGATCGCTAATGAGGAAGCCCGTCCCCCTTGAGGCCAAAAGAGAGGGTTCAAAACCACTTTCGAGTGACATCAATTATCGGATTACAACTAGTTCCCTGTAATCATTTGTAATCTCCGTTATACATTCCTTTAATGCGGAATTAAGTATATCTAGATATCTTGAATAAAAGAGATGAGACACATTTTCTCTATCGTCCGATGATCCAAATCTTTCAATGTAATTTAGGCCTTTACTAAAAAGACAGGAGGAAACCCTTCTTTCAAAAAGGTTTCCCTGAACCTTGTCACTATATATAACCCTAACTGCTTTTGCGCTTACATTTGAGGTTATCCTGTCTATATGCCATCTAATTTTCTTTGATCTCTTTAAATGCCTCAGAATCCTAGCTCTTAGTCCCCCGGGTCCACAGGCGCTACCTACATATGCATAAAATCCTGGCTCTATTTTTACTAGCTTCTTGAATAAGTTTATCCATATAGTCTTTTCAACGTACAAGATTATTACATAACCCCCTCCTTTCTTTGGTATTTCTTGAGATAGTCTATCTGGAAAATTCAAAATTTACTACCTCATTTTAGCTTTAGTAAGTTTATATCATTAATTAGCTTTAGCGTCTTATTGAAAGCAACACACGAAAGATCGGGTGGGGCTCTTGGGAGGAACTATTGAAGAAAGACCCGTAAAAGAGGGGCTTTGGAAGTTTATTTACTGGCCCGTTTTGTGGAGCGCCACACTGGGTCCAGCTTATATATTTTTTGGAAATATAGCCAAGCCTGGAGGGGAAGGCGAGCTTATTCTCAGGCTAGCAGGTTTAGCCCTTTTGTTCTGGGCATTCCTAATTCATGGTATTGCTGGTAGAACTTTAAGATACTTTGGACATAAAGATCCTAGTAAAAGAGGTTTTTGGCCAGATAAGCTTGTTAAGGTTGGAATTTATTCATGTATGAGACATCCTCAACATCTAGGTTTGATGTTAGTTTCCATAGCCTTGGCTTTGATGACAGCCTCTCCAGTAACAATAATAGCTTCGGGATGGGCAGTTGTGGGCACTTTATTTTTTGTACTGTTTATAGAGGAACCAGAGTGTTTTATGAAGTTTGGTGCTGAATACTATACCTATATCAAGGAGGTGAAACCATTTACTTTAAATCCTATGTGTGTCATAAAAGGAATGAGCCATCTCAGAAAAAGAGGAAGGAGTTAAAACCTTATCGTACTTAATGAAGATTTCGTAACATCTAGTGATGCTACCTTAACAAATCTATTCCTTTCATAGATAAACTCAACGCTCCCTCTCAATTGATCTATTTTAAACTCTACGGTTATTACTCCTCCATTAATCCTTGACTTAAAGAGTAGTGATATCTGATCTCCAAAGCTTATCTTTTTTATATCGAAGTCAGGCTCGAGGATAATACTTTCTTCAGAGGGATCTTTAGGATTAACAATTAGGTAATCACCTTTTCTTTCAACTTCTACTTTAAGCGTTCCCTTATATCCATAATAGATTCCCTCAAGAACTGAATAAAGTTTCTCGGCCTTGTTAAAAGGAAGCTCATAAGGATCTTTGTTTAACTCTAGAGCTAAAGCAGTTAAAGCTATGTCTCGGGGTAGGGCACTAGCATTTGCCAAAACGCCTACAGATAACAATTTGTCCGGTATATACCCAGCATAACCTGTATAGACAAGAACTGATCCGCTGTGACCTATTATTTTTTCATCAAATACGCTATCATATATTATAAGACCTAATCCATAGGAATCATTTTCAAAAAGCTGAAATGGTAATCTCGCTCTGGGCTTTTCCATCTCTCTCACATATCTTTGACCTAGGATCTCCACACCATCTAAGTTCCCTCCCCTAGCCAGAGCTTGCATGAATTTCGCTAGATCAGGAGAACTGCTATACATTCCTCCATCTGCATAAATGGTTCCAGGAATTCTAGAAAGTTTAGGAGGTCTTTTTGTATTATCATAAGGTTTGGCAAGAAGAGGATCATCCATGGCATCATAGTAAGAGGGCTTCGTTCTTTCAAGCTTTAGGGGCTCTATAATGTTCTTCTTTATATATTCGAAATAGCTAATTCCGCTAACCTTTTCTATGATGTATCCAAGGGCAACAAATCCCTCGTTTAAATAAAAGAATTTTTCTCCGGGAGCTGCTATTGCCCACCTTTTTGATCCTTCTTCCAGCCATCTCAGTACTTGAATAGGTTCTGAGTATGGAAGCCAGTCAGGACTTTGACCCATATAGCTCGATATTTGAGCTTCTGCGTAACCTAAGGCAGGTATTCCGCTTGTATGGCTAAGAAGATGCCATATTCTGACAGGCTCTCCCTTAACCTTAAGTTCTATGGGTAAGTATTTCTCTGCTGGATCCTCGAGACTAATTTTTCCTTCCTCAACAAGTTGCATTATCGCCGTGGCTGTGAAGACTTTTGTTATCGAAGCTATTTCATATATGGTGTCAGGAGTTGCTCTAAGACCTTTTTCTAGGTCTCTAAACCCATAGGCCTCCTCTCTTACTATCTTGTCTCCTTTCATAAGAGTAAGTGTTAGGCTTGGAACGAAAAGCTGCGACATTTTACTAGTGATGTAGTTATGTAATATATTGTTAGACAAGATACCGACCCCTTCCACTTTACTTTAGGATTTCAGAATATAGGTTTTTAATTTTGCATTTAAAAAGAAGTAGTGGCAAATTTTTGTTGTATTAAACAAAGCGTGTAGAGTCTAGCCATCTTTTTTAGAGATCGCCCCTAGAGGTTTAGAGATGTAGGTATTTTTATAAGCCATAGTAATAAAAACTTAGCCTGGAAAGTAATGGGTGTCCGAAGGAAATGGAGAAGCTGAGAGTGTTTATTGCAATTGATATAGAAGACCCCCTTTTAGTTTCTAAAATTGATAAGATAAAGGATGCTGTCATTTCAAGCGGTGTTCCTATGAAGCCCGTAGAGTCTTATAACTATCATATAACGTTAAGATTTATAGGAGAGGTTCCTAGCTTTCTTGTTGATGAAATAAAGAGTGAGGTGCTTCAAAAGATCAAGTTCAAACCTTTTAACCTAACCTTTAAAGGGCTGGGAGCCTTTCCAGGAGTCTACAAACCAAGGGTTGTTTGGATAGGTATTTCGGAGGGTATAGATCACTTAAGAAAAATAAGGGATGAGATAGAAAAAGGATTAAGAAGGCTTGGTATTCCTCCAGAAAGGGAGAAAGAGTTTTCTCCCCATCTCACAATAGCTAGAATCAAAGGAACTAGGAACCTAAGCTCGTTAGTTAAGATAATAAATGAATATAGTGAGGAGGAATTTGGAAAGATTGAGGTTAAATACATCAGGTTAAAGAAAAGCACGCTGACACGTTCAGGTCCAATATACGAGACTTTAATGGAGGTCAAGGCTTCTTGAGTGAAGATATTGAGGAAGAAGTCTTAAGGGTTTTAAAACCTTCACTAGTACAGATTAAATTACTAAATAACTTTTATCGGTTGATAAAAGATCGAATGGTTAGATGTCTTACAAGGAGAGGACTAAATGCCATAGTTGAGCCTGAGGGTAGTTTTGCAAAAAATACGTTGCTTTCTGATAAATGGGAACTTGATATATTTGTTTTATTTAAAGATGTAGATGAGAGTTGGATACTTAATAATGCTGAGATCCTTCTCAGAGAATGTCTTGAGGGACTTCCAATAAGTATTAGATATGCTCAACACCCTTACGTTACGGTACACTTAATGGGCATGCAAGCAGATGTGGTTCCAGCTAAGTTCATAAAGAAACCTACAGGGAAATTAGGTGTCGAGCGGACACCCTTTCATACGAGATATGTAAGGAAAAAAATAAGGGAAAACCCCAGAATAGCTGACGAGATCAGGCTTTTAAAATCATTTTTAAAAGGCATAGGAGCATACGGTGCTGAGAGCAGTATTGGAGGATTTTCTGGATATTTGGCTGAGCTACTCGTGATATATTATGGAAGCTTTAGGAGAACTCTCGAAGAGGTTTCCAATTGGAAACCAGGAATTTTCATTGATATAGAAAATATAGGCAATGAAGATTTTCTAAAGAGGAAGTACAAAGACTCAGTACTCATAGTTGTTGATCCTGTTGACCCTGAAAGAAACGTTGCTGCCTCTGTAACATTAGAAAAGTTTTCAACGTTTATCCTTTCGGCAAGGACTTACTTAAATAAGCCTTGTAAAAATTATTTTCACATATATTCTCATAAAAGGGAATATTCTTCCAGGAGGGGGCTTTTCAAAGATGTTTTGTCAAGAACAATTATAGTATATCTGGAAGGAGATTATGAAAGGCTTCCTAGGGACTCTCTGTTAGGTAAACTCAAGAGGTTAGCCACATATATAACAAGAGAGCTTAGGTTATACAATTTTAATGTAATAAGGTATAAGTTTTACACAGATGAGGTAACCAAGGCTGCAATAGTTTTTGAATTAGAATCCCTTATTAAGCCTAAAACAGAGCTCCTTAAGGGTCCCTATTCCTGGGATGCGCTAGAGAGAACGCTGAAGTTTTTGAGAAAGAGAATAAGCGAAAAAGGTTATGTATGGGTTAACGACGAAGGCATGCTAATAGGGGTTAGAGAAAGAAGATTTACTAAGGCGACTGATCTAGTTGCTTACGTTCTAGCTTCTGCACCGCTGTTAAAATTTACAAAGAGAATTCGAGTCCTGGCTGGAGAGGAGGCAAGAGGATGGTTAAGTTTAATTTTGAAGAATTTTATTTTAGAAGTTCCTGCATGGATGAGCTGCCTTTAGATGATCTCAGAGTAATTTACGCGATTTCCTTTCCAAGGCCAGCAAATTATTCTTCTCAAAGAATTAGTGAACTTAAAGCTATGGGGATAAGGTCAGTTTTAAACTGTGGTAGAAGCATTCTTTGGACACCATTCGGCGGGCTAAGGGTCTTGGGCAAAGGACATGCTGGAGTAGTCATTCTTTCCAGAAATGGAGGGAAACTCATCGCCATAAAGGCTAGGAGAATAGACAGCAAGAGAAAATCGTTAAGGGATGAAGCATTTTACCAAGCCTTGGCTGCTAATTCAGGAGTAGCTCCAAGAGTTATAGACTTTTCAGACAATTTCGTAATATCAGAGGCAATAAGAGGTCCCCTTTTTCTGGACTTAATCAAAGAAAGAGCTTTAACAGCTCAACATCTTCTGGCTTCTGTAGAGTCCCTAGCAACTCTAGACAGGATAAATATTTTACATAAAGAAATTTCAAGACCACTTAAGAACATCATATTTAGCGACTCCAAAGCACTCATTTTGGATTATGAGAGCGTTAAGAGAGGCTGTGGCAATCTTTCCAAGTTTGCGTCGTGGCTACTGAATTTTTTAAGAATAGATGATGTAAAAGTTAAAGATCGCATATTTAAAGTACTTAAAGAATATAGACGTGCTTGCCTTGAGAGAGTGAATGATGTGGAAGACGTACTCAAAAACATTATTTTAATGCAGCTGGAATAACTCTTAATGTTGTACATCAACTTCTACGTTTTCTTCTTCTGTAGTTGTCTTGTTGAAGGCTAACTCACCTTCTCTCTCCAAAATTAAAAATCCCATGTCAATGTATTTAGCCTCAAACTCAGCCCTACTCATAATTCTTATTTTTAATGGTTTTAAGGAAAGTTTTCGTCCACAGCGAGGGCAACGTAACTCGTCAAATCCACTTAGAACCTGCTCCGGCGTGGGAGCGCCACTATATTTAGATCTATTCTTAGGGTCTCCCAGTGCATATCTGTAAAAGACAAAGCCGCAATGGGAACATACAAAAAATATTCTTCCTATTCCGTTGCGTCTATTACCCACTCTAGGCACCTCCCGTTTTAAGAACGAATAGGTATTACCTGAAGTGCCGTAAGAAATAGGGGGTATTACTTGCTATTATAGGTTTAACCCTGCTTACTCCTCTGTAATGTCAATGCTATAACCAGGTTATTAAATCATGTGAGAATGGGCTTTTACCATTATCCCTTAGGTCAAAAAAGGGGAAAATATTTATATGCCCACAAAGGTCCCACTCACCTTCAACTTTTGGTTAATATAATTTTAACATTATATACTTTGAACCCAAATAAAAAAGACAGAAGAAAGTGAAAAAAGCTGGGATGTAGGCTATGAAAAAGAATTTCAATCTTGCTTCAAGACTTTTACTGACAATAGGTATAGCTGTGATTTTAGCTGGACTTTTAAGCCAGCTATTTGGTGTTAAAACATCATCTTCTTGGGGTGAAGAGGAGTTTCTGGGAAAAAATGAGTATTTGGCTTTAATGGTTTGGTCCGTATCATCTAATGGAAAGCTTACCGTCAAGACAAGCAATACAAGGTATATTCTTTATGCTATAGTAAAGGGTAATCCTTTAAGTTTAGTAATGAATAGTACAGCTTTTGGTGTGAAAATTAAGAAAACGGAAACCATGCATGATTTCAGAGCTGGAGTCTTTTATGCTTCAGCAAAAGTGAGTATGGACCCATTTGCACTGGCCTTTTTAGCTTCAAGGTTTAAGAAAGAAAATAGATCCACATTAAGTTTGCAACTTGATCCGTCTGAAAGTGTTATTTTTGTTCTAATACCCTTAAAGACTAATAGTGTAGTCAGTTTTAATACTAAATTTAAGGTAATTGGTTATGAGAAAATGAATTTTACTCAATCTCTAGGTGTAGGTTTTTCCTTCATCGTTGCAGCCCTTTTGTTACCCTATATAAAAACGGGAGAGCATAGGGTGTCAAATTAATTTTAAAACTTCTTAACATATCCTCCTTCTATGGTGAGTAGATGTGCCAGTAGAAGTTAAGGAGCTTGAGATGTTCCTAGATATAGCAAAGAGGGCGAAGGAATGTAGAGTAAAGAGGGTAAGAAAAAGTGACATAGTGAAAATAAAGGCCAGAACACGCAGGTATTTATATACCTTTAAAACAACCAAGGATAAGCTAGATGAGGTGCTCTCAAAACTTGAATGTCCAAAAATAATAGATGTTGATGAGGGAAAGGAAATCAAAAAATGAAATGAATGACTTATTTTCTACACTTCTCTGTAAACGAATGTTACCTCGTTCTTAGAAATCCACCAAGATGGCCAATGATTGCCTCCTGAGAGATCTCTAGAAAATATATAGAGATGATCATCTAATATCTCGCTAGACTTAAGGTTTTTGGTTGTATTTCCACCTACTGCAGTGAGACCTGTTATAAGCCCTGCATTAGGACCTATAAGCATTATCGTTCCATTCATATAAGCTCTTGAGTTGACTTCGATGCTTAGTGCTCGAGGAGACCCTGTGAAAGGCCATGGATTCCTTTCTATGTTAAGAGATTCAGAAAGCCAATCTTGCTCTGAAAAGTTTCCGTAAACAGGATGTTGTGGCGTGGCTTGGGACGGATTTCCTCGAGTTTCAATGTAAAATTCATCCTTGACGCTTAGAAATGATGTCCACTTATCTCTCCAGGAATAAGCTATCTTAGAGGACTCCCAAGAGGGGGTAACATTTGTGGCCCTAGCTGAGTAGAACCAATATTGATACATAGTATCGTTAGCCCAGATGTCGTTGAAGCTCAAGAAGGCTTTCATTTCATTCTCCATACGAGCTTCGGAAATGTAGCTATATTCTCCCAAAAAGGTATATACATTAATCTTAGATCTAACGGTTAACTTTATGGAGCTGTTAATGTAGTACCTCTCAGTACTTCCATTAACCTTCTCAACGTAGCTCCTTACAGGTTTGGTATAGTTATATTCTAATATTTGTCCACTTACCTTGTATGCATGAGGATCAGTATATAATAATAGTGCAGCAAAGACATGCCAATAATTTTGAACGTTGTAAATTCTAAGCGTTATGTTATGTTTGCCAATTAAGAGTGGCAGGAAAGGCGTTATATCTATGACATGCGGTACAAAGGAATAAGTTCTGATACTACTTATGGGCCTCCACATAAACAAGTTTATTCCTCCAGTAAATATATATGGGTATGGTTGTACAAACGCTATTGTTTTATTATTTGCACTGAAGATTAGATATCTATCCGGAGGAACGTTGTAGTACCAAAACTCCTCATAAGACGACCCCTCTGTATATACAAGGAGATAAGCCCTTACAGTGTTCTTTGGTATGGTAATTTCTTGACTAACCTCGGGATGTCTCTTGTTAAGAACTATTGATGCTAGACCTCTCCAAGCATTATTTCTTTCTGGCCCATTAAAAAGAGGTATTATTTTATCAGGAACAGAAGGTCGAGGGCCTGGATAATAGAGGAGTGTCACCCTTACATGGAATATGCCAGTAAGCCCCCACCTTACTATGACCCAATTTGGCAAAGCTATACTTATGTTGGCCTCCTTGCCACCCACTAAGAGCGTGTAAAGATGGGTTACATCGGCAAACGCTGTTTGATTATATCTTTCGACGGTAGTGCCCATATAAGCGGGAACTCCATCGATCCATATCCATAAAGGTCTGTCGTAGTTCACAGCAGGCCTGCCAGGAACTGCGCTAGTCATCCAGACATCCACGCGCATTATTATTCTAGAAAATTCTCCAGCAGGAGTCTTAAAGGTCAGAGTCGTGGGACCTCTGAAGTTTGATACTGCTAGATCTTTTACAACAACCAATTTGTAAGGAGTAACAAGAGGGACTGCATAGGGATAGTCGTTCCAACTCCAGTAACCTTTTACAGAGGTTCCAGGTCTTAGATCTACATGATAGGTGCCGTTCCTTAAGTGTAGTGGAATAATCATTGACATGCCAGAAGCTATTGGAGCGGCTAGGAAAATAATAACGATGAAGCTTGCTGTTATTAAAGAAAATATACGTCCTTTCATGCTCCCACAATTAAAACGATAAAAATAATTAAATAAAAAGATTTTTCTTTTCTGAAAGAAAGCTATTCAAATACTTGAAGTCCAAGACTTTTGACTGCTTCTATGGCGATCCTTCTGTCCTCCGTAGGTGTATTACCAGAAATACCAAGTCCTCCTACAAATTTTCCATCATAAACTAGGGGCATACCTCCAGGAACTGGAGTGAGTCTCTCGTTCCAATTGATGCTAAGAGGACTTCCATTATAATAGATCGAAACTTTCTCCGATGGAATTCTAAAGGCTGCGGCAGTCCAAGCTTTGTCTCTGGCAAGCTCTAGGGTTCCAAAAGGTGCATTATCCATTCTATACAGAAGGATGAGGTTTCCCCACTCGTCTACTACGGATACACTTACTGGCTTGAGCGACTCCTTTCTAACAATAGAGATCACTTCGTTAGCGATTCTCCTGGCAAGTGAAAGCTTTTCTTCAACATCAACATTGAAATCCTCTTCTCTAAATATTGCAGCCCAACCAGCTTGAGCAATCTTTAGGTCGTCCTCGGCAGAGCCCCCACTATGACCTACTCCGCCAATAATTCTTCCGTGGGCTATTATCGGTATTGCTCCAGGAATTATTGTAAGTCTGCCCTTATGTTTAACATTAAGCCTCCATCCCTGACCTCTTGTTATAACTTCAAGGATTCTTCCAGAGGCTTTCATTGTGGCGGCCGTCCAAGCTTTATCTATTGCGATGTCTGCAGTTGCTGCAGGAGCATTGTCTCTTCTCTCGAATGCAACAACATGTCCACCCTCATCCACGACCGCATAGCTTCCAGGAAGCATAGCGTTGTCTTTAGCAAACTTTATCATAGCATTTATTATTTTTAGTGCAACGTCTAAACTAACTCTCTCAGGAACTCCACTCATTCTCTTACACCTCTTTTAGCTGAGGGGTCAAAATTGGGCTTAGGTTCCAAATAAAGACCTGACATTGAGAGGAGTTCCACAACCTTTTCACCTAGCATAGGCGATGCCGAGACCCCTGCCGGCCCTAGAACTATGTTTATCCAATTAGGGACATGTTCTGGAATATCAATTATAAAATCGTGCCAACCGGTCTCGGCGTTAGTCAAAGGCATTATTCCAAAAAACGTCCTTTTTATATGTTTTTCAAATGGATAATCTGGAACTATCTCTTTTATTACATTCAGGTTGTGTTGAAGTCCCTGGGGTGGCAAGTTTTTATCACTTCTCATAACAAAGTCTAGGTAAATGCCAACCCTTAAGCCACCATATATTATTGGTACGACAGCCTTTACATGAGGCTCGCCAAGTCTAGGTAGATAAAATGCTTGATGCCTGAAGATTTCACTAGTCTCCTCGTCAAAATCGGTTAAAACGCCTTTAGTTGGAACGTAAGTGAAGTTCCTAGCCTTAACCATTTCAGCTATTCTGTCTACATTTATCCCTGCGGCGTTTACTACGAACTTTGACTTAACAGAAGTTTTATCCGTGTTAATAACGAAGTATCCTTCCTTTCTTTCGACATGCTTGACCTCATTTTCTAAAAGAAAGTCAACCCCATTGGCCCTTGCGTTTTCTGCCAAGGCTTTAGTTAGTTTTATAGGATCTGTGACTGCAAGGTTAGGGTCATAAAGGGCACCTATTACTTTAGGATTTATGTTAGGCTCTAGCTCCCTTAAAGATCTTCTGTCTAAGAACTGAAGTGGTTGGAAGTCCTTTTCAGATATGTAGTATGGGGCATCAGGTTTCAGTGAGGATTTGAAAGCTCTTGAGTACATTTTTAAGAACTTGAGGTAATCAGCTTTATCTCTGATAAGGCCTAGACCTCCAATTCTCTTAAAAGGTACTCCTAACTCCTTCGTGAGTTTGGGCCATAGAGGTATACTTTTAACATTTAGTTCGGCATGTAAAGTCCCAGGTCTGAAAGTTAAAGAATCCCCTCCTTGGCAAACGAGTGTCATGTTGGTGCTTGTCATTTCAAGGCCAACGTCACTATTTTTCTCAATAACTAAGACACTAATCTTGTACTTCGAAAGTTCTCTGGCAACTGTAGCACCTGCTATACCACTTCCTATTATTGTAACATCATATTCTTCCACAATAAATCCCTCTTCAAATGTATAATCAAGTATTTCTGAATTACTACTATCTATAAATACTTATTCATGTAATTATTTATTTTCTAATCAAAAGTTAAAGATAAAAACTCATAGCTAAGTTTTAAAGGTGGGAAATAGGTGTTCCAAATGTTTAAAGAATATCAGCTTACCCTAGATAAAATCCTAAAGTATGCCCTTTATATAGCTCCTGAACAGGAGATAATTTACAGCCCTCCTGGACACAGAAGGATTATGTATACCTTCAAAGAATTTGCTAAGAGAGTTAACAAGTTGGGTAACATATTGGAAACTCTGGATGTAAAAAGGGCTTATGAAAATTGGGAAATGGGTTCCCGAGTGGCGATAATGGACTGGAACTCCATTAGGTATTTTGAACTACTTTACGCTGTTCCCATGTATGGAGCCGTGGCCTATAGCGTTAACATAAGACTTGCGCCAGAGGAGATAATCTATACTATGAAGATAGCGGAGCCTGAAGTTCTCTTTATCCATACAGATTTCGTTCCCTACATTAAAATGATTGTAGATAATGTCAAATCTCTGAAGAAAATTGTGGTTATGGATGATAGTAGCACTTGTGAGAACAAAAAGACTTCCCTGAATGAGATAAAGACTAAGGTAGGTAACAAGGACGTTTACGAATATGAGGAGCTAATGAGAAATTCGAAGGACACCTATTCCTGGCCTGAGCTCAAGGAAAATGTTGTAGCTGGAATGTTCTTCACATCAGGAACCACAGGCAGACCTAAAGGTGTATATCATACACACAGACAAATGCTTCTCGCATCCTTGCAAATTCTCATTGCTCAAATGGAGTATCCCCTTCGAATGTCAAATAGAGATATCGTTTTGATGTTAACACCGTTTTTCCATATATTCGGTTGGATGGCTCCTTATTATAATGTGCTCATAGGAAACAAGATAGTGCTTCCTGGAAGGTATAGGTGGGATCATATAACGCTGTTAGTCAAAAATTTGATCGATGAAGCGAAGAAGGTGAATGGTAGAGTAATAGCTCAAGGAGTTCCAACAATGTTATATTCCATTATACAAGAGGCAAAGAACATGGGCATAAAAGACCTTTCAGGTTTTCTCTTCGGTTATGGGGGCGAGGCCCTCCCTATATCTGTGTATGAGGAAGCCAAGTCGCTTAACATAGATATTGTGACAGGTTACGGTCCCTCAGAAACGCTTACAGCAATAACTAGGATGATTTATATACCGAGACTTTGGATGAAAATGGGTATTGATGATAAGAAACTAAGGGATCATTTCGTTAAAAATAACTCCCTAGGAGTACCCATACCATTAGTCTTAGTGAAGGCAATAAACGAGGAGGGCGAAGATGTTCCTCAGGACGGGAAAACACCTGGGAAAATACTTCTATATTCTCCCTCGATAACCAAAGAATATTATAAGAATCCAGAGAAAACGGAGAAAGCATGGCGCCACGGATATTTTGACGTTGATGATATAGTAACAATCGATAATTATGGATGTATTATGTTTGTTGACAGAGAGAAGGATGCTATAAAGAGCGGCGGTGAGTGGATACCCTCTTCTAGGCTTGAAGGTTTTATATCAACTCATCCAGCAGTCGCTGAAGTGGCCGTTGTTGCAATGCCCCACGAGAAGTGGGTTGAGAGGCCAGTAGCCCTAATAGTTTTAAAGCCGGAGTACAAAAATAAAGTTAAAGAAGAGGACTTGAGAGAGTATTTAATCAAGGAATTCATAGATAGAGGTCTTATGCCTAAATGGTGGCTTCCAGACAAGATAATCTTTGTGGATGAGTTGCCAAAGACCAGCACGGGAAAGATAAACAAGAGGGCTATCAGAAGCAAACTAGAGGAGTATATTAAAGATTTATCTTAGTTTTTTGTTTAAAAGAGGAACACATCATAATTTTTGTCTGAGTAAAGTTATAGGTACTACTTAAAAACGTCTAATGGTTTTCTGTTCTCTGGATAAGACCGGTGACTGAAGATGGGTGGCAAGCATAAGAAATATGTCTACGTGAGAAGGAAGGATGGTTGGTACGTAAAGGTCAGAGTTTTAAAGAATAGAGCCGACGATGATCCTGAGAAATATATCATTGTCGGACCCAAAGTAAAAGAGCCTCCAATAACTTTTGAAGTGATCAGGGAAGAGGAAGTTCCTGAGGCTATTCGAGATCGTCTTTATTCTGTCTAAACTAAATAACCTCTCGAAAAAGGTTAGAGAGTAATGCCAAGAAATCCTCAAATATCAGTTGTAATACCAACCTATAATGAGGCCGAAAATATAGCTGAACTATTGGCAAGCTTAAGATCTAGCCTCGAAAAAGAGGGAATAAAAGATTTTGAGATAATAGTTGTTGATGATAATTCTCCTGACGGCACCTGGAGAATAGTCGAGAAAATGAGTAAGGAGGATGATAGGATTCGTTTAATTAGAAGAATTAATGAGAAAGGATTAGCATCAGCGGTATTAAGAGGAATAGAAGAGGCGAGAGCCCCCTACGTTTTGATAATGGATGCTGATTTTCAACATCCTCCTGAAATGGCTCCTAAGCTTGTGAAAATAGCTTTTGAGAAGAATGCTGACGTAGTTGTAGCGAGCAGATATGTAAGAGGAGGTGGAGTAGAGGGTTGGAACAAATTAAGGTTATTCATAAGTAGATTTGCAACATTTTTAGCATATGCTGCGGTCAAGGAGTCTAGATACACTACTGACCCTCTTTCAGGCTTTTTCGTTGTAAAGAAAGCATTCGTCAATGGAAGAAAGTTAAAGCCCAGGGGATATAAGATCCTCCTGGAAATAATTGCAAGGGATCCTCCATGGAAACCAAGGGTAATAGATGTACCGTATATCTTTAGGAACAGAAAAAGAGGAAAAAGCAAGCTAAGTACTAATACAATTATTGATTACCTCTTGCATCTCCTAGATCTGTCAACAATAACTAAGTTTGCAATAGTAGGTTTCTTTGGCTCATTAGTAAACCTTGGTGTTATGGATCTAGTTATGAGGCTCAGCAACTCGTATGATTTAGGTAGTGTTATGGGGATCGAAACCAGTATAATTAGCAACTTTATATTCAATGACATATGGACCTTTAAAAAGAATCTTAAAGGAAAAGTCTTAGCTAGACTTGCTGGGTACCATGGAAGTAGCTTAGGCTCTGCGGTAACAATATATACAACCATGAAGTTGCTTCACGTATTCCTGGGTCTTAATCCTCTTCTTGGTCAACTCATAGGAATATTGGCAGGCTTCGCTGTAAATTATCTTCTCTCAAGCAGAGTTATATGGAGGTGGTGAGCACGTCGTCTAAAAGTCTTAGATACGAGGACTTGGTTAGGAATATAATTAATTGTAACAAATGTCCATTACACAAATTTAGAAAGAAACCTGTACCTGGAGAAGGACCTTTAGATACAAGCATAATGATCATAGGCGAAGCTCCGGGAAGGTATGAGGATGAGATGGGAAGGCCTTTTGTGGGTCCAGCAGGCAAGTTGCTAGATTATCTTTTAAGTTTAGCCGAACTGAAACGGGAGGAGGTTTATATAACTAACGTTGTTAAGTGCAGACCTCCGCGAAATAGGGATCCCAGGCCAGAAGAAATCGAAAGTTGTCTGCCTTACCTCGTTGAACAAATTGATATAATAAAGCCACGTCTAATAATAGCTTTAGGTAGAATATCTGGCAAGACACTTTATGAACTCATGGGCAGGAAGTGGAGAGGCATGAAGGCAGAACACGGGGTTATAATTAAAGGAAAGCTAGGAGATCTAGATCTAACTCTAATTCCTACATATCATCCTGCAGCCGCTCTTTACAAGCCAGATATTAAGAAAATTTTAGAAAAGGATTTCAGCACTACAATAAAGGAGGAAGTAAAGAAAATTAAGAGTAATAAAGTGAATGTTAGGAGAAAGAATTTGCTTGACTTCATAAATCAATAACTAGGAAAGCCTTCTCTCTATTTCCTTGAGTGTACTTCTTACAGCTAATACATAGCCTAAGGCTATACCAAGTACTAAAAACCCTAAAGTGATAATATAAATATAAGACCTGTTAATCAGTGATAATGCACCAGCACCACTTACATTTATCTGTGGAGGTCGAAAGCTAGCTTTACTTGAAAGCGGAGGGGCTTTCAGAAAGGCTAAGGATAGTATTTCTAAATCAGCGACTGCACTCCATAAAAGTTTTAATGCAGCATCATAATCACCATCTTTTTTAAGAATCTTATAATATTCTATGTAAGCGGGCGCTAGAGGGCTTTTTATTCCATGGAGAGCTAGTCGCATTTCAAGCAGTTTAGCTATTACTTCTATATCATTTGCATAAATGGGGTCTATTTTTCCTTTCTCGCTAGGTGGAAGAACAGATATTGAGTACTCAAACGTATAATCGGTGGCCTGTGAGATCGCCTCCCTAGCATAGCCTATGACTAATATCCAGTCTTTTCTCTCAAACGCGGAGCTCATTCTTTCCTCTAAATCTTTAAGAGCAGAAGCCTCTGCATTAAGTCCAGAAGACTTCAGTAATGATATGGAGTATCCCAAATTAAGTAATGCAAACCTATAAGCCTTTAGAGCAAGCGTTTTTAAGAATCCCTGTGAAACAGGAATCGTACCTTTTTCTCTTTCAGCAGATCTTAGCCAAGATTTTATGCTCTCAGTCCTTCCACTGGCTAAAGCTAATTGATAGAATAGAAGTGATGAGTTGGTCTTTGAATGTAACAAAAGCTCTGCCGTTGAAAGCGAGAGGTACGCATCTGCAAGCCTGGCGGCAGCCACAGAGAGGAGCTCAGCCCTCTCTAGAGTTGTTGGTTTTATTTTAGAAAGCTCAACGGAAAGGTTTTTCAGTGTGGCATTTATTTTGGCTATCTCATTTGATATAAAGAGGTTACCATTTTTAACATATGATAAAGTGATATACTTTGAAAGCAAAGAATAGATATAAGCTGTATATGCATAGCTAGCTGCACTGTAAGGATACTTATCTACGTACTTCTTAGCTTCATTTATATATCTGTTAGCATAACTTATATAGCTTTTAACTGTATTAACCTCATGTATCGGAACCTTTGTTAAATTGTTCATAGTCTCATTTAGGTTCCTTTGCGTAAGTTCTATTATATTATATGTAAAAGAGCGCATTACATCGGCTAAAGGTTTTGGATAAGCAGTTGTTAGGGTAATATTATTTACCAGAGGTTTTACATTGTATACTATGCTAACTGCGTTTATAACATCGGTTGTGGGAATATAATTCTTACAATTGCTTCCTTTAAGATCATAAATATTTGAAAGAGGTAGTATAAAAGTTAAGTTTTTTCTTGTTGCAGCTTCACACTTCACTTTAACTCCTCCTACACTGCCAGCAAGTCCCTCAGGCGCTATGGCTCCCGTAATAACGTAGCGATGCAATAAGCTCACGTTTAATAGAGGATTAAGAAGTGCATACGTCGCTATAGCTACTGCCAAGCTTCCGCTAGGACCACTTATCATCCCTCTTGACCGAATGTATATGTATGCATTAAGGGATGTCCAATCGACATCGTTAAGGAGAGAGGCAGTCGCGATTGCTGTGGCCATGCTAAATTTAGTGGAACCAGAGACTTCTCCCCCCTCGTTTTTAACAACTATAGTTCCGTTTCCAGGAATTGCTAATACAATACTTACATTAAGCAGTTTTCCTTCTTCATGAGGAATGCCCACAACAACGGCAGGCACCAAGATCCATGTGGAAAGGTACATTTTCTGATTGGTTGTGGATCCGGATTGTACGATAGGAAGTATCACTGGAACTAGAATTACAAATAGAAGGAATATCGCTAGAAGGATATTGACATTTTTCATTCTTCTACTGCAGCACAACTCTTAGGCCCCATATCTCTTTAAGAGGTGCTTTACCTAATGTAGATTGTTTAGCAGGGGTTGTTTTAAAGATTACCAAGGAACACTTTTGAGTCCCAACTTATAGGCAAGAAGGTTTGTATATCTATGTAATAAGTATATGATTACTGCCATTAAGATGATAGAGATTATGCTGGGTATTTTTTTACATAGGACTATAGGTATAGTTGAACCTATATAAAAATCCAGTTGATCAAGAAGGGGTAAGGGATCGCCTCTTTTTATTCCTAACCTTCTTTTAATGAAGGATCCTGTGATATCTCCCAATAAAGCACCAAGCGGAATATACATGGATAAAAATAAAATGGGATAGTTAGTAAGGACAAGCTTTATAAGGAGACCAAATATAGCGCCTACAGCCAGTCCTCCTAAGAAGCCTTCCCAAGTCTTGCCCTTACCAAATAGCGGTCTTCCATCTTTTAGCTTAAAATTATTATCTATTGGATGAGTTTTTTTGATGAATCTGCTAACCACCACAGGGGTCCCATTAGCAACCATAGCCGGTACATAGAGGAGAAAAGTCTCGGCGAAGTTCTTTGCGAAAGTGCTTAAATCCAAATGACATCACCTTTCTCAATCTTAAATGCTAATATACCTTTTCTTGGTTTTTCTAAGTATACAAGGCTTTTTTTACTATCTTTCTTGATTTTTCCTATCACCTCAGCCCAAGGAATTATAGCTTGCCAAGCAGCTGGATATAACCTATTATCGACCTCCCTTACCTGCCCTAGAGCAAGTACTCCACTAC
>JALWTO010000017.1:0-23019 GCA_027082825.1 Acidilobaceae archaeon
TACCAGACCTAGTCCAGAGTTAGAAAACGCTATTCCTGCCATTGTTGCAGCAATGTGAAGGTGAGCCCTAGCATCTAGATCGTTTGGCTTCTCCAAAACCTTTGGGAGATACTTGAACACCTCCTCAACGACCTTTAGAGAAAGGGCTTCCGTAAATGGATTAGAGTTCGTTGAAACTAAAGACTCGAGGGCGTGGGTCAGGGTATCTAGGGCTGTACCTATTGTAAGGGACTTAGGCATTCCAGCAGGGATCTTCGGATCTAGAATAACTATGTAGGGTACTAACTCCGGATTTGCGACGTCTATTTTCAATCTCTTCCCGTTCTCAATTTTAGTCAAGACCATGGCGTAGCTCGCGTCGCTGCCAGTGCCACTGGTCGTAGGTATGGCTATCAACAGAGGCTTCTTAAGTTCCATACCTATAGGATTGAATGGAGCCACATCCTCAATGCTCATATCGGGTCTCATTGCCTTCACAATACCTGCCTTAGCAGAATCGATAACGCTACCTCCTCCGATAGCTATGACAGCATCTGCTGAAACCCTCTTTATTATCTCAGCAATTCTGTCACCGATATTGATAGGAGGTTCTGGTTCTACTTCATCGAATACATAATAGCTAACAGAGCTTAAGGCCCTAGTAATTTCTTTAAAGAACTCCTTCTCTTTTATTACCTTATCTGTCACTACAATAACTTTCTTGATGTTGAAATTCTTAATGAGTTGGGAAATCACGGATTCCGCAGGTTCTTCATAAAAAATTCTCCTAGGAATAGATATCTCAACCAAGAACAGCACCTCAAGAATGATCCTTAGTGTTATTGATGTTTAAATATGATTATTGGGTAAGTAGTAAATTACTTCCATTATTTCATTCTTTTTATACATGGATGAAAAAGCTGATTATGAGCCCCACTATTAAGAGAAGACCGAAGTTCTGAAGGAACTTTGCTGTCCTAGGATCTGCGTCCGGAGGAGAACCCTTTTCAAACATTTTGTAGAGTGAAAAAGCTTGAGGAAGCGCTATGAAAGTTAGGAGCGATGTCAGAGGAAGGACCTTTAGTGGAATATAAATGACGACAAGAGCGTAAGATAACACTATTAGCAACTTATAAAGATTGATTGCACCTCTCCTTCCAAGACGTACAGCTAAAGTATAAGCACCGTTCTTTTTGTCAACCTCTATGTCCCTAATATTATTTGCAAGAAGGACTGCAGAAACTAATATACCCAGGGGTATAGATGCTACAACTGGTTTCCATCCAAAAGCCCCGCTGGCAACATAATAAGCTCCTAAGGTCATCAAAGGGCCCCAGGCTAGAAAAACGCCCACTTCTCCTAAACCTCTATATTTATATTTTATTGGAGGACCTGTGTAAAAGAAAGCTAGAAGTGCGCCAAGAGCTCCTAGAAGCATAGCCCAGGGTCTACCAGCTATCGTTATGTAAACCCCCAAGCCGAGACCTATGATCGCAGAAATGTTGGCTAGATTCATAACTTGAGATGGAGTCATAAAACCTGCAACAAGTGGATGGGGTCTATAAATAGCTGTTCCTGCCTTAGGATTGTCAAACCCATACTTATAATCATAATAGTCGTTCCAGACATTAACTGCTGCATGCAGAAGCACCACACCTATTATAGCAATTATTGATAACATCCAAGAGACCTTTAAACCCTCATCTAAGGCCAAAAGAGTGCCATAAATCATTATTATAGTCGTCATTACGAAACTCCAGGGTCTAGTAGCAATGAAGAGTTCCTTCAGGGTGGGCACTCTACTCCCCTAGTGAGTGGTGATATGTACCTTGTTATATATGACTTTCCTCCCTTACAGAGCTAGAAAATTTAGAATTCCTCCAAAATTCTTTCCAACAATCCCTCAGCCTCGCGCAAGACCTCCTCCAATACTTTCAAACTTTCTCTTCCTATGTTTGTATTAAGATCTACCTTGAGTGGGGTGACTGAAACACAACCCTCAACATAAACTGCATAAACATCTGAACCCTTTTCGGGATTTATAGGGAGTGGATGAAGCCAATAATATGGTCTTCCTCGCGTATCAAGTCTCATTTCAAAGGCTGGCTTCCATCTCCTTCTTGCAGCCCTAGTTATCCTTATACAAGGTTTTATTGTATCTGGCGATGGAAAGTTAATAGATATAAAGTCCACGTTTTCAGGCATTCCCTCTTTAAGAATAAATTTTGCTAATGTGTTTGCGACAGCTCTTACTGCTCTAGCTATTTTTTCATTCTTAAACTCCTCCCAAAGTCTCACATCGGCTGAAAATGCAAGTGCTGGAATTCCCATTAGTGCCGCTTCCATGGCAACAGCTATAGTGCCGCTATAGACAATATGCTGTATAGTCAAGTTCTCTCCAACGTTGACCCCAGAGACGACTAAATCCGGTTCAAATCCGTGAGCGGCTATCGCTAAGTGAAGTGCGTCAACGGGTGAACCATCAACAACATTCACCTCATAGCCCTCAAAAGTTATCTTGTCTAACCTTAAGGGTTTGTTAAACGAAACGCTATGACCTACTGCACTTCGAGGCCAAAGAGTTGAATATATCCTTACCTCTCCCAGATCCTTTACTGAATCATATAAAAGATAGAGACCCTTAGAAAGATAACTGTCATCGTTGGTTACCAATACTTTTGGCAACTACCCACCCTATATTCAGTTTGTAGAAGAAAACTGTTATATTTGCTTAATGAACAAATAATTAATTAAACTAAGATAGATAAAAAGAGTGAATAATACTAATATTTGCTCAAGTAGAAATTGACTTTCTAGGGCGATTAGATGAAAAGGTTAATCCTGGCAGTTACAGGAATGCCGGGTTCTGGCAAATCTGTAGTCTCTTCAATCTTATCTAAAAGTCTTGATTGTCCTGTAATCTCTATGGGTAATGTTGTAAGGGAAGAGGTTAAAAGGAGGGGTCTGCCCCTAGAGCCAGAGATCATAGAGAGGGTGGCAAAGAGGCTCAGAGAGGAAAAGGGTCCTGAAGCTGTCGCGCTCATGGTATTAGACAAGGTAAATGCTATGTTTAACCTTAATGAAAGATGTGTCATAATTGACGGTGCCAGATCTATTAATGAAATAAGGACGTTCTCCAGAATTGGAAAGGTGTGTGTAGTAGCTGTTCATTCAAGTCCTTCTAAAAGGCTTGAAAGGCTTCTCTCTAGGGGAAGAGAGGGTGATGTTAAAAGCGAAGATGAGTTCATAATGAGAGACAAATATAATCTCGATTTGGGTATAGGTAATCTTATAGCCCTTGCTGACTTTATGATAATAAACGAAAGTAGTTTAGACGATTTAGAGAAGGAAGTTAAAAAACTTGTAGGTGAGCTGTCAATTGGATCATGGAGAAATTGTGGTAGAGGTAGAGATTAGACCTACAGAGGATCCCAAAAAGGTTGAAACTGCTGTAAAGACTTTTTTCGAACCAGAAACTGTTGAGTGGGAGGATCTGGGAACCTCAAAAATCTTGATAGCAAGGTCTAGATCGATAAGATCCTTAGAGAAGTTCCATAGACTTTTAAGAACTCAAAGAATCCTTGACACGGCAAGAAGTGTCTTCAAGAAGATGGCTAGAGGCAATGTCTTAGTTTTCTACTTGCATAAACAGGCCTTAGCTGTAGGCAAAATAAGCTTTGTAGGAGGGGATCAGGAATCTCCCCTCGGAGCTGTTAAAGTGATGATAAAATATCATAATATAGATGAAATCATCGACTGGCTTTCTCCTCCGACACAGCATGGAAAACCACTTTGGGAAAGAGAGGCTCCTGAGTAAACCATTTAACACAAAGTTGAGTCGTACCTCAACCTTCTAACTCTTAGCGATAGAAATAATTTTTTAAGTAGTGAGCTTCAGACATTACCTTTTGGCCACTGAATATAGAGGCCTCTAACACTATATAGAATCATTAAGGAAGGTGATAGTGACGAAGAGAAAGATCTTGGTATTTTTCATACTAGGTTTTGTATCGCTATTTGCTGATATGACTTATGAAGGAGCTAGATCTGTAGTAGGACCATATATGGAAATACTTGGCGCCTCAGCCTTAGTTGCGAGCATGGTGGCCCTTGGAGAGTTTATAGGATATGTTCTAAGACTTGTCTCAGGTCTTGTAGTTGGAAAGCTTAGATCTTCTAAAGTTCTTTGGGGACTTACAATAGGAGGATATATAGTTAATCTTGCAGCAGTACCCCTTTTAGCTCTAGCAAGAGATTGGCAACTGGCGTTAACTCTTGTGATATTGGAGAGAAGTGGGAAGGGTCTTAGGACTCCAGCAAGAGATGTAGTCTTGGCTGAGACTTCTGAAGAAATGGGTATGGGAAAGGGATTTGGCATTCACGAACTCTTAGACCAAATAGGTGCGATAGCCGGTCCTCTTTTAGTTTCATTCCTTGTGGCAAGCGGAGGGTTCAGAGCAAGCTTTAAGTATTTGGCCTTTCCTGCAACTATATCGATAACGTTAATTATTATCGCTTCTATACTTTATCCCCATGTAAGTAGCGTTGAAAGAAAGTTTAAATCAGAAAAAATATTCAGTCTTAAATTTATTCTGATAATGACCTTTGTATCTTTGCTTTCTATAGGATTTTTGCACTGGAGTATAATTTCTTACTACATAGAGAATCTCAGGCTAACACCGAACTACACGATCCCCCTTCTCTATGCTATAGCGATGGCTGTAGACGCAGCTTTAGCAATCCCTCTAGGAATCCTATATGATAAGTACGGATCAGCTTCATTAATTGTTGCCCCCTTTCTCGCCTTCCCAATACCTATTTTGCTTGCATTAAGAACTTTACCTTTTCTTTTTGCAGTCGCGACGCTTTGGGGTGCCACAATGAGTATTTATGAAACTATTATGAAGGCCTTAGTTGCCGACTCTGTAAGACCTGAAAATAGAGCCTATGCTTTCGGTGTCTACAATTTCATCTTCGGGATCTCCTGGATGATAGGAAACCTTATAGCCGGATTTCTTTATACAAAGACTCTATTTCCAATAAAATTAATAATGTCAGCCATAGCGCTCGCATCGCTTATACCACTATTAATAGCTGCATTTCGTAATCATAATTTGATGTGATTTTTATTTTAATCGGGTTATTTACAATACGAAAACTTGTAAACCGTTCTTCAGTTGAGACAGGTCTCCTCATAGCCCTGGCTCAGGCCCGTGGTCTCTTCATCCTAAAGTATAAACTGAAAAAAGCTCCTATAACTCTTCTTGGTAAATGAAGGGAGTGTGGAACTTGTGCGGTATAATAGGATTGACAAAGAAGTCTGAAGACTCTGTCAAAGATGTTTTAAGAGGACTTGCTATGCTTGAATATAGAGGTTATGACAGTGTTGGTATTGCAGTTATAACTAACGATGGTAGACTTATTGTTAGAAAGGGGGCTGGAGACCTGGCAAGTGTCAGGAAAAGGCTAGGACTGGATGAACTTAGAGGAAGAACCGCAATAGGTCATACCCGCTGGGCCACCCATGGAGCTCCAACAGACAACAATGCTCACCCTCACACAGATTGTAAGAATGAAATTGCAGTTGTACATAATGGTGTGATAAGGAACTATGCAAGTTTGAGAAGTTATTTGGAGAGGAATCATGAACTCAGAAGTGAAACGGATACCGAACTTATAGCCCATCTAATTGAGGAGGAATTGAGGAACGGAAAAAACTTCATTAAAGCTTTAGCTGAGACCCTCAAGAAGTTAGAAGGTAGTTACGCTCTAGCGATAATATATAAGAAAGAGCCTAATAGACTTTATTTTGCCAAAATGAAGAGCCCTCTAATATTAGGTGTGTTTGATGAAGGCTCCGCCGTTGCAAGTGATATACCAGCACTTTTAGGAATTACGAGAAAGCTTATAATGCTTGAAGATGGAGAGTTTGGCTATGTAGAGCCAGGAGGAATTTCTATTTACAAACTTGTACCTGAAGGATCCTTCTATAAAATTAACGAGGAAAATATTATGAATAGAATAAAAGTTGTGGAATGGAGCCCCGAGCTCGCCTCAAGAGGTGGATACCCTCACTTCATGATAAAAGAAATATATGAACAGCCACAAGCGCTTTCTGATACGTATAATGGACTTATAGAGGACCCCTCTCTCAAAGAAGCTTCTAAAATGTTGTCATTTTCAAAAAGGATCCTAGTTGTCGGAGCGGGGACCAGCTACCATGCAGGGCTTATCTTTACTTATTTCATGTCAAGATTAATAGGAAAAATTGTCATACCCATCATATCAAGTGAGTTCAAGTTTTTGGAGCCCGCAATAAGCAAGGGAGATCTAGTTTTGGCAATAAGTCAAAGCGGAGAGACTTTTGACACTCTGGAAGCCGTTAGGAGTTTCAAGAAAAGAGGTGCTAAGATCATTGCTCTCACAAACGTTGTTGGGAGCGCCCTAGATAGGGAAGCTGATCTAACCCTATACATAAGGGCTGGACCTGAGATTGGGGTTGCTGCAACAAAAACATACACCTCTCAAGTGTTGGCTCTGGAGCTTCTGGCTGTGGAAACTGGAAGAACTTTAGGTGTTATAGACAACAAAGAATACGAAAAAATTGTGGAAACCTTAGAGAAGGCCAGTAACTATATTCAGGATTCTATAGAGGTTAGTGATCCTGTAGCAAAATACATGGCCAAACTTATGAATGATTACAAAGGGAGTCTTTACATACTCGGAAGGGGGCTTGGTCATTATATAGCAAAGGAGGCTGCCCTAAAGATAAAAGAGATCTCATATCTTCATGCTGAGGCTTACCCTGCAGGGGAGAGCAAGCATGGTCCGATAGCCCTGGTTGAAAAAGACTTCCCCGTGTTCATAATAGCTACAAGTGACTCACCAGAAATAGTCGGAAATGCGATAGAGATGGCTGCTAGAGGTGCTAACGTGTGGATCCTTAAATCGGGCGATCTGGAGCTGGAAATACCTGAGGATGAGAAAATAAGGACTATTGACCTTATTTCTACAGATGGAAATATCGTTCTGGAACCTTTTATATACATTCCGTTCTTCCAGCTTCTTTCATATTATATAGCCGTCGCCAAAGGATATAATCCTGATAAGCCCAGAAATCTAGCAAAGACCGTAACCGTAGAGTGAACTAAGAAGGAGGTATTAAAAATGATAGGGGTCGTGCTGGCTGGAGGTCCCGGAGAAAGGTTAATGCCCCTCACAAAGAAGAAGCCTAAGGCCTTCCTTAAACTGGCTGGAAAGCTTTTAGTTGAATACTCGCTCGAAGAGCTGCGAAGCGTTGGTATAAAAGAAATTGTCGTAGTAGTTCCTCCCAATTGGAGTAAGGGACTGCCCCAGGCTCTGGAAGATGTTTATATCGTTGAACAGAAAGTTGAGGGATCATTGGAGTCTGCATTTGATGTTGCTATTGAGAAGGCTAGAGAGAACAATCATACCGAAGTAATTTTCTCTTTCGTGGGATTTCTCTCGGCACCAAGAGGCATGGTTAGAACAACACTTGAATTTTATTCCAGCAGCAAGTATCCTGCAGTGGTTTCAGCCGTTCCTGTTGTCTCAGGGCTTGAAACCTATGGTTTTATCAAGCTGAGAGGCTCAAAGGTTGAATCGTTCAAAGCTCCCTTTACAAGCGTCGAGAAACTTGGTGGTTATGTATTCGGTGGAGTTCTTGTTGGTAACATTAATATCTTTAATGAGCTGGCAGAGAGAAACTACTATGAAGTTTTGAATTCTCTTGCAAAAAGAGATCTATTAGGAGCATCTGTATGGCATGGAGAATGGGTTGAAATAGGATATCCTTGGGATCTTTTAGAAACAATTGAACTTATAAATAAGTTAACTTATCCTAGGATTGAAGTAAATGCCTTCATTTCAAGAAATGTTGTGATAGAAGGAAATGTTATAATAGAAAGAGGAGCTGTTATAAAGAACGGTGCAATAATCGAAGGACCTAGCTACATAGGCAAAGATGTCGTGATCGGAAGAAACGCCGTTGTCGTTTCTAGCATAATTGATGATGAAACAATCGTTATGGATAGAGCTAAGGTTGAGAGGTCTGTCATCATGGAAGGAGCAGAGATCGGCGAGTGTAGCCTCGTATCAAATAGTGTTGTTGGGGAGAGAGCAAAGATAGGCCCTTATGTGCTCATAGAGGCAGGGGAACCTGAAAAGATACCAGAAAGATTAAGATCTTATGTAAAGTTCACCAGAAAGCCTCCAAAGCTTGGAGGGATCATAGGGCCTGACGTTGAACTAAAGCCCTTCAACATTATAAAACCTGGTGAAATAGTTGAGTAGGGCCTTCAGAGCTTTGGCCCTTCAGCATCGCCACCTAAGGCTAAGAGTTTCCCCCATGAACTCTATGGGGGAGTACCTCCACATGGGCCCTCGGGTGTAGATATGGCGGCGAAGGAAAATAAAGAAGTCGGGAACAGAGAAAAGACAAAATATTTAGGCAGGCATATAATGATTAAGAGAAAGTTCATCGAAAAGATGTTGAGTGGAGAAAAGATTAGCACGATAAGGTTGGGAAGAGTAAAGCCTAAATACAAAGAAATGATAGTTCATGGCGGAGGAAGGCCTGTCGCAAAGATCTTGATTACATCAATTACATACAAGAAGGTGAAAGAGCTAAACGATTGTGATGCTAGAAAAGACGGTTTTAAAGATAAAAAGGAGTTGTTAAATGAACTAAAAAAGGTTTACGGAGAAATTTCTCCAGAAGATACAGTGACAATAATTGAATTTAAGGTCTTGCAGAGATTTGATGAGCTGAAGTCTGAAGATCCTTATTTTGGCCTTAAACCTGTCGATATAGCGAGACTTGGTCTTAGATATCTTAAAGACCTGCTGAGTGAAGAAGATATCAAGATCCTTGAAAGCCTAACTAGAACGAAGAGTATAAGAAAGACCGCCCTAAAGCTTTACGGAAGTCCCGAGAAAAGAGGGGCAATTAGAAGGGTTCTTAGGAAAGCCTTAAGACTTCTAAGAGCGAAAGGTCTTATCCACGTTAGTGATATATAAACTTTTGGCCAGAAATTAATTGAATATGAAAGACTATCTAATATTCTAGAACGGAAAGACAAGGACCTTTTACTACAAAGGGTTATCATAACACCTTATGTAACAACAGTCATGACCAAAACAAAGGTAGGTGAAAGTATGCACAAGAGAAGAAGAGGTATTGTGGGTATAGATGCAGCAATAATATTAATAGCATTCGTCATAGTTGCTGCAGCAGTGGCTTTCGTTGCACTAAACATGGGAATGACTGCCAGCCAGA
The DNA here is from genome assembly GCA_027082825.1 of Acidilobaceae archaeon. Classification (GTDB taxonomy): domain Archaea; phylum Thermoproteota; class Thermoprotei_A; order Sulfolobales; family Acidilobaceae; genus JALWTO01. The sequence continues at coordinate 9,278 of JALWTO010000017.1, forward strand.
AGAGCAAACAAGCAATATCAAAAGGACTTGCCCAGGCATCAACAGCCTTAGAGGTTGATGGTGACGTCATAGGATACTCTGGAAACGGTATTAACGTCACAGGAATGGCTATACCTCTGAGAGTTGCTCCTGGATGGAACACCGTCGACCTGAACGACACAAAGGTAACCGTCCAAATTATAGAGGCTAACGGAACAGGTTATACCTTCACCGATATCTTAAGTCCACAAAACATAACAAAGCTTACAAGTGAAAGTAACTTGACAAGTACTGTGAGCACTCTTTGTAGTATAGTGTCCTCTAAGCCTATGGCCGAGATAAATATGACTACTGTTCACAGCGTTATAGGTCAATTAGCCGCTGGAGATAAGGCATGGCTTATAGTCTGTCTGCCGAATACTGCAGCGGTTCAATCATACGGATCAATAACTGTTATAATAAGGCCCCCTCAGGGTGCACCACTTTCAGTAACAAGATATATTCCATCAACAATATACAAAGGTACCTTCATTCTAGGATAAGGTGAAATAAGCTTTGGCCTCTAACCCCCCAACCTTAAAAAAATATTTTTTTGATGATATACAAAGTAGGAATCGTGCTGTTGAGAGTGTTGTAACTATTTATTATTTTATGATATTTATCGTAATTATATTAGTCTTTATCCCTCTATTGTTCAATGCATTGAACGTTATTGTGGGCAGCCATTACATTTATTACATAGTTTTCTATACCATTACAACAATGATTTTTCTAAATGTGAAGATCTTTCTTGAGGCTAGAGATATAATTAATATGATCAAAATTAAGAAAATAGACAACATAAACATATCCAAACGCCCTTTATCGATGTTATTAATCAAAATATTTCAAAAAGCATTCTCTATTTTATCGGTAAGTCCCTCCTCAAGAAGGCTCTTTCCAAATATTATGTCTATGAAGTTGTTTTGGAGAGGGAGGAAAAAATGAGTGAAATGAAGGAGAAAAGTGAGACAGGTAAAGAGCTCGGAGAGTTAATAAACTTACTGAAGGAGACAATATTAGAGCTTAGGAACCTTGCCGACCAGCTTAGTAACCCATTAATTCCACCGAACATAATATCTAGAGAAAGTGTTGAGAGAGAGAAAGAAAACGAAATACAAAAAGTGAGGAAGGAAATCGTCAAACCTGAAAAAGTTGTTGAGAAAAGTGAAAAGGTAAGTGTCAAACCCGTTGCGAAAGAGATAAAATCTGTTGAAAAAGTTGAAAAAGAAATTTCTCCCATGCAAAGCGCGCAAAACTTTATTCAGCCCAATAAAGCTAGTGAAGCTTCAAAACTTTTAAGACTTGTGAAGCTTATATATGAACTTTCTGATAGAGTTCCTCCTGAATACTTCTCTAAACTTGCAGAGTTTATAGGGAGTTTAGGACTGACAAGCAAAGAACAAGTGGAAGCCCTCAAGAACCTTATTGAGATTGTAAAGATGGGCAATGAATACGGCTTATCCTTAGAGGAAAATTTAGCCCTTTTGGCCTTGACCTTAAAGGAATTAGGAATTAAAGAGGATGAAATAGTAGATGAGGTCTTGAAGAGGGTGATAAAGAGACAAGGTGTAGGAAAGTGGGAGAGTCAACAGCAATAGCACACGCAATATTCATAATAGTTGCAACAATTCTGGCTGGAATGGTAGCTATGGTTGTTCTAAGTAAGCTTAGCTCTCTCCAAAGCGTTATATCTCAAGGAATACAGGAGCAAGAATATGCTTATTCTGTAAAACTGACGATAGTTTACGGTTACTACAACGACTCTTCTGGTGCCTATATATTTTATGTAAAGAATACAGGAACCAGTACTTTTGGAAATATAAGTAATATTGACGTGTACTTAGGACCGGCCAATGGAACCCTCCAATATTACCCTTACAACTCTTCGGGAGGCGAAGGTTATTGGAACTACACAGAACTCGGAATAAGAGATGGAATGTGGGAACCTGGAGAGACCGTTAAGATTTATGTTTATACTGGGGAAAGTCTTGGAGAGCTTGTTAAGATAAGGATCGTGATGCCCTGGGGTACATATTTTGAGGAAACAATTGAGTCTTGAGGTGAAAGTTCTTGGGACTAAGCACCACGGTGGCCTCGATAATAATATTCTATGTTATGATCGTTGCCACCGTGGTGCTAGCAGGGATATTTATAAAGAGCTTTCGAGTCCTCAACAACTTGATTCTTCAAGTACAGGAATATAAAAATGAAAATATTAAAATTGATGGAGTCGAAGTTATTAATAACTCGGATAACTTCTCCCTTCAGATAAATGTAACGAATACCGGAAACACATTAATATATGACTTTGAACATTGCGATCTGATAATATCTTACACTTCAGAAGGAAAGCCTCTAGTTCTGAGAGAGACTTATTCTCAATATCCAACTGACAATAGTTCGGAATGGTACATTGCTTACATTGTTTTAATCGGAAACTACACTATACCCTATGAACCTCCTAGAGGTATAAACCCTACCGAAACCGCTGTCATCTATGCAAACCTTCCGAGTCCTCCTGACACAAATACGACAATCGAAGTAGTTTTTGCAACGCCTAAGGGTGCCAAAAGTTATTATGAATTTTTCTACTCCGGGTGAGAGTTATGTCTTCAATAGAAATAATACCCACTGGAAATGAAGAATTCGATCTCAAGCTAGGAGGGGGCTTTCCGCATCCAAGCTTTATAGTCGTTGAAGGAGACCATGGTTCTGGTAAAACGGCAATAGTTCTCCTAATTCTTAAGGGGTTCCTACTTAAGGGGAAAAAATCTGTAGTTGTTACAAGCGAATCCTCTCCAAGGGAGTTTTTAATTAAAGCGTCCGCATCCGGTTTTGAGCTTAAAGATTTCTACATAAAGGGACTCTTCAGAATATTCACTATGAGATACCCAGGTGAGCTTACTAAGGAAATAAGTGACTTTATTGCAAAGAGACTTTCGGAACTGGCACTTTCACTAGATGGATATGATCTAATAGTTATTGACTCCATAAGCTACCTCAACGAGGCCGACGAATCTATCCTCTATGAAGCAATAGCTTCTTTAAAAAAGTTCGCAGAAAAAGGAGGCACTGCTACAATAACCCTACATCCAAACACCCTTTCGGAAGAACTTGTTACAAAAATGAAGAACATGGCAGATGGTATTCTAAAGACTTCTGTTGCAGTGGTTGGGGGAAGAAGAGTTAAGGTTCTTTCGATACTTAAGCTTAGAGGTGCTCCTCCTGGAATAGAGTCTTCCATAACCTTTGATGTGGATCCTGCCTTCGGAATAAAGCTCATACCCATAATGGTATCTCATGCGTAAGGTGGTCAGTGTGGCTAGCCTTAGGTTAAGGACTAGAAGACCTAAAATAGGCTTTGGTATTAGAAGAAGAGGAAAGGGGGCAGAGAAAAAGATAGAAGTAAAGGAGATAGATTTCGGAGAAAGGCCTAAGTACCTAGAAGATTACATAGCTAAGGTAAGGGAGGAGTTAGGAGAAGAGCCCCAGCTTATGGAAAAACTTGACCCTTCTCTAAAACAGCAAAAGAAGTTTAACGTTATATACCCGATAGGCGGAGGAGTTTTCATTCATGCATACACTCCTCCAGATCCCAACGAGGCATTCAACATTTATAGCGTCGTTGAGCCGCCTAGACCTTCACTTGAACTTTTCAGGCTAATAGATGAAGCTTTGGCTGATGTCATAAGTGGTGAAGAGGTTCCAAGAAGTGCTGAGGAGAAGAGGGCAATTCTAATGAAACTTATAGATGACGTTATCGAGACTGTTAATGAGGAACCTGATTACAAAGCCCTCTTAGAGAAAAGACCTAGAAAGGTACCTGTTAAGGCTGACTTTGTTAATTACCTTAAATATCACATAATAAGGGATAAGGTAGGTGTTGGAATACTAGAGCCTTTCCTTAGAGATCCTTATTTAGAGGACATAACCTGTGATGGTGTAGGTCCTATATATGTCGTTCACAAATATTTCGGAAATATGAAGAGCACACTGGGATTCAACAATGCCGAGGAACTTGATGAGTTCGTTTTAAAACTTAGTGAGAAAATAGGAAAACCTATAAGTCACGCAAGACCTGTTGTCGATGCCACGCTTCCTGACGGTAGCAGAATAAACATTGTTTATGGAAGTGATGTAAGCCTTCGAGGAAGTAACTTCACCATAAGGAGGGTGGCTAAGATCCCGATAAGCGTAATTCAGCTAATAAAGTGGGGCACATTTGACGAGAGGATAGCTGCTTACATGTGGATGATGCTAAGAGAGGGTATGAGCGTGTTTATATGTGGAGAGACTGCCTCCGGAAAAACAACTTCACTTAATGCACTTGCAGCCTTCATCAAGCCTACAGCAAAGATAGTTACTATAGAGGACACAGCTGAGGTTGTCCTTCCACATCCAAACTGGACAAGAGAACTTACCAGGGATACCGGAAAGCCTGAAAGCAGTGTGACGATGTTTGACCTCCTTAAGGCTGCTCTAAGACAAAGACCCAACTACATAATAGTTGGTGAGATAAGAGGTGCTGAAGGCAACATAGCTTTTCAGGCGATGCAGACAGGTCACCCTGTGATGTCTACATTCCACGCTGCGGACCTTACAAGACTCATTCAAAGACTTACAAATCCTCCAATAAGCGTTCCAAAAACCAATCTAGACAGTCTAAATATAGCATGGTTCCAATCCGCCGTATATACAAAAACAGGACTTCTAGCTAGAAGGGTCATTACGATAAATGAAATTATAGGTTATGATCCTGCAACTGATGGAATAGCTGCTATACCTGTATTTACTTGGGATCCTATTAACGATAGGTTCGTGTTTGCTGGCAGAGGAGCTAGCTATCTCCTCGAAGAAAAGATTGCCACGATGAGAGGAATAAGTAAAAAGGACATAAAAATAATCTACGATGAGCTTGATATGAGAGCTCGATACCTTAGACTTCTTGCTGAAAAGAACATCGTTGAATATCCTAAAGTTTTCAAAGCAATAGTCTCTGCAGATAGGTTAGGCATTGAGAAAGCACTGAAACTGTTGGAGGAGGGGAAGTTGGAGCTTTGAGCTTCCTTAAAAGGTTGCTAGGGGGTCAGAAAGGGAACGACAAGGAAACTATTATTAATATGATCTTGGCTCTCGTGACAATAGCTGGCTTTGCCCTTACATTTTACCTCTATAGTATAAGTTTCAGAATGTTTATGTTTGCTGTGGCCCTTTCTACATCGGCAGCTATTGCGCTGATAATGAGGCTTATAGTTAAAGCCACTGGTGAGGTGAGAATAGATCCAGACCTTCTCTTTAGCTTACTCCATATGAGGGCACTTGCAACAGGGAAAGTTCCCGTAACTGAGATGCTTGATGTCGTTTCTAAAGATAGATCCTATCGAAAATATGGAGATGTTTACAGGAAGATAGCTGTCCTGGCTAAAGAATGGGGATATAGCGTTGCTGATGCCATAACATATGTTGGAAAAGAGATTAAAGAGAAGGCCTTCAGGGAGTTTCTTTTAAGACTTGCAACAGTGGCTAAACTGGGAGAGGATCTTGAACCGTTTCTAAATGTAGAATATAACACGCTTAAAAGCGAGTATGAAAACCAATACATTAGGGCGGTAAACAGCTTAAGAGTTCTTCTTGGTGTGTATGCCTCATCCGTTGGAGCAGTTTCGTTCGCCATTTCAGCCTTTCTTCTCTTAGCATTTTTCTATGGAGGTAAAATGGGTGTTGTTGAGGTAAGCTTTTTCGCATCATTTGCCTCCTTAATAGCCATGGCTCTAGTCATAATCAGGCTTACACCTCGAGACTACTTTGAGAATGAAGAGGAGAAATCTGACATGGCGAGATATATAGATTTTTGGTCATTAGGAGCCACAATAGCCTCTGTAACACTACTAGTCAGAGACGTGTTAATTAAAAAAAGTTACTTTGTATCGTTCGTTGCTGCCCTAGGAGTTTTAGGAGTCTTACTTCTTCCTGCAGGAATCCTTGCAACAAGCTACGAGGGTAATATAAACGACGTTGACACCTTCTTTCCCGTTTTTATAAGAAGCTTAGGGACGCACTTATCAATAGTTCCCAGTCTATCAAGAGCGCTCAGGCTATTAACTAGAGTAGAACTAGGGAAGCTTAAGAAACCAATTAAGAAACTTTATGCCCTAATAGAGAGTGGTATTTCGCCAGACATCGCATGGAAAAAATTTGCTAAGGAAACAGGTAGTGAGCTGGTGAGGAGAGGAACAAAAATATTTTCTGATGCAATGAGCAGAGGAGGTGACCTTGGTCAAGTAGGTATTATTATTTCTGATCATACAAACTTTCATCTGGCATTGAGAAGGTCGAGAGCCCAGATAGCAAGTGGCTTTATATCTACTGTAATAATAATGCACGTCTCGATGGTTTCCCTGCTAGAACTTGTTCTTGATATAATGGTATATTTTGGAGGCATGTTAACAAGTATAAAGAGTGGTGTAAGTCCAGAACTTGCCTCTCTTATAATATCTGGCAGTATAAATGAGCCTCTATTAAGACTTCTTATATCAGTATTTTCATCAGCAGCCACGTTTTTAAATGCATATCTAATAGCTAAGTCAAAGCCTGGTTCTATAAGAAGCTTCTGGTTATATTTATCTATATTATCCATGTTAACGTCTGCAGCACTCTTAGGAACAAGATATGGTGTCTGGTGGTTCCTAAGAAAGGTTGTAGGTTCTGTCTCAGGTCCTATGCCTACTGGTTAAACCTAACCGAAAGTTCTTGTGTTTCTGCTTTTGAGCAAGGAATTAGCAAAGAGCTCTACAGGATGCATCTTTTTGTGTTTTTGTGGAGTTAATACCTTTCTTAAACTCGGAAGTATTCTTGTCCCCCCACTGAACAGGGCTAACCTTTTTATTTTAAAGGAAAGGGCACCCGCCTTGTCAAGTTTAAGTATCATATCCAAATAACGAGGTCTAGTAGAAAATATCAATGAATAAATGTTGTTCCTGCCATTTATTTTCTTGAGTATGACCAGAGTATCTTCAACCCAATGTGGAATACCCTTAAGATCAAATATATCATCTTCAAGACTCACATCCATCATCACAGTTAATAAGTCCCTATCCTTCAGTCTACATATGGGACCCAAAATTAAACCCTTAGAGGCAGCTCCCTTTATTAGGTGTACCAGTCTTTGCCATGAAACCAATGGAGCCAGTTTTACTGCCAACTCTTTAGGCAGAAGAAAGTCCTCTGTCAGCTCGAGCGATACTATCGTTTCACCCCAACTAGGCCTAGCAACAATTTTTCTTGGATAAATACAAAATGAGTCGTAACATACTAGCTTTAATGAATATAGAGAGATTTTCTCTGCTTTTATTATGGCCTTTAATACTTCCTCCAAAGCCCGAATCGGAAGGTTAGCCTTTTTGAAGGGGAGGGGGACATAGAGATACATTTTTTTCTTAGCACCCAAATCTATTAGAATGTCAACATTATCATTGACAAAATTGATGTTAGGTTCTTCAACCTCAACTAGTATCATGTTAGACGAAGTTAAATTTGGCACGAAAAAGACATTGCACAAGCCTCTAATATTGTTAACGAACTCATAAAAATCCCTCTTAGAAATATTCATACATTTAACTATTGACGAGACAGAAGGATCCTCATTAAAGCACTTTGCAAACTTGGAAAACATATCTCTTAGCATTCTTAATTCCCCCTCCCCTCCATGAGGAGAACTCGCTGACTTTGTATATGAAATGTCCATTAACCATCAATAGAAATTGCTAACAATATAAACCTTATGTTATAAGGCGGGATAGATTATGTGCCTTATATAATATAATTTCTTGCTCGAATCTCTATGATTCTTAAAGAAGTTCGAAGCTTTTTTGGACCCTTTGCTATCTTAAAACGATCAAAGGTAAAGTTTACCTGATTAAGGTTGAGATAAAGAACGGGAAAAGAAGAGAATACAGTATTGGCAACGTTGAGGTTATAGAAAAGATAGTGAAAAGAATTAAATCTTGGAGTCCTAGGCCATACTTGAGACCTTCTGTGGCGGGCCCGGGGGGATTTGAACCCCCGACCACCGGCTTAGGAGGCCGGCGCTCTATCCTGGCTGAGCTACGGGCCCCAATCCATTAGAATAGAATAAACGATTTAAAATGTTACATTCATTTTGTGACATCCTTTAAATTGAAGAAAATTGCTTACTATTGTTGGGTGCCACAATGACTGATAAAACAAGTAACGTTATTGCTGCAATACTTGCAGGGGGAGAAGGAAGGAGATTTAGACCTTATACAGACCTAATACCTAAGCCCATGGTTCCCATAGGTCCCGAAGAAAAACCTCTTCTAGAGCACATAGTCAAGTGGATATCCAAGTATGGGATCAAAAAGTTTGTTTTCTTAGTAGGGTATAAATGGAGACAGATATCAAATTATTTTGGTAATGGGTCAAGGTTTGGGATCAAGATAAGTTATAGTCTCGATGATAATAAGTATAACAATACCGGAGGGGCGCTTCTTAAGGCAATAAAGTCAGGTCTTATAAATGATGAGTTGACATTAATTTGGTATGGAGATATTATTGCGTCAATAAATATTAGAGAACTTATAGACCATCATATAAGGACGAATGCTGTCGTAACCTTGGCTCTTGCCGAAAAATATCAGGTTCCTGTAGGTGTGGCAAAGATCAATAATGAAGGGAGGGTTATAAAGCTTGAAGAAAAACCATGGATAGACGTAAAAGTTACCATAGGAATACTTACAATTGATCCTAAGGTTGTCGTGAAGGTTGAAAACGTCTTAGGGACTTCCTTTGACATAATGAGCGACTTAATACCCTTGCTTATAAAGAGAGACTACAACGTTAGGGCTTATATGTATAGAGGGCCCTGGTACGATGTTGGCAGCCTAGAGAGATATCAAAAACTTCCGGAAGAAGCGCTGGAAGACTTTCTAAGAAGTTAAAGAATCACATAAGGGAGGAGAATATGGAAGATAGCAATAATAAAATGACGAAAGCTATAGTAGGAGGCACATGGATACTATCAAGCTCTGTAGTTAGTATTCTCACAGGCCTGATATTTTGGTTCGTATTAACTAGAATTGTTGGTGTAAGTAGCGTTGGTAAAGCATCGGCGATAGTTAGCTCTGCTGGAATAGCTACAACATTACTTTCTGCTGGCCTCTCCTTAGCCATAATAAGGGTTGTGGCATCTCGTGGCCGTTTTGGGGTTCTTGCCTCGGTCATGGTGTCACTGATGCTAGGCATTATGGCATCTTCGCTTTCGTTTCTACTCTCGAGAAAACTAGGATTTGGGTTCTCATATTATGCTGGTATTATGGCATTCCTAAGCGTGGCCTCCCTAGCTATAACTCAAAGCATGATAGGACTTGAAATGTTTAAAGATTACTTCAAAACAGTTTTCGTAAGCAACCTTGCGAAAATTATTATAGGTTTTAGTTTGGCTGTATTAGGGTTAGGATCATTAGCAGTCATATTAGGTTATCTAAGTTTCCCTTTTGTAGCTTTGATAATAGGCCTTACAATCCTTCTAGTGACTAGTAGGAATAGGAAAAGGATAAAGATGAGCGTGATAGATAACGTACTTAGCGATGTAAAGGAAGTATTGAAGCTTATGATAGCTAATTATCCTCAAGGGTTGTCCTCACAGCTTTTAACTGCACTGGGAGTCTATATTTTCGCTCTTATAACTAAAAGATCTGTTGACACGGGGATTTTATATGTGTCCCTTATGGCAGTCCTAGCAATGGCAGCCGTCCCAGGCTCAGTCCTTACAGCACTTCTTCCTAGTGGTAGTAGAGGCGAAATTTCTGACATCTTTTATGAGGAAGGTCTTAGGATAGGCTTAGGTCTTGTAACACCTTTGGTGATTATCCTTCTTATGGCCCCTAGCCAAGTTCTGTCCATAATAAGTCCGGATATGACGAAAGGAGGCGATGTACTGTTCGTATTGTCCCTGTCCGTAGTACCTTTCGCTGCCGTACAAGCTGGCATAATAGTTCTTAATGCTAAGAAAGACTTAAAAATGATAAGCTATGTAGGAACCATTAGACTTCTTGGCCTGACACTTAGCCTTTTAGCTCTTGTTCCTAGATACGGGAGTGTAGGTGCTGCCCTGTCTTTCTTGATAGCAAACCTAGCCTCGCTCCCCCTAGCAATAAAACCTATTTTTGGGACGATTTTAACGATAACAAAAATGTGGCTGATTCAGACAGGCTTATGGTCGTTAGGGATACTCCTCAGGCCACTATTGGGTTTAGATCTATCATTGACTCTAGTTGTTCTGCTAAGCGTTTCTGTTCTTCATATTACTAATATACTTAAAGTGAATGAAATTGTCAACATCATCAAAACTGTCTTTTCACTGTTCAATAAAGGTGATTAACTTGAGTGAAATTTTAACTTGGCTAGAACGTCTAGGTAAAGCATTTGCTCTTGTATTTATAATGCTCCTCGTAATTGCTGCTGTTTTCTTGGCCAAAAACGAGGAAGGATATGCAAATCTACTTGCTGAATATGCTTACTATTCACTAGTAATTAGCGTGATTATCATGATCGTTGTTATTGCTAAAGAAGGCGACAAAGATGAGAAAAGTTAGCACTGTGTTCTGGTCACTATTCTTTATAATTTTAATGACTTGTATTGGAATATCCTCAGGCTTAATTAGGATAACTGTTACACGCTCCTCACTTAACTTAAACGATGTTATAGGATTGGGAAAATGTGAAAATGAGAAACTTTTCTTATTTTTCCTCAGTATTCTGTTAGCACTATCTATTTTGTTTACAGAAAGGAATAAAAATAAAACGATAAATATAATAAAGGATACAATAAAATTTCTTAGTTTTATCTCATTAATTTCTTTGATTATTATAATTTATGAAATGCTTTCAAAAGGTTCTCTAGGCCCTTGGGAAAGTTTGTTTAAAATTATAGCTTTCGAGCGCGGAATCTGGCTTTCTTTAATAATATTCGTACCCATAATTGGGTTTATTGCAGGAATACTATATCTTGGTAAAACAATTAAAATAAAAGAAGAGAAAAGTTACAAAAGTACCTATAATGGATATGAAACAAGGGATGTCATTTTCCTACTTTTCTCGATAACTTTATCCCTGATAATGATACTTCTCCCCCATACAAGGAGACTTAACCCTCATGCCATAACAATCTCCGTCGACACAAGATATAACATTGAGTGGCTAAAGATACTTGATAAGAACGGCGTTCTAAAGGGGTTGCATATTCTCTCCAAAACGTTAAGACCTTTATATTTACTTTACATCTACTATCTTCATAAGGTAATCAATGTTCCTATGGGCACTTTTGGAGATATAGTATTACCTTCTATAGGTTTTATATTACTCACAACAGTTAGTGCGTTCCTTTATGGTGGGTGGGCTTCACTTCTCATACCACTTTATTTAGGTCCTGCGTTCCTTTATGGTGGATTTCAGACAAATCTTTACGCGCTTTCAATAATGTACGTGCTTTTTTATCTGATAGACAAAAAGTCTTTCGAGAAAAAGTTTATTGCTCTTGCTACTATTCTAGGGCTTTGGCATCCCTGGACATTAGCTTACCTGACTCTGACTTATACTTTTATAGCATTAATCATTAGAAGAGATCAAAAAGATATTATAGGTGTTATTTTAATTTCAATATCATGGATCTTCACACTATTTGTAGATTACATCTTGGGAGGATTTAGAGCTACCCCTGGTATAGTTAGACCGGGAAGTACACCTGGACCTAATCCTTACTTTACACTTCTTATATATGTCTGGGGAACTTTGGCTAGACCCGAAGTTCTTATACCCTCGGAGATATACTTAATGTTGACAGAAGAAATCTCAATATTGAACGTTTCCGCGGCCCTATCTTTTATTGCTTTACCTGTATTAAATTACTGTGGAGCTTATCGTGTTCTATTAAATGCTCCTCTCCCTCTAATTCTTGGAAAAGTGTTTGAATCAAGAAATAAGGATGCATTAAATCTCGACGAGGTTAAATATTTGTTGTTGATACCGATCTTTACCGCATGGTTGTACTTAACTGTCTCCTCTGTACCTTCATAAATTCTTAATTATGTGAGAGAGTAATTCTTTAAATATGACTATCGTTCTAAAAATATTCTAGGGTGCTAGTACCTTTGAATGACAACAAAGAGATCTGGACAATACTTGCCATAGCTGGTGTTATACTTATAGCCTTTGGAACGATTTCGTTATTTGCCAATGTGAGCTTTGCTACGACCTCTGTAGGGACATATTACTACTATGTTCCAGGAATTGGAAGCGTTGCTTACTTAAGCATATCAACGACGTCTAACACAACCCAGAACTTTAAACTTAGCACGGCCTGGGGTACTACAGGAGCGAAATTGGAAGTAATATTTCCCAGTGGTACTACAGGTAACGTTACTTTCAGGATAGCTAATATAACTGAAAATCAACTTGCCAATTTTGGAGCTTCCCCTCTACCTGCCGGTCTTGTTGGCAAGGCTTTCTTCGATATAATGTTGAACATAACTTATAGTGGAACCATGCCTGAAGTGTATCTACATGTAAACGTTACAAATCCAAACATAAGGGCTTATCTCTGGAACTCCTCATCGAGCTCCTGGAAGAAAGTCTCAGGACAAACAATAATCTACGTCTCGTCTGGGATCTATGACCTTAAGATACCTTTAGAAGAAAATCTCACTGGAACTCCGTTAACTCTCGCAACCCCTGCGCCTGTAGGAGGTAAGCTGGTCATTCACACAAAAACAGGCCACGTGGCTATAGCCCTAATAACCATTGGTTTGTCCCTAACGGGTATAGCCTCGATCTTCCTAATAAGGAAGGATCGAAAAAGAAAAGATAGGTAATGTATATGAAAATGAAGAAGGGAAAAGCAAGTAATGTTTCCACCTCTACTTCTTTATTATCTAGAAAAACCCTCAGTACTATTGTCGTATTGATTATTGTCCTAGGCCTTTCAATAGCAATATACAAAGGTTATACATATGGACTTAGAAAAGGAGCTTTCAACACCATGAAGAATTTGGGAAGGTGCAGGGTTCTTATAATAGATCAGCTTGAAGAGGATTATCCTAACCCAAAGCTTATTGGAAATATCACAGCTGAATTAGAAAAAGCTAACTGCACTGTAACGTTAATTCCAGCAAACGAGTTTACAATAAATTCCTTGACGATCTTCAAATACTACAATGTCATCATATTTAGGGGACATACAGGCTGGGCAAATATCTATAACCCTGCAACAGGCACATTAAAGGTATATGTAGCTCTTTTTACTGGAGAACGATACTCTCCAAAGCTTTATCCTAAATTGCAAGAGAAGGGCTACATAGCAGAGGGAATTCCTTTAGTTAAACCTAGACCTAATTACAACAAGACATACATAGCAGTAACTCAGTACTATTTAGAAAAATACTTGCAAGTAAAGAAAGGATCAGTTATTATTCTTTCAACATGTTTTGCCGGGTACAAAGTTCTTGCAGGAATATTTTTAAATAAAGGTGCTTCTCTCGTAGTGGGTTGGAAAGGAAATGTTACTGTTGTACATGCGGATAAAGTTCTTGAAGAAATTGTAATGAATTACGTCAAATATGGATCTTGGAACTTGGCAATAAAGATGTTACCGCAGAGTTATATACGAGATCCTTTTACTGGAGCTTCTCTTGTCGTTTATTCAAAGA